>CANMLD010000218.1 GCA_947498315.1 Pseudomonadota bacterium | reverse complement strand
CGGCGATGCCGGCACCGAGGGCGAGCGCCGCCACCGTGTCGAAGAGGTAGTTCACGTTCGCGCCAACTTTGCCGACGGAGACCGCCGGCAGCAGCGACAGGAGCGCGAAGGGGAAGAGCAGCGCAACAGCCGCGTGGTCGCGTCGAAGCGCCGCGGTGACGATGGCGGCGACGGTGAGGGCGATGGGGATGGCGAGCTGCGTCGTGAGGTCCGCCATCACCGCTGCCGTAACCGACCAGTCGAAGCTGTTGACGTTGGCGGTGACGAGGTGAAGCCAAGCGCCGCCGCTGGTGACCACGAGAAGTGTCGCTCCGAGGACCAATAGAGCCGCCGTGGCCTCCATCCAGGGGCGTCGGGCCTCCTGTAGCGTCCCTGAGGCCCACGCCCAGACCCCGAGCGTCGCCGGCACGACGACGATGGCGGTCTGCCGGGTGAAGACCGCCGCTAAGACGACGAAAAGCCCAGCACGCCAGCGACCATGGACCGCGAGGGCGAGCCCGCTCGACGAAAGGCCGAGGGCCAGGGCGTCGACGCGGGCAAGGAGCGACCAGGACGCCACATATGGCGCGGACAGCAGGACCAACGACGTCGTTAGGCCAGCGGCGAGCGATCCGGTCAGCCGTCGTGCCACGGCGCCAAGGGAGATGGCGGCGAGCAAGATGCCGACGATCGAGAGCAGCCGACCGGGGGCGTACGAGGGTCCCGTGAACAGCGTCGCTGCGGCCGTGAGCGCCGGGTAGAACGGTGGGTAGTTGGCGACGACGTGGGGTGGGACGTTCAGGTCGGGCGGATAGACCGGCTGACCGTCCAGGAGTCGGCGCGACTGATCGAGCAGCGGGCCTTCGCCGTAGTCGAGCGGGAGAGGGTTAGCAACGGATGACGCGCAGCGACTGAGCCATGGTGCGATGGCCACGGATCCAAGGGCGACGATTGCCAGCGTCAGGAGGTGCCGCCGAGGCCGGGGGCGTGCAGTCGTCGAATCGGGGAGAGGCTCGGGCACGGCGCGAGAGTCGGTCTCCCCGGCCCGCCGGTCAACTCAGTCGTGAGCGTCTGGGATCAGTCCTCATAGGACTCGATCCGTATGAGCTTGGTCTCGAACCTCGTCTTGGTCTTGTCGCCGACGTGGCGCCACTCGAAGGTCAAGTGGTTGCCACCCTGGCTGGCGCGGCAGATGAAGTAGCCCTTCTCATCGGGTTGTTCGCACGAGATCGCCATCCGCAGCGGGTCGACGGCGGGCAAGCGGTCGACCTTCTTGTTCTTTTCGAGATCAGCGACCGTGTACTTCATCGTGGCAGAGACGGGCTTGCCATCATCGACGGTGTTGAGCTTCCAGTAGAAGGCCTTGAAGGCGAGCTTGGCGAGGGCTTTGCCGTTGCCCGTCCGTCGAGCGCGGTCATAGTGGAGCATCCAGTCCACGCCCGTTCGGTCGCACGGGAAGTCGTTCACCAGGGCGCAGCAATCCGACGCGTATTCACCCGCGCTGCCCATGGCGTTCCCTTCGCCACCTTTGTCGTAGGCCTCTCGGGAGATCTTGTGTTCACGGTATCGGCAGCCGCCGCTAGAGCCCGCCTCTTCGGCGAGGAGGACATGCGTGTCGGTGTTCTTACCGCCGTCGAGGTTGTCGGTCTGCATGTGTTCGACGTCGATGACGGTAGCTTTGCCGCTCACCTTCTCGTTCGCATACGCCATGACCTCCTTACGGGCGACCTCCGGGACCTTCTCGAGATCCTGAATGGGCCGTGGGCCGTCGGTGACGAAGGAGACGGCGGTCAAAGCGGCAGCGAAGAGCAGGTTCATCAGGACTTCCTTTGGGTGGACCTTGGCGGGCGGTGTTCTGACCCTATTGGCTGGGGCAGTAGAACGTCAGAGCGTCCTGCTGTCGACTTTGCTGCCAAGGCATTGGGCCTCCACGTCGCACCGAGAACCGTCGCCCGTGCTACGAAAGTCCCACGTGTTTGCTCAGAGTGTGAGCAACGCGCCCAAATGCCGTGGTGGCAAGCCCGAGCTCGGTGTCACGGTCAGCGGTTCGAGTGGCTCCGGGGCGCCACCGTCCTCCGGGAGGTGGTAGCGCAAGAGCCTCGGGGTGCGGCGGTCCGCGTCCGGGACCAGGAGGAGCCGGTCTGCTGGCACCCAGAAGGGCGATCCCAGCTCGAAGGCGGCGCTCTCGATACCAAGCTCCGTTGGCGTTCCGGTGTCGAGATCGACTTGGATGAGCCGGTCTCGTGTGCCGGTGCCGAGGTCGCCGAAGACGGGGACGATCGCGCTCTTCTCGCTCAGAAGTGTGACACCGAACGCGAGGGCGTCGCCCGCGAGGTCCACTGCCTCCCATCGCTGAATGAGGGTCACGTCCGTCCCACTGACGGACGCCACGAGGAGCGCGGACTGGTCGCGGCGAGGTGGCTCCTGGAAGACGCCGGAACACACGACCACGATCTCGCCGCTCGCTCGTGGGGTCACGCTCCCACAATTCGTCAGTGCTTCGAGCTCGAGGGACGCAACGATCTGCCGCGCCATCGGGTCCACTACCGCGACCCTCCCTGGACCGCCTCGGGCGAAGTCGCGGCTGAGATGGGCAAGGCCGACGGCGATCAGCCCGCCTCCGGTCGGCGCCATCGCGGACGGCTTCGGATCAAAGCCACTCGCGCTGATAGCCTCGAAGCCGATTCGGCCGACGGGGGTTGGATCCGCCCCGCTCAAGATCAGCACGTCACCGCCGCCATCGAAGGGCTCGATGCCAGGGGAAGGGTTCGTGGCACTGCGAGTCACGAGAAGCTCGCCGTCGACGGTGAGCGCGTCCTGCGGATTCGACGCGAACCCCGTCGCGACGCTCGTCTGATTCATGGTGCTCTGGCCCAGCTCTACCCAGGTCAACACTGCGTTCGGGAAGCGGTCGATGAGGAGCAGACGGCCATCGGGCGACGGCTGGCTCGGGAGCACGACATCGCCGGAGAGCGCCGTCACCACGCCGGCCGGCGCCGAGCCGCTGTGGATGAGCGGCTCCACGCACACCGTCCCGTCGCGGTTCAGGAGGGCGACGCTCGTGGACGCATAGTCCGTGGCGATCAGGGCGAGCGAGCAGTCCTTCGCGTCTCCACGCACCGCATCGAGGGTGGCCTCTTGACAGCCCAAGAGCAGGCACGGCAGGAGTCGCGACAGACCGGGCTTCATGGAACCTCATCGGACGAGGGCGCGCCCTGGGCCTTCCGGGCAGCGCCGCCCTCCTGTCGCACCTGTGATGCCCCGCCGAAGGCGTGCCAGCGCACACTCGCCATGGCCTGAAATCCCGGCAGGGGATACCCGATAACGTCTTGAGAGCCAGCCCCAAGCACGTTCTTGAAGTCGACCGAGACGTCCAGCTCCTCCCAGAGGGTCGCGCCCACGCCCACGCCGAGCCAGAAGCGCGGCTGGAGCAGGGTGCTGTTCGCCGCGTCGACGAAGTTTCCATCCATCGCTTCGAGCTCGGTGTTCAGCCGGAAAGCGCCCCAAGTCGAGCCGAGACGTGATCGACCCTCCACTCGGAGAAAACCTCTCCACCGCGGGCGGTTGGGAAGCTTCCTGTCCCCCTCGGCCGCGATCTCGGACGTATTGACGGCGTCGAGAAAGGTCCCCGACAAGCGAGCGCCGACCCAGGGGCTGTCGAAGCTGGCACCGAGCTCCACGCCGGCTGTGCGCGAGCTCGACACGTTCTCGGCGTGCGCGACCGCCTGGCCGTTCTGGACGAGAACGATGAGGTCGTCCGCGAAAGACACGAAGCCGAAGAGCTCGATGGCGAGTCGAACGGGGCTCACCTCCGTCCCGAACGGATCTGGAGACCACCCCACCCCGAGATCGGTCGCGATCGCGCTCTCGGGCCGCAGCGTCGGGTTGCCGAGGACGGCGCCGGTGTTCCCAAAGAGCTCGAAGAGCGAAGGCATGCGCAGGCTACGCGACGCGCTCGCTCGGATGAACGCGCCATCCTCGTGTCGCCAGACCGCAGCGACCCGCCAACTCCCGTCCTCGACGCCACTCGTGTCGGCAAAGCGCGCTTCTCCGGGCTCCGCGTCACGGGCGGTCAGGTCGTTCTTGGCCAGCTCCGCGCGTGCCCCGACCACGACCTCGAACCCCGAGTCGTCGTGAGTCCAGCCCAACTCGCCGCCCACCGTACCTGAGTCGCGCGTCGACTCGACGCCGCTCCGGCCGCGATCCGACGGCGAGAAGGACTCGTGGCGGAAGTCGCCAAGGAGGCGAAGAGTCAGCCGCTGAGAGCCCTCCTCATCAAGCGGGAACACACTGCGGACGAGCGCCCGCGCGCCAATCGCCCAAAGCTGGTCGCGAGTCGCCTCCGGGACGGCGAGCCCGAGCTCACCCCGCGGATCGCTCAAGGAGAGTCGCGAGACCGACGTCCACGGAGTGAGCGTCACAGTCGTACGCCATGGTCCGAGCTCCTGCGTCGCGATAGACGCGCCGGCGAGATTCCGAAGCGTCTCGAGCCGAGCGGCCCGCGTCGGGAAGAGGCCGAGGCCCGGCAGGCCGCCCTCTCGGTAGACGAAGTGATTGGTAGACCGAATCCGCAGAGGTCCCGCCGAGACGTGGCCGCGCGAGAGCACCGAGAGCTGGTCGAAGTCGGCGTTTTCGCGGGTGACACTGGCGTCGTCACCATCGGGCGCGCCCCCGAAGAGGGTCCCGTTATCGTCGGTGTACTCGAAGTCGCCGTTGCTCCCTAGGTAGTCGACGGCCATCGCCACGCCCGCACGTCGGCCACCCCACGCGGACCACAGGCGCGAGAGACGGGTACCGAAAGAGCCGCCGCCCGCTTCGAACTCGAGCGACGGGCCGCGCACCTCCCGGGTTTGTAGGGCGACAGCGCCGCCGATCGCGCTCCCACCGAGCTCGAGGGGCGCCATCCCGCGGTAGATGTCGACCCGTTCGAGGGGGCCCAAACTCAGGAGCGACAGGTCGACCGGGCCTCCGTCAGCCGCGTTGAGCGGGATCCCGTCCAGTGTCACCTGTACCTGCTCCGCGCTCGACCCCCGGACGCTGACGGAGGCGAAGCTCCCGAGCCCGCCGAGCTGCGAAACGCGCAGTGACGGCGCTTCATCGAGGACGGACGGCAGGTCTGCTAACGGATCTTCGGAGAGGCGCGCACGGTCGAGGGTCGTCGTCGCTGCCGTTCCGTCCAAGCGGTGCTTGCCGCGAACGTCAACGGCGGGGACGTCCAGCGGGCGCGGCTCACTCGTCGGCGGCTCGGCCTCGAGCCCGCCTGCGGCACCATGAGCCAATAACCACAGAAACGCTGCGTTCACGGGTCGGAGCTGAGCCGAGCGATCCCGTCGAGGTCGAAGCCGCCGGAGCCCGCGGTCGGCGTCGGGTCGTAGATCGGCGCGCCGAAGCTGTCCAGCGTCTCGCCATCACCGATGATATCGATGATTCGGACGTGTCGGATGGCGTCGAGGTCGACGAGGCCTAGCTGCACGGCCGGTGCGGAGTGAAGCCATTCGAGGTCGAAAGCCGTGCCGAACCCCAGGGGATGCTTGCCGGCGAGCCCGCCGATCCACGTCGAATCGTGGGCTCCGAACGGTGAGACTGGCACCGTCCCCAAGTAGCGACTCGCAAATCGTTCGAAGTGCACGCCATCGCTCGACACTTCGACGAAGGCGAGCTCGTAGAACTGGAGGAACGCGTTCTCGAACACCGCGAAGTCCGGGCCGGGCTCGTCCCGTATTGAGGGATCGAATCCGAGCGTGACCTGCCCACCGTTGCCGAGGACCAGTGTCGCGAGCGCATCGTCACCGGCGGGGCCGAGCGCCTCTTCTGGGGTGCGCCAGGTCTCGTCAACGCCGGTCCCGTACGATACGTGCGTCACCTCACTAGCCCACCCCGAGATGGTCGGGTCATCTGCATCGATGGCGACGTCAGCAGAGGACGCGAAGCCGTCAGCGACCTCGATTCGAGCGTCCGTCACCGCGGTGGCGACGGCCTCGCAGCCAACGCTCCGCGCGTGGACATGCACCGGCCCTGGGGTGGTCGGGAGCATCAACTCCGGACCCGGTGACCACGTGGGCACCTCGCCGTCGTTCCACGTCAAAGCCACTTCCGTCCCCTCTGCGGCGTCGAAGAGAAGTACCGTCCCGGGGGGATAGCGATCGAGCTGCGGGAAGCTCGGGGCGAGGCAGGGTGGAAGCTCGACCGGAGCGACCGGGACGTCCGCCTCAGCCGCGTCGCCGCTCGTCACGCCCTGAACCGCGTCGTCGCCGAGTCCGTCGGCATCGGGGGCGGACGAGGCGGTCTCTCCGGCCGCTGACGCATCCGCGCTGACGCGCTGGCCCGCCGCGGCGTCTCCAGCGTCGCCGGTTGTCGCTTCACAGCCCGCTGCTGCAACCAACGCCACTGCAGTCGCGACTGCTCCTGAGCCAGAGAACATGCTTGCGCTCAGCCGCAGGCCGCCCAACCCCTCGCAGAGCGTAGCAAAGCAACTGCGACGCCGTTGAGTCACGGGGTACTGGGTCCACGTCGCCATCGTCTCGCCGCTCCTTCGACCCCTCGAGGGGTAGCTTGGCCGCAGAGACGACGGGACGCTCGGTCCTGTTAGAGACGTTGAGCGCCGACCCTTGTCCCCGCGGACGAGATGCTTTTGCGGACTAAGAGAGGTCGCGACCGCCATAGCGGGCACGGTCCTCTCGCCCTCCCACGAGGCATCGAGGTCACTTCATCGCCCGTGGATGTGTCCCTCAGGCGAATGCGGGCAGGTCTTCGGACTCGCGAGCACGGTAGCCAAGGCCACCACCTACTATCCACCGCTTCCCAGCCATGAGGGCCAGTGCTTCCGGGCGTCGAGTCGCCTCGACGGTGCCGGGTGGGGTTCGTTCTCGCTTACCGCTGCGGGGCAGTCCCGGATTCAAACCGGGTTCCCTTTCAAGGCGACAGGCTTGTCGCCACCAGCATCAGCCGCACCGTAGTTGCCGATCGCCGCCTCTGTCAACGTGAACCCACGCGCGTGGGGGTCCCGCTGATGTGGGGAATTCCCTATGAAGAAGGATGACGGGCGGCCAAGTCCCGTGCAGAGTCTGCGCTCGAGAGCTTGAGCTAGGCCGATGAGCGGCCTTGGAATTGACTGTCGAGCTAGCCGAGCTTAGGGCGAGTCCGGCACCGGGTGCGACACTGGCGCATCCCATCTTCGGCCGGCTGCTCAAGGGGACTCCTCCGGCGTGGGCGACGCCGTGAGGCCAGGGCTTTGGGGGAAGAAGATGATTTGGATAGACGATGGCCTGCTGGAGCAACCCACCGTGACTCATGACGACTCGCACGACGGCATCTCGGCAAGTGACAATGGTTGCGTTGATGAATCCTGCCTGCGTCAACTAGTCGAGGATCTCGGAGGCGACTTCGAGGAGCTGAATGCGCTCGTAACCATCTACCTCGACCAGGGCGCCTCTCGCGTCCAATCCGCGGTCGCGAGCTGGACCCGAGGCGACATCAAGGGCCTTCAGTACGTGCTCCATGACCTGAAGTCGTCGAGCGCCATGTTCGGGGTCTTCGGGGTTTCGCGCATTGCGGCGGGGCTCGAGGCGTCCATCCGGGACGGGCAGGTCCTCGAGACGGACATCCGCGCGCTCGAGGCCGCCTTCGCTGCCTCCGTCTCCGCTCTGCCGAGCGCCTGCGCCCGTCTCCCGGGGTAGCTGCCCCAGAGCTCACCCCCAGCGCCGGCGGCGCCGGCTTCAGCCGGGGCTGACGCCGGGCTATCAGCGCTCAGCGGTCAGCGGTCAGCCCGGCGAGGCCAGGGAAGCGCCGCGCCGTGCGAGGCACGTCGGCCGGCCGGCTGGCCGGAGCTGACCGCCGACCGCCGACCGCTGACCGCCGACCGCTGACCGCCGACCGCCGACCGCCGACCGCCGACCGCCGACCGCCGACCGCTGACCGCCGACCGCTCAGGAGTAGCACTGAGCGCCGCGCCGGCA
>CANMLD010000217.1 GCA_947498315.1 Pseudomonadota bacterium | reverse complement strand
CTCGCAGCCCTGATGCCGCCGCCCAAGTTCCCGATGCTACGCTACTTGGGGGGCATCGGCGACGGTCGCGAAGCGGGCCGTCGCCCGCTGCCTGCCACGCGCGCCTCCGTTCACGTGTCCTACCGGAGCCCCCCCGAGAGGCACCGGAGCGGCCTATCTCGCCGAAGCGTCCTGGAAGCCTGACATGGGCACAGCTTCTGGTTCGAACCTTCGGACTTCGGGTCACGGACTGCCCGTGCGGAGGAACCTTTAGATTCGTCGCTGTCATCCTCTCTGCGGGCGAAGGCCCGCTCTCCCGATCAAACGGACTGTCGCCCGTTTGATCGACCTTCGCTGAACCGAACGCGATACAGCTCGTGGCGGGCGCGCTCAAATCCTTGGGATTCGAGCTTGTCCAAATCCTTCGGATTCGGACGACATTATCGCGTCCGGCCACTTGCCTCGGCACCCGGCGCCGAGAGGGCCGCCAGCGAGGACAACAAGCGCCAATCCTAACGCCACTCCGCGCTTACCGCGAGAGCCGAAGACCACCCGAGAGCGCCCCCGCTGACTCGATGCCGCCTCTGCGTCCAGACTCGCTCTGCCGAGGGGCTCGAGCCCGGTTTGGCGAGAGCCCCACATCGTCGTGGTTCAAAAGTTGCCCCGAACGGCACTCACCGCGCCGTCCCGAACCCCAGCCCTCCTCCAGCGAAGTCGCCCAAGTACGCCCGACGGCCGATTTGGCTCGCCTTCGCGCCCCACTCGTTGCTGGGTCTGGCTGCCGAAAGCAATCGAAGGGCCTATCTGCTGGCGCCCAAGTGCGAGCGTGAAGCCGGCAACGACGGATTGAACGCCGCAGGCGCCGGCTGCACGGTGAGCGACCTCAGCGCGGAAGGTTGGCACGTCTGCTTTGGTAGGGACGACGTGCTCCATCGCAACCCCGAGGGCTGTCTCGGCGTGATGAACGGCGCCACTAGCCCAGTCTTTTTCACGACCCAGATGCCCTCGACGGGCGCTTTCGAATGTACGACGAGCGGCGATGCGACCAACGACTTGTTCGGGTGCGGGGATCTCGGATGCGACTTCACCACGAACGCGACGGTGGCTGCCCTCTGCGCCCCGCTCGTCATGTCGTCGCATGATGGGTGCAAGGGCCTGCGCAACGACCTATACTGCGGCGATTGGTGCGATCACCTCGGCAAGTATCCGGGGCTTCCAAACAGCTGGGACTGCGGCTCGGAAAGCACGACAGAGGGTCTCGCGGTCACCAAGACCAACCCTGATCAGCAAGGCGGCGTACTCTGCTGTTTGGACTGACTGCCTGCCGACCCTCACAGACGAAGCTGATCGGGGTAGATGAGCTCGAGCCGGCCTTCCGGGAAGGTGCCTGCCGGGAACGTCGCCGTCTTGCCGTCTGGCCACCGAACTTCGAGGGAGTAGGCGCAAGGGAAATCACCGAGGCCGAAGACCTGCGTCATCCCATCCATCGAGTTGTACATACCCCGGCTGCTCTGGACTTCACGCTGCTGTTGTTTGCCCTCGGCGACGAGAGACAGGCGGGTCCCGATCCCGTCTCGGTTGACGTGGGTCCCATCGCCCTTGACCCGGATCGCGAGAGACCGGTTCTCTTGCCCGATCTCGTTCCTAAACAGGAAGTTCGGCCGCCCGCCGCCGCCATCGCGGCCTCCGACGAGGAGATCGAGATCGCCATCGTGGTCGATGTCCGACCACGCGTGGTTTTGGGCGCGTTTCCCCTGGAACAGGGGGCGGCAGAAGGACTGAGTGATGTTGAGCGGTGCGCTCCAGAAGTAGCCGCACGATTCGGAAGCTGAGCTCGATGGGCAATCGGCGTCAGAGGTGCAGGGGAGGCGGCATGCGGCAAACAGGCACTTCTCAGGGGCCAAGCAGGCGCTGTCGTCAGTGCACGCCGTCAGGCTGGCAGTGTACTGACTCGCGAGGTTGTTGATTCCGCTCGCGATCCCAACCGACTCGAACTGGCCATCCGCCTTTTGCCGCATGAGCCCGAACCAGCCTTTCTGATCATCGGCGTCGTACGCGGCTTCATACTTGCTGTCTCGCGAGATCGAGAGGTCGAGGCGCCCGTCGTTGTCGAAGTCGATGATGGCGCCGTCGACGTCGCCTTCATTGAAGGGGAGCCCCGCCGCGAGAAAGCGGTTTTCGAACCAGAAGGAGGCGCTCGGGCCTCGGTTCATGAGCAGCTGCGTCGGATCGGACCACTTGCGGCTGTAGTCCTCGTCGACCGGGTGCGAGATAGCGGTCTGGAAGAGGTCCATGAACCCGTCGTTGTCGATATCGTCGCAATCGACCCCAAAGCCGTTGTCGCCGATGGCGGTGGCGACCGTAGCGTCGGGCTCGAGGTCGAGCCCCTCGCCGGTGCTGGCGAGCCAGTAGTTGCCGGTCAACTGGGCTGCGTAACCCTTGGCTTGCGCGACCTCGGTGAAGTGCCCGGCCCCATCATTCTCCCAGAGGAGATTGTGGCCGAGGCCCGTGCTCACCCCATATGTCGAGACGATGATGTCGACGTCGCCGTCGTTGTCGAAGTCGCACGTTACGCTGCCATTGGACTGGAGGGACTGGTTGCCCACAAGGCGCTCCGAGACGTCCTCGAAGGTCCCGTCGCCGTGGCCGGCAAAGAGGAAGTCTTCCCCGGCATAGCTGGTCTGTCCGATGCCCACATAGAGGTCTAGGGCGGCGTCGTTGTCGAAGTCCGCGAAGACCGCGTTTCCAACCGCGGCAGGCAGCGTCGAGTTATCGAGGCCAGAGCTCGGCACGAGGGAGAAGTGGGCGCTCCCGTCGTTCAAGTACATACCGTGTTGGCCGTCTGGGACCTTGGCGTCTAGGCCGGCGAAACAGTCGAGATCACCATCGTTGTCGACGTCGCCAAACGCAAAGAAGCCGGCTTGTACATCCCGTAGTCCGCTTTCGACGCTGTGATCGGCAAAGGTGCCGTCGCCTTGGTTGAGGAACACGAGGTGTTCGAAGGGGACCCCCGCCTGCGGGTTTGGGAACAGGCTGTGCATGACGATGTCGTCAAAGCCGTCCCCGTCCAGGTCTGCAAAGGCCAGCCGGCTGTGATCGTTGATCGGGACCTTCACGGTCGGGTTGATCAGGTAGTTCCCTTGGTCCATGCCGCTCGCGTGCGAGATGTCCGTAAAGAATGTCTGCGTAGGCACCACCGCCGGACGTTCGACGCAGCTGAAGGTCTTCACGTCATCGCCTTGACCCTCTGTGTCCCCCGAGTCGCTCGGAGCCCCGTCACTGGCCTGCTCGACCTCTCCCGCGGGGACCTCCGCGTCCACGCGAGTGTCCGCGACCGCGAGGTCTTCGCCAAGGTCCACGTCCTCAGCCGGCACGTTGCTTCCGATGGGAGTGGAGGCCTCCGAGCAGGCCAACAGGAATACGCACAGTAAGATCGAGATTCGCATCCATGTCCCCTACCACCTTTCGGCGAGGGTGGGGAGATCACCCGCAGTCTCCTACGAGCGACGTGGACCGCCGAAGACGGCGCTATTCCCATCACGCGACCACTCTCACCAAGTCGGCTGGTCCGCGCCCCCTGCGTCGTCCCCACCTTCAGGGCCTGCGCAGGGCTGGCGGTCGAAGCGGGTGCGAGGAGGACATCACGGTTCTCGCCGAGTTCAAGGAGTTGGAGGACCTCGCTGCGGCCATCGGTGACGATCACAAGGTCGGGCCGATGTCATTGTCGCCGGGGCGCCGACGTAATCGTCGATGGGCAGACTCCGTCCGCCTCCTCTATCGAATAGCCACGACGGTCGGCATCGGGACGCCAGGATGGTCACTCAAGGCGGGCCATGCGCGGTCGGCCGTGACGGCTGTCCGCTTCTCGACGGAGGCAAGAGCCAAGCAAGCGCGACCCCCGATGGACAGCCCGTGGGAGCGAGTCCAGGGTAGCAATGCCGCCGTGACCAATCCATGCGCAGATGTGTAGGGGACGCACGTAAGGCCCAGCCCGAGCAATCGTCGCTCAACCGCGCTCGGGTCGTGGCCATCGCGGGTGAAACGGCCAAGCACTTCAGCCCAGTTGCCGGCAGAGACGAGACTGGTCTCGAGGAGCGGACGCACGCGCTCCGCTTCAGCTTCCCTGAACAGAAACACCCTGTGAATTGAATTGCGGGGAGGCATCGTAGAAACACGCTCTTCTTACCCGTGGACGCGCTCGGCCCGTGCAAGCCCAGTCGACCGGAGGCGCACGTTCATCGCGGCGTCTACGCGCGGGCGACGTCGTTGGCCGCTTTGTCGTAGCCGGCTCCGATCACCGTGTCCGTATTGGCAGTGATGTGGAGGGTCCCATCGCCCCAGCAGCCTCCGAAGACCAGCAGCCCCCTGGAAGGGACACGACCCGATAACGGCGCTGAGCTGCTGACCGAAGGTCGCGCTCACCGAGGCAGACCCGGCCGCGTGGGTCGCGACGACCGCGTGCTCGGTGGCACCCGTGTTCCCGAGCGTCGCCTCCGTGGTCGCGGCGAGCTGCGCATATCGGATCTTCGATCGAGTTGCGCCGAGGCGCGACGTACGCCACCCTCCCGGCACCCGAACCGACCCAATGGGAGGACCGAGCGATCATGGCCCGTATCTACCAAGACATCACCGAGACCATCGGCAATACCCCCCTCGTTCAGCTCAACCGCACGGCAGAGGCCCACGGCGCCAAAGCGCAGATCCTGCTGAAGCTAGAGTTCTTCAACCCGCTCGCGAGCGTGAAGGACCGCATCGGCTTTTCGATGATCGACGACGCGCTTCGCAGCGGCCGCATCACCAAAGACACGGTCCTCATCGAGCCCACCTCCGGCAACACCGGCGTCGCGCTTGCCTTCGTGGCTGCCGCCAAGGGGCTCAAGCTCATCCTCACGATGCCGGAGACCATGTCGAGCGAACGCCGAAAGCTCTTCAAGATCCTGGGCGCTCGCCTGATCTTGACCGAAGGCGCTAAAGGCATGAAGGGCGCCATCGCCAAGGCACAGGAGCTGAACGCCGCCATCCCCGGCAGCGTCATCCTGCAGCAGTTCGAGAACCCATCGAACCCCGAGATTCACCGAAAGACGACCGCCGAGGAGATATGGCGCGACACGGACGGTGCCGTCGACATCGTTGTCGCTGGCGTGGGCACGGGCGGCACCATCACCGGCATCGGCGAAGTGCTCAAGGCGCGAAAGCCGGGGGTGCAGATGGTCGCGGTGGAACCCGACGCGTCGCCGGTCCTCTCGGGCGGCGCGCCCGGCCCCCACAAGCTTCAAGGCATCGGGGCCGGCTTCGTCCCGGCCGTCCTGAATATGGCGATCTGCGACGAGATCATCCGAGTGAAAGAGGCCGACTCGGGCCCCATCACCAAGCAGGTGAACCAGCAGGACGGTATCCCCATCGGCATCTCGTCCGGCGCCATCGTGTGGGCAGCGCTGCAGCTGGCGAAGCGCCCCGTCAACGCCGGCAAGCAGATCGTGGCCATCATCCCATCGTCGTCGGAGCGTTATCTGTCCACCTGGCTCTTTGCGGACGTGGACCTCGAGTCCGACTCCCTCGATGAGTTCCTCCCGAAGGCCTGAGCGGCCGTCCTTTCGAGCGGAGTGACATCGAACGCGATTCTGCGATAGTCTCAGGCTGTGAATCGCCGACAGCCCTCCCGAGTGTGGTCCCGCGTACGTCGTCTCGTGGCCCGGTTGACTTTGTGGTCGCTAGTCGCCCTGACGCTGGCCCCGACCATCGCCACGGCCCAAGACACCCCACTCACCAACAGCAACCGGCTCATCGAAGCCGGGCAGTTCGACGACGCCTTGAAAGTGCTGCTCCCGGCTTACGCGAACGGCCCCTCGGCGCCGCTTGCACACGCCGTGGCACGCGCCTACGACGCGCAGCGTGACGACCCGCTCGCCCTCCGATTCTACGAGAACGCGCTCAGCTTGAAGCCCGGCCTCGAGCCGGACGCACGCCGTCGGGTCCAGGACCGTGTCCGCTCGATCAAGGATCGACTCAAGAACCGACCGAAGAAAGCGACCCTGTCGATACGCACCCCCGTCGATGGCGCGGCAGTCCTCCTGAACGGCGAGGAGGTCGGCCGTACCCCACTCTCAGGCGTCCTCGTGAAGCCGGGCAGCTACCGAGTCCGCGTCCAGCACGACCACTTCGAGCCCTGGGAGCAGTCTCTCACCCTCGCGGTCTACGACGTCGTCACCCTCGACGTGCAGCTCAACGACCGCGCTTCCGACGTGCTGGTCCACACCGAGCCCGCGGGCGCGTCTGCCCGCGTCTCGTCGGTGAACCCATCGATCCCGCCGCAGGAGTGCCTGACTCCGTGCCTCGTGCCGCTGCGCAGCGGCGAATACACGGTGCTGCTTCAGCGCGACGGCTTCCCGCCGACGAGCCACCGCTTCGTCAAGTTGCCCGGCCAAGTGCTCGAAGTGCGCCTGAACTTGCACGACCTCGCGCCGGCCGCCCCGGTGGACCCGACGATGGGAAGGCTCGTCGCTGGCATCTCGCAGTCCGGCGCCAAGCTTTTCATCGACGGCGTCGTCGTGGGCACAGCGCCGCTCTTTCGCGCGTTGCCCGTCGCGCCAGGCATCCACGACATCGCCGTCTCTCTCCCTGGCTATAGACCCTGGAGCGCGCGCGTTCAGATCCTCGCGGATGAGCAGACGACACTCTCGGTGCAGCTAGAGCCGGTCGGTGGCGCTGCGCTCGTGCCGGTGATGCCCCAACCCAACACGACGCCCGTGACGCCGCAGCCCGTCTACACGCCGAAGCCCGTGACGCAGCCAAGCTATACGCCACAGCCGCCCTACACGCCACAGCCGCTCTACACGCCGCAGCCCACGGCGGTGCCCTTGCTCCCTGCCGAGACCGAGTCATTGGAGTCCGGCGGCGGCGACCCGGTCGTCGGCTGGGCGCTCACCGGATCCGGGATCGCGCTGGTCGTCGGGGGGACACTCGCGGCGGTCCTTCCAAGCACTCTCGGGGCCAGCAAGATCAAGACGGCGACCCGTTTCTCCATCGAACAGGCGGCGTCCGATGATCCCGCGCTGTTCCCGGCCGAGTTCCCGCCCGGGGTCTACGTGTCGGGGATGACCCGAGCCGACGCCCTGAAGTCCGAAGAAGACTCGAAGAACTGGCTCATTGCAGGCTCGGTCGTCGCGGGAGTCGGAGCGGCCCTCATCGGGACTGGGATCTACTTCCTAGTCGCTGGCAATGGGAGTGACGAGATCGACGTCGACACGAACGAGCCCGGACGCCGCACCTTCGCGCCACCGACCTTTCAGCTCTCCCCGTGGCTCTCTGAGGACGGCTACGGCGGCTCTGCCGCCCTTACCTTCTAGTTCGAGGTCTCATGCCAGGCACCTTCACGCTCTTCGTCCTGCCCTCGACCCTCACTCTCGGGGTTCTCGTGATTGCCGGCGCCCTCTCTTCCTGCGAAGCCTCTGATGGCAACGTAGACGACAACTTGTTCGTCTGTCGAAACCAGGACGAGTGCGGCGACAAGATGAAGTGCGGGGCTGGGCCGGGGTGTTTCTGCGTCTGTATGGCTCAGGACCAGACGCCCAACACGGCATGCGCCGATCCGAACTGCCAGAACCCCCAGACCACGGAATGAAGGTCGCCCGATGAACTCCACTCGCACTGGCCGACCCTTTGGGCCACAACGGGCCTGCCAATGGCTGCTCGTTCTGCTCCTACCCATCAGCGCTATCGCGTGTGTGGACTACGGCATCGACGACGACAACTACGTCTGCCGCACCCAGGACGAGTGTGCGGCGGGCATGAAGTGCGGCGCCGGTGCGACCTGCGTATGCCAGTGCCTGAAGCCTGAGCAGATACCTAATGCCAATTGCGCGGATCCGGACTGCCTAAACCCCCAAATATTACAATGAGTAGCCGCCCATGACGAAGCCCCGAAAGGTCCACCTCGGCTCCCTCACGGTGGGTCGCTGCTTTTATCGAGAGCCACCACCGCCCCCCGAAGGCGCCGAGAGGGAAGGTGCGCCATCGCGTCTAGGCTCGCCCATCGCCGACCCCAAGAACCTGTTTCGCATCGACGCTCCTGGCAAGAGCGTGAACGTCACGAGCGCCGCGGGGGAGGCGACGGCT
Organism: Pseudomonadota bacterium; assembly: GCA_947498315.1. Lineage (GTDB taxonomy): Bacteria > Myxococcota_A > UBA9042 > SXOO01. The sequence goes on along the minus strand of CANMLD010000217.1, from coordinate 215 downwards.
TTTCACGCCGACCTCCTCGTCGTCGAGGTCCCGCGCGTGGGCTTCGACCGCGCGAAGGCGGTCAGCTCATAGCCACTCTGGCTCAATCAGGGAAACAATCGGTATCGAAGGTGTCGTCCGCGGCGACGGTGTCGTCCGCGGCGAAGGTGTCGTCCGCGGCGACGGTGTCGTCCGCGGCGAAGGTGTCGTCCGCGGCGACGGTGTCGTCCGCGGCG
>CANMLD010000216.1 GCA_947498315.1 Pseudomonadota bacterium | reverse complement strand
AGGCCTCGCGCGTCCAGGTCGCTTCCGGTGTCTCACCGCCGCAGAATGGCCCGATAGGGCCAATCTGCGACGAGTATTGGCCTACCGGCCAATACTCGGAGAGCCCGCTTTCGCCACCGGAAACGCCCTGGCCATCGCGAGTACAGTGGTTTGGCCGTCGAGGCCAATCCGCGGGAGGGCGATTTCGCGGCACCTCCCGCCGACGATTCGGGGCCTTGCGTTCAGGTCATGGACCGGAGCACCGCTCCAGCGAGGTACAACGACCCAGCGATGAGCACCGGCCGCCCGAGCGCTCGAGCGGCCCGTACCGCCTCGGAGCAGTCAGCGATGACGTGAAGATCGGGATGATTGGGGAGCAGACGGACGAGCCGCGTCGCCGCACGAAGCAGCGGCGCTTCCGTCAGGACGACGGTCCCAGCGAGCGCTGCCAAGCGGCGCAGCATGGGGCCAGCGTCCTTCTTGGGGTGGGCGCCGAACACGAGCGTGAAGCCCGGGGCGAGCCCGACCTCGGGGAGTGATTCCACGAGCTTCCGAATCCCGGCGGGGTTGTGTGCGCCATCGAGGATGGTGAGCGGCTCGCCCGGGAGGCGCTCCAGCCGAGCGCGCCAGCGAATGCCCGAGATCCCGGCGGCGATCGCATCGTCCGAGATGCCGAGTCGCACGAGGAGGGCCGTTGCGAGCGCAGTGTTGGCGAGCTGGTGAGTGCCCGCCAGCCGTGGGGGCGGGAGCAAGAGCGTGCGCTCCGGCGTCACGACGCGAAAACGTGCGTCGGCATCGCCGCGGGTCCCGACTAGCTGATAGTGGACGCCACAGCCGGGCGCCGCCGCGCCAACCCGATTGTCGTCCAGATGCCAGCTCGGAGGCGCCTGCTGCCGAAAGCGAGGAGGGAGGTTCATGACGTTGAGCGAGCCCGGGGCCGTGACGCCGAGCTTCTCAGCGGCGATCTCTTTCAGTCCGGGGCCGATGAGCGCGGCGTGGTCGAGGGCGATCTGGGTGATGGCGACGTGCGTCGGCACAGCGATCCGCGTGGCGTCGCGGGCGCCGCCGACGCCAACCTCGAGGACCTGTACGTCGACGTCGTGTCTCGCGAACGCGAGGAAGGCCATCGCCGTCAGCGCCTCGAAGAACGACGCCGGAGTGCCCGTACTCGCGATGGCGCCGAGGACGGCCTCGCCGAGAGCGTCGAACTCGGCAGCACCAAGGTCCTGATCATCGATGCGGATGCGTTCGAGGACCGAGACAAGGTGGGGGCTCGTGTAGAGCCCGACCCTCAGCCCAGCCGCGGTTAGCGATGCGGATACCGTGGCGGCGACGCTGCCTTTGCCGTTGGTACCCGTGATGATGACGGTTCTGCGTGCGACGCGGTGGGGATGACCGAGCGCCACCATGAGGGGCGCGATCCGCTCGAGGCCAAGCCGTATGCCGACAGACTCGAGGCCCAGAAGCCTAGCATAGACGCTGGGTTCAGGGTCCATCAGGGCCGGGTCGGTCGGGGCTGTGGACGTCATGAGTGGTCGGAGGCGCAACGGCGATGGCGCGCCCGAAGCGAGCGCGGTCGAGGCTGATCACGCGAGGCGAGCGCGATCCTTGGGCCAGACGTGCTTGAGGCGCACGTGGGTGCCTTCCTGATTGTCACCGAGCACCTGAACGAGGACGCGCATCGCACCCTCCTTCGGCTCGAGCTGAAGCCAAAGGTGCGCTCCTGGCTCGGCGCCAGGAATAGCTGGGCTCACCAAGACGACTTGCTCGTCGAGGGTCACGGCCATCGCGCCGTGGTCGGGCCGTGAAGGGCGGATCGCCGTCGCCTTCAGGCCGCTGCGGCGCGAGGTGGTCGCTGGTCGGAACGGGATGACGTTCTTCTCGAGCGGACGATTGGTATTCAGCGCAACAGCAGCTTCGCCCATGACGTTGTTCCCCCCAGGTTGGCGGCGAGCCTTCAAGCCCGTTCCGCTCCGGGAGAGTCGATGGTGCGAGGGAGTGGGTCAAAAAAATCGCTGATGAAAGTAGCGCTACACGCGCGAGAGGGCCCCCGCAGCGCTAGCAGGGTCAACCGTTCTCACGTCGCCGCTAAAGGCGCTCGAAGGCACTGGAGCCTGTGAACCCCAGTGGCAGTTTCATGTCCGGCAGCGTCTCGGTGGCACCGAGGGCCGCTCAGGTGTCGAAAATCCGCTGAGTCATAAGCCACTGTAACTCATACAACTTGACCCGCCATCGATGTCTCCGTCCGGCTGGGGTCTGCAGTCCTGGCACGGTGCTTGCTGTGTCGAAACACCGAGCGACGAAGTGCCAGATGGCCTGCTCGCTTCAGCTCGGTCCTCCTCCCTGCGTCGGGACGAGGACCGTGCCAGCCACAATCGAACCCAGAGACCTTCGGGTCTCGCTTCCAGGAGCCGACCATGCTGTACCCCCTGATGCCCCAGACGAAGATGCAAGGTGAAGCCGCGTTTCAGTGCAAGCGCCTCCAGCAGGAAGTGAGCGTGGCGGCGTGCCTCGACTGGTTCGTCGATCACAACGCGCTCTGCCGCAAGGCGTCGCCGTGCTTCAAGTGCCCACAGGGCCAGAAGACCCGCGAAGAGTTCTCGCGCTCCTGATCTCGGCGCCCCTGGTCCCCAAGGGCCCCTCCGTGCCGACTGTCAGGCGAACGTTGCTTGCGTTCGCCGTCGTCGGCGCCCTCCCACTCCTCCTGACCAGCGCCGGCCCCCTGGCCGAGCTGCTTGGTGCCGAGCCGCTGTACGCGCGCCGCGCCATGGGCTCGTTCGCCATCGCGGCGCTACTGCTCGGGTTGATGGTGCGCCGCTGGCTCGCTCTACCGACCTTACGAGCGCGAACGCGAGCTGCCCTCGCCGTCGGCGCCCTCGTGCACCCCATCGGCTTCTGCTTGTACGTAGTCACAGCGCGTCTCGCTCCGACCGGGAGCGACGAGGTCGTTGGTGATCTGCTCACGGACCTCAGCTCAGCGCTGCACTTCAGCGTCGCGAGCATCGCCTATGGCGGTTGGTTCACGACCCTGCTCGCGGCGCTCGCCGTCACCCTGACGGTGTGGCCCGGGAGTCGAAAGCCGAACGCTCAGCTCGGGTCGTAAGCGAGGATCTCGCGGAGCGCCGACTCGGCGTCTTCGAGCCGAATCCCCTTTCGGCGCGCATAGTCGACGACCTGATCCCGTCCCACTCGGCCAACCGCGAAATAGGTCGAGTCCACATGCGCGAACACGATGCCTGACACGGACGCCGCGGGCGTCATCGCGCAGGACTCGGTCAGCGTCACGCCAATGCGGCCGGCTTCGAGCACCTCGAAGATCGTGCGCTTCTCGGTATGATCCGGCTGAGCGGGATAACCCGGCGCCGGTCGAATGCCCTGGAAACGGCTCTTGAAGCGGTCGCGCATCGTGACGTCGCTGGGGTCCGGCACGCCCCACTCGGTGCGCATCCGAGCGTGTAGCCACTCCGTCATGGCTTCCGCGAGCCGGTCCGCCACCGCCTTGGCCAGGATCGCCTGATAGTCGTCGTGATCCGCTTCGAAGGTCTTCACGAGGGCCGACACGTCGCCGCCCGTGGCCACGAAGAGCCCGACATGATCGTTCGGCCGGACGAAGTCCGCCAACGCGAGGCACGGCCGGACGAAGTCCGCCAACGCGAGGCAAGGTCGGACGTCATCGCCGGGGGTCTGCTGACGGAGCGTGTGAAGCGTGGTCGTGCCGCCAGGGACGTCGCCGAGGATGACGTCGTCGCCTGCACGCTGCGCTGGGTAGAACCCATAGACCGCCGTCGGAAGCACGCCGGACGTAACAAAGCGCGCGAGCATCGATTTGGCGTCGTTCAGAAGCTCGCGGTAACGCGGGCCGACCTCTGGGTCTTCGAGCTGCTTCTCCCAGCTCGCCTTCAGCTCCCACGTGAGGAAGAACGGGCCCCAGTCAATCCAGTCGGCGAGGGAGTCCGCCGGGCAGGTCACGATGCGGCTGCCGATGAAGTCGGGCGCACGCGATGGCGCGCCCGCGTCACTCACTTTCAGCCCGCGAGCGCGCGCCTGCTCGAGAGAGACTAGCGACTGCGCCTGGCGCGTCGCCTCGTAGCGACGCGCGATGTCCTCTTGCTCCCGTCGGTTCTCCAGCGCATAGGCGGGCCCGTCGGTTATCGAAAGAAGGCGCGAGACCGACGTAACAGCCCGTGACGCGTCGAGCACATGCATCACAGTGCCGGCGTACGCGGGAGCGATGCGGACCGAGGTGTGCTTCTTGGAGGTGGTCGCGCCGCCAATCAGCAGTGGCAACGTGATGCCGCGCCGGGTCATCTCGCGGGCAACGTAGACCATCTCGTCGAGTGACGGTGTGATGAGGCCCGATAGCCCCACCGCGCTCGCGCCGATGCGCAGCGCTTCGTCGAGGATCTTGTCTGCCGGGACCATGACCCCGAGGTCGACCACCTCGTAGCCATTGCAGCGAAGGACCACGGCGACGATGTTCTTGCCAATGTCGTGGACGTCGCCTTTGACGGTCGCGATGAGGATGCGGCCCTTCCCCGCCGATGCCTCGAGGCCCGACGCCTCTTGGGCGGCCGCAAGGTAGGGCTCGAGGTAGGCGACGGCCTTCTTCATCACGCGAGCCGACTTGACGACCTGCGGCAGGAACATCTTGCCGGCGCCGAAGCGCTCGCCGACGACGGACATCCCGGCCATGAGTGGCCCTTCGATGATCTCGAGCGGCGCCGCGTACGCGCCAGACGACAGGGCCTCGGCCATGTCCTCGTCGACGTAGTCAGCGGAACCGGCCACGATCGCGTCCGTGATGCGCTGCGTGAGCGGGAGCTCCCGGCGAGACTCGCGGGTGGCGGCGGCGCGCCCGGCCATGGTGGTCCCACTCGCCGACGCGGCGGCGCCGGCGCCCCACGCGATCAAACGCTCGGTGGCGTCGGGACGGCGGTTCAGCACGAGGTCAGTTGCGCGTTCGCGCAGCTCGGCATCGAGCTGATCGTAGATGGCGAGCTGGCCGGCGTTGACGATGCCCATGTCCATGCCGGCGTCGATGGCGTGGTAGAGGAAGACGGCGTGGATGGCTTCACGGATGCGGTCGTTGCCGCGGAACGCGAAGGAGAGGTTGGACACGCCGCCGGAGATGAGCGCGCCCGGGCAGGCAGCCACGTAGCCGTGGGTGCCCTTGATGCGCTTCACGGCTTCGATGAAGGAAAGCGCGTAGTCGTCGTGCTCTTCGATTCCGGTCCCGATCGCGAGGATGTTCGGGTCGAAGATGATGTCTTCCGGGGCGAAGCCGGCCTGTTCGGTCAAGATTCGGTAGGCGCGGACGCAGATGGAGACGCGGTGGTCGGCGTCGGTCGCCTGGCCGGTCTCGTCGAAGGCCATGACCACGACAGCGGCCCCGTAGCGACGTACGCGCCGTGCTTGCTCGAGGAAGGCCGCTTCGCCCTCCTTGAGCGACAGCGAGTTCACAATCGCCTTACCCTGAACGCACTTGAGGCCCGCTTCGATGACCTCGAAGCGAGAGCTGTCGACCATGATCGGCAGCCGCGCAACGGCCGGATCGGAGGCGACGTGGTTCAAGAAGGTGCGCATGGCGACGGGCGCGTCGAGGAGCCCTTCGTCCATGTTGACGTCGAGGATGTTGGCGCCACCCTCGACTTGTTGGCGCGCGACGTCGAGGGCCTTCTCGAACTCGCCTTGTTTGATGAGGTCGCGGAAACGTTTGCTGCCAGACACGTTGGTGCGCTCGCCGACCATCGTGAAGTTGGCGCCATCGAAGAGCTCGTAGTTCTCGAGTCCGGACCAGATCGCGCGGTGACGCGGCGCGGGTGGGACGCGCGGCGGGATCCCGGCGACGGCTGCCCCGATGGCGCGGATGTGCGCCGGCGTGGTGCCGCAACAGCCGCCGACGAGGTTCACGAGCCCGTCCCGCGCGAAGCCCGCCAGGACCGCAGCCATCGACTCGGGCGTGTCGTCATAGCCGCCCATCTCGTTCGGCAGGCCGGCGTTTGGGTAGCACAGCAGTGGCACCGGGGCGTTCGTAGCGAGCGCCTCGACGAAGGGCCGCATGTCAGCAGCGCCGAGCGCGCAGTTGATCGACACGGCGAAGGGTCGCGCGTGGGCGATGGAGGTCCAGAAGGCCTCGACGGTCTGACCCGAGAGGGTGCGACCGGAGCGATCGGGGATGGTGACGGACGTGATGACCGGGATGCGCTGTCCGCGCGCTTCGAAGACCGACTCGATGGCGAAGAGCGCCGCTTTGAGATTGAGCGTGTCAATGGTGGTCTCGGGTAGCAGCAGGTCGACGCCAGCGTCGAGCATGGCCTCGACCTGCTCCACGAAGGTCGCGACCAGCCCGTCGAAGTCGACCGCCCGGAACCCCGGGTTGTTCACGTCGGGGGAGATGGACGCGACCTTGGTCGTGGGTCCGATGGAGCCGGCCACGAACACCCGGCGGCCCGCGCCGACCGTGGCCTGCCGAGCGAGCGTCACGGCCGCTCGGTTCATGGCGGCGACCTCTGCTTCGAGGCCATAGTCCGCCATCGAGATCGCGTTGGCGTTGAACGTGTTCGTCTCGAGGATATCGACGCCCGCGTCGACGTAGGCCTTGTGGATGGCCAAGATGACGTCGGGACGGGTAAGCACCAGGAGGTCATTGCAGCCCTTAAGCGGGCTCGGGTGCGACTCGTAGCCGCCGCGTCGATAGTCCTCTTCCTCGAGCTTGTACTGCTGAATGAGCGAGCCCATCCCCCCGTCGAGGAGCCCGATGCGACGGGAGACGAGCTCGGTGAGCTCAGCAAAAACGGGGCTCTCGGGGAGGTGACTACTAACCATGGGCGAGCTCCGCGGCGCGCCGTTCAGCGGCGGCCATGGCACGAGCGACGGTGAGCCGAAGCCCGGCGGCGTCGAAGACATCGATAGCGCGGGCGGTCGTGCCCCCCGGCGACGTGACCCGAGCCCGCAAGGTCTCGGGCGAATAGGGGCTCTGAGCGAGGAGCGCAGCCGCGCCACTCAGGGTGCCTCGAACAAGGGTGTCCGCGGTCTCGGTCGTGAGACCGAGCTCGCGCGCCCCGGCCATCATCACCTCAGCGAGGTAGAAGAGGTACGCGGGACCGCTACCGCTCGTCGCGGTGAGGGCGTCCATCTGCCGTTCGTCGATGCTGATGACCTCACCGACCGACGCAAAGAGCCGCGAGGCGAGCTCGAGTTGCTCCGGTCCAGCACTGGCGCCAGCACAAATACCGGTGACGCCTTGTCCGATGAGCGCCGGGGTGTTCGGCATGGCCCTGACCACCCGTACCCCATCGGGGACATGTCGTTCGAGGGCGGCAGTGGGGATCCCAGCGAGCACGCTCACGAGTACCTGCCCGGGCCGGAAGGCGTTCCGACAGGACGCGAGCACGTCGTCATAGACCTGAGGCTTGACGGCGAGGACCACGATCTCGGCCACGGCGATAGCAGCTTGGTTGTCGCTGCCAGTGCGGATCCCGAGCGCGGCCAAGTCAACGAGCGCCGCGGCGTCACGGCGAGTGCATGCAATGCGCTCCGCTTGGGCGGGCGACGCACGATAGAGGCCGAGCGCGATGGCGCGCGCCATCGAGCCAGTCCCAATGAACGCGACAGGGTGAGCGTTCAGGTCGAGGCCCGCAGGCAAAGGCGAAGCCGACGTCGTGGACGGGGTGCTCATGCGCCCTCCTCGTGAGCTGGGAGCGCCCGAGGGCGGCTGGAGGGAAGGGAAGAGGGTGTGGCCGAATGAGCCTCTACGAGTCGGTCGCACGCATGCAATCGACTCGTCAGGTTCATTCGGCTACACCCTCGCAGTACCGGAGACCGGGGTCGAACCGGTATGAGCGCAAGCCCGCCGCATTTTGAGTGCGGTGCGTCTGCCTATTCCGCCACTCCGGCTCTTTTTGCTCGCTATTGACGCCCTAAGGGCCCCTGAGGCGAACGCGCCGGAGACTAGGGGTGAAGGCGGCGAAGGTCAACTCTTCGTCGTGACGAAGGGCTCGGTCGTAAATAAGTGGGAGAGTTGACCGTGCCGCGCCCCGCCCGGTTCGGGCCAAGTCCGAAGACATACTCCCCGTATTTCGAGGACTTGGACCGAGCCGGGCGGGGATGCGGCTCGAGGCAACTCGAATCACCTATTTTCGACCGAGCCCGAAGTCCACAAGGCGTGTGGATCGGGTGAGGACGCCGCTCCCAGGAGGGGCTCGACGTTGACGGCGTCGAAAGAAGCGACGACGCCCCCCGGTCCGCTCCGCCCAGGAGTCCCACCGTTCAGGAGCCCCGCCGTCCGGGAGTCCCGCCGCCCAGGAGTCCCGACGCCCAGGAGCCCCGACGCCCAGGAGTCCCGCCGCCCAGGAGTCCCGCCGCCCAGGAGTCCCGCCGCC
>CANMLD010000215.1 GCA_947498315.1 Pseudomonadota bacterium | reverse complement strand
GGCAAAGGTGTCCGAGCTCACCCCGCTCACCGGCCAGCGCTATGCGGCGCTCTTCCACGCGGCTGGCCTCCCGCCGGGCGTGTTCAACCTCGTCCAAGGCGGTGGCCCGGTCGGGCATGCGCTCGTCACCCATCCGTCGGTGCGCGGGGTCATCTTTACGGGGAGCTACAACACCGCGCGGCGGATCCGGCAGGCGCTCTTCGACATGCCGGAGAAGAAGCTCGCCCTCGAGCTGGGCGGCAAGAACCCGGTCGTCGTGCTCGACGACGTCGGGGCCGATACGGCGCGCCTCGATCACGCCGTCCGCGAGATCCTGCTCGGTGCGCTCTTCACAGCGGGGCAACGCTGCACGGCCACCTCGCGCGTCATCGCCACGCCCGGCGTCGCACCGGCGCTTCGGGAGCGCCTCGCGGCCGCTTTCCGAGCGATACGGCCGGGTGATCCAACGCTCGCTGAGACCTTCCTCGGCCCCCTCGCCAGCCAGACCGCCACGCGTCACTTCTTGAAAGGGCTCGAGGCTGCGAAGGCGGACGGAGCCCGGGTGCTCGTCGAGTCAGAACACCTCGGCGCGTGCTTCGTGACCCCAAGCCTCTATGAGGTCACTGGCCACGAGTCCATCGTCCACGAAGAGCTCTTCGGGCCCAACGTCGCCTTCGAGCTCGCGACCGACGAGAGCGACGCCTTCCGACGTGCCGCGAACAGCCGCTTCGGTCTCAGCGCGGCTATCTTCACCGAGTCGAAGGACGCGTTCGAAGCCTTCGTCGACGCGGTCCCGACCGGCGTCGTCAATTGGAATCGCAGCACCAACGGCGCCTCTGGCCTTCTGCCCTTCGGCGGGATCGGCATGAGCGGCAACTACTGGCCCGGTGGCTCGGGCTCACTTCGCATGGGCACCTACCCGGTCGCCGTGATGCAGATACCTTCTACCCAACGCACCCCGAACGCCGCCCTCGACGCCGCGCTCGCGGGCACTTCACGACCGGTAACGCCCGCATGAGCGCCACCTTCGAAGGGGTGTTCTCGGCAGCCGTCCTCGAAGAGGTCGCCGAGCGCTTCCATCTCGAGCTGGAGTCGATAGTGACCCCCGAGGGCCGTGTACTGCGGCTGCCCTTCTGGCGCTTGACGTCGCTGCGCCATGGGGGACGACCGCTAGTCGACCTCAGCGCCATCGACGCCATCGCCACACGCTTCGGCTTCTTCGTCGACGACGGCGGCGTCCGAATCACCCCAGGGACGGACGCTGAAGAGCGCCTCCGCGGACTCTGCACCGAGCTCATGGAGCACGATCCCGAGGCCTTCTTCCGGCTGCCCTCGCGCGACATCCAGCTGCCATCCTCCGGCGAGCTCCCCGAGTCCCGCGCCTGGCTCGAGCGCTATTACGGCGACGGGTTCACGGTCCGAGAAAAGAAGAACATCGTGTTCGACTTGGGCCGCAGTCAGGGCCCTTACCTGCGTTCAGTCGACCGAGACGCGCTCCAGATCATCGACGCCGCTAGCCAGATCGCCACGCTGCCGGCAGGCGCGCGGCCGGGGCTCGTGCAAGCGGCGCTCGACGACGGCCGCCTCGACGAGCACCTGCTCTCGGCCCAAGACACGCGGGCGCCTGATGCACCGGCAACCGTCGATTTCGCTAAGGCGGTCGTGGCGCTCGGCTCGCCGCGCCTCAAGTACCTGAGCCTGACGAACGGTGGCTCCGAAGCCATCGAGAAGGCGCTCCACCTCGCCCGGCGTTACGGCGGGCTCATGGGCGGCCCTGGCCGTCGCCTCGGCGCTGCCGCCGGCACACGAATCGTCGCCTTCGAAGGCAGCTTCCATGGCCGCACGCTCCTCCCGCTGTTCAGCACCTGGAACGAAGAGAAGCGCGCGCCGTATCAGCTCGCCGGCTTCGAGACGCTGTGGGCGCCCTTCCCCGCCGCAGCGCCCGGCGTCGACGCGACCTTCCCGGCGGGGTGGCAAGCCGCCTGGTCCGACCCCAAGGGTAAACGCGACTTCGTCCTCGACGCGCCCGCGTCTGGAGAGGATCCCGACGTCGACCGGCAGCGCCTCGCCGCCGAGCTCGTCGCCCTCACCGTCGTCGAGTCGCACCTCGCGCGTGGCGACGTGTTCGCGCTCCTGCTGGAGCCCTACCAGTGCGAGGGCGGCGACCGCGCTGCAACCCTCCGATTCTTCAGCGCCATTCGTGCGTTGACTCGCGCCTACGGGGTGCCTTTCATCTTCGACGAGGTGCAGTCCGGCTTCGGTCTGTCGGGGTCCTTCTTCTGGCACCGCCGTTTCTGGCTCACCGACGCGCTCGGGCAACCCGACGGCCCCGATCTCATCGCTGGTGCCAAACGTGCCCAGACGGGTTACGTGCTCTCCCGTTGGCCGGACCCCTACCCCACCTGGGCGCACAGCGCGTCCGTGGTACGCGGTCGCATCCACGTCGACATCCTCGAACCTGCCGTGACCCTCGCTGGCATCGTCGCCGACGGCCTTCTGCGCCTCGCTCAGAAGTACCCACAGCTCGTGACGAACGCGCGCGCGGTCGGAGACGCGTTCGCGTTCGACTTGCCGACGCCCGCGATCGCGAACCACCTGATTGAACAGCGGTTCTACCGTGGGCTGATGGTCTATATCGCGGGCGAGAAGACGCTGCGCTATCGCCTGAACCGCGCGATGGGGGCGCGCGATGTCGACCGCATCATCGACGGCATCGACCGCTCGCTGGCCGCGCTCCTCGAACAGGCCGGCGTCGCGCCCGGTGTGGCGATGGACGACTCACATCTCGCCGCGCTCTCTGCGCAGAAAGCACCCAAGTGGATCGCCCCGCCACGCCACCACCCCCGCGCGTTGCCGAGCCTCGAAGTGCTCCTCGACACCGGGTCGCGCGATCTGGCCGACAAGGTGCTACGCCGCCTCGGGCAGCTCGAGGTCTCCGATCGCGACGCGTGTATGTCCGCGCTCGGCCTACCGCCGGCCGCACGTGGTACGTCGGCGGTCCCAGCCCTTCGCGCTGCCGACGCCGTCGCCTTCGAAGCGAGCACTGGGATCCCGCTGCAGCGCGTCGCCGCCGATCTCTTGGGCACCCGCGTCCGCGCCATCGCCCCCTTCGAAGTCGACGCCTACCTCCGCGCCATCACGGACCTCGAACACGTCTCCTACGAGCCGGCACGCCGCGACCGCACCGCCTATCTGAAGCTCGTCGCCGAGTCCAAAGACGCGGTCGTCGTCCTCGCCGAAGACCCGCAGGGCATGGTCGGCATGAGCTTCGCCGGCCCGCTCGAGCTCTTCTGGGGGACCGACGGCCCGCGACAGGACCCGAACCTCGGCCGCGGCAACACCCTCTACAGCGCCGACATCACGGTCTCTCCAGACGCCCGGGGCCGCGGCATCGGCTGGCGACTGCGCCTTGCGCAGCTGACCGAGGCGGTGCGCATGCGCCGCGACGGCCGCCCCCGTTATGACTTCATCAGCGGGCGCAACCGCGTGGGTTCGGCCGATGCGATGTGGGCCATCAACCGCGAGTTCCGGGCCTACACGGTCGCCATCTATCACGATCAATACGGCGAGCTCGGCGGGCGCGCGCGCTATTACCGGATGCCGCTCCGCCGCCACGATCGCCGCGGTGCGCCCGTCTCGGCCCGGGGCCGAGTCACCAGCCTCAGCCATGGCATCGCGCAACCGACGGGCCGTAGCCACCCGCTCCTCGAACACGCGCTCGCGACGGGGGTCTTCGACGAGCCAGCGCTGACCAAGCTCACGCTCTCGAACTTCATCACGCGTCCGATGGCTCGGTGGGCCGAAGCGTGGCGCACCCTCCTGCCAAAGGGCATGACGCACCTGTACACGACGAGCGCCCTCGACGAACTGACCGACAAGACCATCCGCGTCTTGAAGCACAACCGACGTGCCGGACAGCTCGCCGTCGGCCTCACGGGTGGCTATTTCGGTCACACGACGGCGGCGTCACGGTCGCTCACGGACTTCTCGACCTTCCCCGGGCCCGGTGGACGCCCTCTCGATGCTGACGCCGAGGGATTCTTCGGCTGGCCACGAGTGCCGCACCCGACTGACGGCGGCGTGGCCCGCACCATCTCGGCCCTCGACGCCCTGACGCAGAAGCACGGCGCCGAGACGCTCATCGGGGTGTTCGTCGAGGCTGTTCAAGCCCGCACGGGCGCGGTGCTGTGCTCGTCCGACTGGCTGGCGCTGTGCGACTTCCGGGATCGCACCGGCGTCCCGCTCGTCCTCTCCGAACACACGACAGCGCTGGGTCGCAGCGGCACGGGCTTCTTCTGGGCTGACGAGCAAGCGGCCGCCGCCGACGTCGTTCACCTCTGGGCCGGTGGTCAACACGGTCACCTGTTCATGGGCGACCGGACCTTCGAGAAGAAGCCACTCGCGTTCATCTCGACTTGGGACGGCGACGAGCTCAGCGCTACGCGCCTACTGTGGCAAATCGCCGCCGTCCGCAGCCACGCGGCTCGCGGTGACTTGGCGGCCCGCATCGCGCAGCTCGACGCTGCAGTCGACCGCCTCGGCCTCGACGCGCGTGGCCTGGGCCTATATCGCGTGATTCACCTCGCGCCAGCGCGCCTCGACCTCCTCGAGAAGCGACTAACGCTGGCCGAGCTCCACATCGAACGGCTGCTCCCGGGCTGCTTCGTGTTCGCGCCCCCGCTCACGATCGACGGCCGAGACCTCGACCGCTTCTTCCAAACACTCCAGGACGTGCTCAAGCAGCGGGAGCCAGGATGACCTCCCCGATGACGGACCAAAGCCACATGACGGACCTCTTTCACGAGACTCCCCCGCGACGTCCGAAGAAGCTCTACGAGACCGTCCAGGACGCGCTCGCGGACGTCGGTGACGGTGCGAGCATCATGTCCGGCGGCTTCGGGCTGTCCGGCATCGCCGAGAACTGCATCTCGGAGCTCGCGCGCCGCGGCGTGAAAGACCTCACGGTCATCTCGAACAACTGTGGAAATCAGGGCAAGGGGCTCGCGGTCCTCCTGAAGCAGCGCCAGATTCGGAAGTGCATTTGCAGCTTCATCGGCGGCAACCCCGACCTGCAAGAGCAGCTCCTTGCAAGTGAGATCGAGGTCGAGCTGAACCCCCAGGGGACGCTCGCAGAGCGGATCCGAGCGGGTGGCGCCGGAATCGGCGGCTTCTATACGCCCACCGGCGTCGGGACCGCCGTCGCCGAGGGCAAGGACGAGCGCGTCTTCGGCGGTAAGCGCATGATCCTCGAGACGGGCCTCACCGCCGACTTCGCCATCCTGCGCGCCTCGAAGGCCGACCCCCTCGGCAACCTCCGCTTCTACCGAACCTCCCGAAACTTCAGCCCACTCATGGCGATGGCCGGACGGATCACGATCGTCGAAGTCGAAGAGCTCGTTCCTGTGGGCGCCCTCGACCCCGACGACATCCACCTACCCGGCGTGTTCGTGCAGCGGATCGTCGTCGGCCGGAATTATGTGAACACCATCGAGCAGCGGACCGTAAGAGCTCGCACCTGATCTCTGGCCGCCCTTGACCACCCGATGCGAGCCTATCTAGGGTACGAGCTGGGGGTGAGGCAGCATGGCGCAAGCGGCCGGCAGGCTCGGTGACAAGGCTCACGTCCCGTCAGACGGCCACGGCTGCCCTCAAGGATCTCATGCACTTTGAGGCCGTGAAGATCTTGGAAGGGGCGGCGCTGAGAGCGGCCTGTGAAAAGCATGGCGTCATCTATGAAGAGGTCGTCGAGATCATCGGCGACTTCCCGACGCCGAGCAAAGATACAATGATGGCCTAGCGATGACATCAGACTTCGATCCAAAGTCCGGCCGCCGTAGCGTGCTACTCATGGGCGCCGCCGCTCTGGCGGCCTCGTGTACACGCAATCAGGCGCCCTCGGGTGCTGCCGCGCCGAGTGGCCCTACGCCGCCTGCCAGCCCCGCAGCGACCACAGCGCTCGAGGCGCCTACGAAAGCGCCCGCTGCGGCTCAGACGCCAACAGCCCCCTCCAGTGCCGAGAAGACGACTCCGCTAGTCGCCACTCTGACCGTGGAGCTCTGGCACGACACCGTCTGCCCGTGGTGCCGTATCGGCTGCCACAACCTGCGAACGGCGCTCACCCGCTTCACCGCGCGGCCGGTGACCGTCGTCTACCACCCCTTCCTGCTCGACCCGGATACCCCAGAGGGTGGGAGTAATCTCCGTGAACGCCTTCAGCAGAAGTACGGTCGTGACCCTGAGCCGATGTTCGCGCGTGTCGTCGCCGCCGGCGCACGCCACGGCGTGGGCTTCGACTTCAGCCGGGTGACGATCGCGCCGGAGACGAGCCGCTCACACGTCCTCATCGACGTCGCTCCGTCGGATCGCAAGGCTGCGGTCATCGACGCCATCCACAGCGCCTACTTCGACCGGGGCGAGAACCTCGGCGACGTCGCGGTCCTCACTCGCATCGCCACAATTGCGGGGCTCGACGTCGCGCTCGCGATGTCCGCCGTGGGCGATCCTGCTCGGCGCGCTGCCATCCGTACGGCGGCGCTCGACGCAACTCGGCGCGGTATCAGCGGCGTGCCCTACTTCAAGATCGGCTCGCGGACGCTGAATGGCGCTCAGGACCCGGACACCATCGTGAGCGCGCTCGAAGCCGCCTGACAGTCGGGGCTCATGGATGCGAGCGGAGAGCGCGCGGTGGCTTGGCCACACGACGTGGGTTATCGTCGCACTCATGACGACCGAGATCGAAGCGCTGGTCCCAGGAAACGTCGACGATCTCAACGCCAACCGACGAGGCGTTCTGTCTCCGCACCAAGAGCGGCTGCTCGGGCTGCTGCTCACACCGGCGCGTCGTCCACCCCGCGCGGGTCTCGGAGACACCCTCGCTAGCCGCTTCGTCGAACGCTTGGTCGCCGATCTCGCCGGCACCTCCGTCGCCACCGTGACGGGGCGCATCGTGTGGGCGAAGCCGCGCGACCCTGGCGTCCCGGTTTGGGTCACGCGTGCCGCCTACGTCGCCTACCTCGACGACGAGACTGAGCCGGTGCCCGTCTTCGGGACCGCGATGCCGGGCCGCTACGTCCTCTACGTGCTCCCGGCCTGTCGGGCCGTAGTCGGCGTCGACGCGCCCCAAGGTGACCGCTTCGCCCCTACGCCCGCGCATCGCGAAACGTACGCCAAGCTCATCCGCGATCATCAGCGCATGTCACGGCCGGGGTGGGGCGGGCCGATGGCGCTGGCCGTACTGACGATGCTGGCGGCGCTCCCGTGGGCGATACTGCATCTCGCGCCGGACGTCGCAGCGCCGCTCTTCGAGGCCATTACTCCGCTGGAAGTCCCCACGCTGCGCATCGGGATCCCCAGCGCCCTCGCGGGCTTGTCGATACTGTTCTTGCTACGGCGCGCGCTCTGGAGGCCGCTGGTGATGACAGGACCGGCTCGAATTCGGTGGACCGCCAGCCCTGCGGGGAGCAGCCCCGGCCCTTATGTTCACCCGATCGAGCTGCTTTGGACTACCGTCCCACGATACGTGGCCGCCCTCAACGTGGGCGAGACCCCGATCCCGCTGGCAGGCAACGACGCCCTGGCCGCCGTCATCGTGCCGGGCCCGCTCCACGTCGCGACGCTGGACCCGAGAAACCGCTCTCTGTGCGAGCTGGGCGTGAACCCCTGACGCTCAGTACTTCTCGTCAGTACTTCTCGTCAGTACTTCTCGTCAGTACTTCTCCGTGATGAGCCGCCCCTTCCAGAACTTGTGCTCCGTGATGCGGATCTCGGGCCACGCTCGGGTGCGCTTGCCGCCGTCTTCCGGCCGGTGGGTCCAGAGCTTGCCACCCGCGTCCTTCTTGTGTTCGGCGCCGAGCCACTGCTCCCAATCGAGCTCATAGAAGACCTCGTGGTTGCGGTCGCGCATGTCCCTCGAGACGTCGCCCGAGTAGTCGGCCATCGTGAGGACCGGCGGGTCGTGACGCGCAGCACGGACCTCGGCGAGGTCCTTCTCGTAGGCGTTGCGGTCGGGAAGCTCCGACCGGGACCACTGGATCTCTTCGAGATCGCCTTCGATGACGAATCTCGGGACATTGCGCAGATTGAACTGCGGCGTCTTCTCTTCCATCGTCGCGAGGATGGCGACGTCGTACTCCTTGTCGGGATCGCCCTCGCGGTGCGGCACGCTCATCGTCGGGAGCGCCGCCGTACGCCTTTCGACTTCGCTGCTCAGCGGGACTGGGTCGCGCGTCTTCTCAGCGCGGACCAAGTCCTTGCCCCAGTTGAGATTCCGGCGCCAAAACAGGCGCTTGCGGCGGCTGAACACCTCGCCGCACTCGGGGTTGCCCGGGTCCACGCGGCGCCACGCCCGCGGCGCGAGGGTGACCTCGAAGTCAGGCCCGGTCCCCATCAGCCGGCCATCAGTCGCCGCCGAGCTTGATCGACACGCGCCCGGTCTCGGCCTGCTG
>CANMLD010000214.1 GCA_947498315.1 Pseudomonadota bacterium | reverse complement strand
CTGCCCCTCCTGCTGCAGATCCCGCTGGAGCACCTGCGCGCCTTCGGGCTCGTCTTCGGCGTGCTCGGCCTACTGGGGCTCGGGTTCTCTGGCTTTCGTAAGAGCGGCCCGGCGCTGCTCTGGGGCCTGCCCGGCTACGCGCTGCTCATGGCGCTGGTCTCGCTCGACCACCACAAGCTCTCGTACGCGCTGACGGTGATGGGATCGATCCCGCTGCTCGTCGGCAGTGGCGCCGGATGGCTCGGCGACTCTCGCTGGAGCCGCCGCCGTCGGGCAGCCGCGACGATCCTGGTGACGGGTGGACTCATCGCCCTTCAGGCCTGGCTTGGTCGCCTCGAGTTCCCGCCCGACGCACGCCCACAGTACAACGATGAGGTCGGTCGCTTCGACGATCCGCCGCTGCCCCAGAAGCGGGCGTACCTGACGACGCCGTCGCCGTTTCCCCACCTGGCCTTCGATGTGAACACGGCCGAGCTCGCCCTCGAGCTGCTTCGCGAAGGGCACCCGCCCCAGCGCCACCGACGTGAGCCGGGAGCGCCCGTCTTCGTGTGGAAGCAGCTCCCGGAGATGATGCACGAGCTAACCCTCACTCCAGGCCCCGCCCCCCGCTTCCCGCCCTACTTCGGCGACCTCGAAGGCGGCCTCGAGCTCACGGACAGCGCCGTAGTCATGTCGATCGCGGTCGCGAGTGCGAGCCCTGTGGACCTGCGAATCAGCTCGGATGGCCACCGCATCGAAGTCGATCTCGGCGACGCCCAACCTGCCCCGCCGACCGGACAACGCTACTTCCTGTCGCTCGCCGTCATCGACGACGGCGTCGAGAGCTTGGCTGACGTGGAGGTCCGCTTCGGTGGGCGCCCCGTCCCCGTCCGCTACCACACCATGCAGCGCCACGGCGGACGCCCGCGTATACGGATGGTCATGAACCACCCCGCCGTCCTGAGCCCGGTCGACTCCGGCGGGGCCGTCGGCCTCACGCTCGGCATTGGCGGCGTCAGCGACGCTCCTTCCCCCTGCGAACGGCGCGAGGTCGCGGGCCAGACCATCGGACTCGGCCCCGAGGGCGTCCTCGTCGAAGCCGGCCCGGACCTCCTCCGCTTCCTCGAGAGCGGCCACTTCCCGCCGAGCGAGCCGGCGTGCGAGGCGCTGCACTTCCCGGATGGGCCGCGCCAAGAGGGACCAAACCGGAGCCTAAGAGGGCGAGTACCTCGCGATGCCGCGCCTTAGAGCGAGGCGCAACGGCTCAGCAGCAGAGGCGCTCGAGCCGCGGGCACGCCTTCGGTAATCCACCCGCTCATCTCTGTTGTCACCCGTCTCCAACCGGAGACGACAGCGATGAATCGAAAAGCCGCAACTTCAGGGTTTTTTACCCAAACTCCGTGCGGCACGGTGCATGCTATTCGCACGGCAGGTCGGCGACAGCGAGCTTGCCGAACACCCTTGAACCCCAGGAGTCTGTCATGCGTCACGCCCGTTCCGTCTTCTCCACTGTGGCTGCTCTGTTCGTTTCGACCGTGTTCATGACCGCCGCACTACCCGTTGAGAGCGCCGAGGCGGCACCGCCGAAGGCCCGCCAAGTCAAGCAACAGGTCCGCATTCAGGAAGGCGTGAAGTCGGGTGAGCTGACCAAGAAAGAGGCGGCGCGACTACAGGCTCAGCAGGCCCGCATTCAGGCGAAGAAGGTGAAGGCGAAGTCCGACGGCGTCGTCACGCCGGCGGAGAAGCGCCGCATCGAGCGCTCACAGGACCGGGCCAGCCGGACCATCTACCGGAAGAAGCACAACGGCAAGGTCCCTGCCGCGCCGCCCGCGCCACAGGCGCCCTGATCCGCCGCGACGCTCATCCGCTGCGACCATCCTTCGGAGTCAGGCGCACGTGCGTGACGCTCTCGTTGCCGGCGCCCTTGCCCATTACGTCGCCGACGTCGGCCAAGGGAATCGCGAGGAGGTCGATCTGCTCGAGCGCGGGGTCAACTATGGCTGGCGGGAGTGGGAGGGTACTTCCTGTTTCATGCCTCCCGCGGGGGGATGTTCGCCGGATGGGATGACCTTCCCGATCGCGGAGTACACGCACGCCGAGGGGAAGTCGATCACCGGCGGGGTGGCCTACCATGGGGCCGCGATCCCCGGCATGCTGGGCGCCTACCTCTATGCGGACTACTCCTCCGGACGCTTCTGGGCGCTCCGGGCCGCGACGGGGCTCCCCGCCGGCACCCCAGACGCGTCGACCGAGTTCGAGAGCACCGTCATCGCCGACGCCGCCTTCGCGCCGGTGAGCTTCGGGACCGACCTCCACGGCGAGGTCTACGTGATGCAGCTCTTCGCCAACCCGCGGATCGTCCGGCTCGACGCCGCAGGACCGTCAGCCGCGGCGCCGTTTCCGGCGACCCTCTCGGCGACCGCCTGCTTCACGGAGCTCGCGACGCTCGCGCCGGCCCCGGGGCTCATCCCCTACCACGTGAACGCGACGCTCTGGTCGGATGGCGCCGAGAAGTCGCGCTTCTGGGTCCCGCCGGGGAGCGGCGGGGCCACGGTCCCAGATGACGCTACCGACGTTTGGGACTTCCCCGTCGGAACCGTCCTGGTCAAACACTTCGCGCTCGGCGAGGCGCCGCCGGGTGATCCCGACTGGCGACCGGTCGAGACGCGCTTCGAGGTGCGGCGCGCCGACGGCTGGCGTTTCGTCACCTACGCGTGGCGCAATGACCGGAGCGACGCCGACCTCCTCCACGCCGGCGGGACGCGCCTATTCGCGGGCCCAGCCGGCGGGCCGCCGCACGAGTGGACGTACCCCTCGCCCCAAGAGTGCAATGCCTGCCACCGCGGTGGCGGCGCGCCCACGACCCCGCTCGGACCGAGCTCAGCGCAGCTCGAACGCGCGCTCATGCCGGGATGGGCCGCCCTCGCTCCGAGCCTCCCGAACAGTCAGGTCGCCGCCGCGCTGGCGGCCGGCCTCGCCACCGGATCACCGACAGGACCCGGTGAGGCCTTCCCTGACCTCACGGGCGCCGTGGCAGACGACCTCGATCGCGCCGCGCGGACCTACCTCCACGTCCAATGTGCGAGCTGCCATCGCCCCGGCGGCGTCGCGCCGAGCGATCTCGACCTGCGCGCCACCGCCGACCTGGCTAGCGCGCTGTGCCAGCCTCCCGAGGCCGGCGATCTCGGCGTGCCCGGCGCGAGGCTCCTCTCCCCAGGCTCCCCAGGCCAGTCGCTCATCTACCTGCGCCTGGCCCTCGACCCGGGCCACGAGGCGTTCATGCCCAACCTGGGCGTCGCGATCCCCGATGCTGAGGGCCTCGCACTCATCGCCGAGTGGATCGAGACTGGGATGGACGCGCCGTTGTGGTCAGGGCCGTGAGCCGCCGGCCGACCCACTGAGCCCCTCGAGCACCGCCCTGAGCCGGGGCACGGTGAAGTCGATGAAGGTCCGAAGCTTCGGCGTTATGAGCCGGCTGGGTAGAAAGACCAGATGGACGGGCACGGCGGGTGGGGAAAAGGCCCCGACTGGCCCTTTCGATGCGCCTAGTGACGCGGTGGCTGCTTCAGGCCACGTTCATGCCCGAAAGCACATGGGCCATCCCTAACCCCGAACGCGCCATGGGCGGCTTGCCACGAACGCCGGAGATCCTCACGGTTCGAACCGACTCGATCTGCAATGGAATCAACGGACTGCTCGGGATCTTGGAGTTGCTCGGTGACGACGCGCGTCTCACGATCCCGGACCAGCTCTTCAGTCCAGTACCCAAAGGGCCGGCCGACACGGCGGCGCCTGTCGAGGATCCGTGAGCGCGCGCCAAACGCGTGGGTAATGGATGCTGCGACTGCGTCGGGGTTCGCGGAGTTCACGAGCTTCTCTCGCGTCTTCAAACGCCGGACCCGCGTGTCACCCGCTCAATACCGACGGGCAATGTCCAGCCAATCTCGCTCCGCTCCCGCGAGCGTCGCGCTCCCGGCGGACACGAGTTCGTAGAAACGTGGCGTCGACAGCACGCCGAACCCATCCCTTCGAGCCGGACGCTGTGACGCGGATGAAGTCTGAACACGCAAGCACCGATGGTCCCTCCATGAGCACTCGGACCGAATTCGGTATGCATCTCTCGACCTCTTCGGGCCTCCTCGCCGTATATGCTCTCGCGTTGGTCCTGCTGGGCGGGAGTGACTGGTTGACAGGAATCATCGTTACGGCCGTCGGCGGCCTGTTCTTGCTGACCGGGATGTGGCTCGTCGTGAGCCGAGGCAACTGGTCCTCCACCCTGACCTCGTCCGAGATTCGTCAAGCCGCTTTCTTCGGTGCCGCGTACGCGCCCGCTGCCGCGCTGGGGGTCGCCCTCTTCGTTTGGTGGCCCCTCTCGGTGGTGGCTCTCCCGCTCCCCGCTCTGCTCGCCGTACTAGCCGTCTCCGTGTGGCGAATCCTCCCGGAACCCCTCCGCGCGTTCGTCCGCTTCTTTCGCCACTTCTCGTGACGCCTTGATGGGACAAGTGGGAGACAGCGCAACAGTGCCCCGCTCTGGGCGAAAAGGCTAACGACCTCCTACAACGCCCCGGGACTGCGCTTCAGCTCGGCGCTGGTCGACACGTCGACCGATCCGTCGAGGATGGCGGTTACGGCTGGGTCCGACGACTGCAGCACATGGCGGGTACCGAAGGCCACCGCATAGACGGCCGCGATTCGTAAGCTCTCCTCCAGCGGAAGCGTCGGACAATCCAGGGTGCCCGTGAACGACTCGTGACAACCGCCTTCGGCTGAGACCCATGTGAGATTCGCCGCGGCGGCGCGCTCGAAGATCCCGATCCCGTGGTTGCCTTTGGTACCGCTCATGTGGAGCATCGGGACCGGCACCTGCGCGAAGCCTTCGTCGGGCAGCAGATTCGCGTCCATGGTGCAGTCGAGCGACACGCCGGCCACGACGCGTGGATCGGTGTGAAAAGCTTCGTAGGCCGCAATATCGGCGTCGGTGCAGCCGTCACCGCAGCGGTCCCGAACACCGTCCAGATCGAATGGCAGGCCGCCCAGGATCCAGGCGTTCTGTCCACCGTAGCTGTGTCCCATCACGAGGACCCTCGACGTGTCCACGCGGCCGCTGAGCGGGTGGTCAGCGGGCAGGTCCTCGACATGGTCGATGGCCGCGAGCACATCGAATGCGCGGATCGCCGTAAACGAATAGGGGAGGGACACGCCGAAGTCAGGGAGGGTGTCACCGGCATGCGATGGCGCGACCACGACCCATCCGTTCCGCACGAATTGCCGAGCGACCGTGCTGATCTGGCCCGCGAACCCGCGGCCCCCGTGGGAGTAGACCAACAGGGGGGCCCGTTCGGACCCGCTCGGCGGCCGAACGGTTGCGTCTTGGTAGGCAAACTCGTCGGGGAAGATGACGAACACCGCGCCCTCACCCTTCTTATCGTCGGTCGGGTACCAGGTGTGCAGGTCCACGGTCCTTGGCGTCTCCAGACCCGGCACCGTGTAGGTCATCTCCTCGACCCGCACGCCCGCCACGCTCTCGAGGTCGACGTCCGGTGCGCCCAAGTTCCACGGCACGCTCGCTTCAGCGTCGGGATCGGTGCTCGCTGTATCGACCGTGCTGTCCGCGACGGCAGGTGTCGCGTCGTCTCCAGCGACCGCGCTGTCTCCGGCGACCGCGACGTCCGGCATCGCGTCGGGTCCGGCGACCACGCTGTTTGCTGCGCCCTCGTCCGCCGATGAGTCGCCGTCGTCTTGCGACGCGGGGTCGCCACAAGCGGCCATCAGAGCCAACGCGGCGGCGACGCTGACACGAGCCGCTCGGGTCGGGCGTCGTCGCGGACAACGCAAATCCGCTTTTTCTTTCATGGCCTTCCCCTCGTCGTGCGGGTGCTTGGTGCGGATCGTTCCGGTGGCGAAGCAGGCTAGGCGCCCGACCAGGTCACCGTCAACGGTCGATAGGTCCGGACCGACGTCGACCTGCAGCGGCCCCCGCTCGGGTGCACGGTTCGAGGTCGCTTCGATGGCCTGAGCGGGCACGGCGTGGCAACTATGCGAGGTCAGGCTGCACTAGGTCGATGGGGGCCCCCGTGTCCGCGGTGTCAGCCGGCGAGGTCGTGTCCGCGGTGTCAGCCGGCGAGGTCGTGTCCGCGGGAGTCGTGGCGACATCATCCGTCGCGGCAGCCGGCGCGCTGTCCGTGCCGGCGCGCTGTCCGTGCCGGCGCGCTGTCCGTGCCGGCGCAACCGAGGCTCATCGCGAGCATAGCCGCCGGAAGCTAGAGGCCCGCCCGACAGGAGCGAGAAACCGCCTTCAAGGCGAGGTCTCCGGGATCCACGCTTCAAGCGCGATCGGGCCGAGGCGCTTCAGGAGCGTCAGCGCCAGCGAGGTGCTCGAGGACGCCGCGCGGGGGGAGCTGCCGGACTTGATCGAGGAGGGTCTCGACAGGCGTCCTGCTGTCGCAGACCGAGATCACGCTCGAGACGGGCGCCAGCACGACGGGCCGCTTGCTCTCCCAAACGGCGGTGACGCTCGATGCCGCCTCGGTCACCGAGATGTAGGACGCTGCGGTCCGAGTTGACCGGACTCCGTCGCTTTGAGGTAAGGTGCTCATCGCAGGAGGCACCGTGGCGGATCGCGCATCACCCGGGACCCGAAAGGTCCTCATCGTCGACGACGAGAAGAACATCCTGACGAGCCTCTCGCGGCTTCTGGATCTCGAGGGCTTCTCAGTCGAGACCGCCGCCACGGCGCGCGCCGGCCTCGAGCAGCTCGACGACGGGGACATCGACGCCCTTCTACTCGACGTGCGGCTCCCTGACATCGATGGCCTCGAGGTCCTCTCGCAAGTTCGCACGCGCTGGCCGGCGCTCCCCGTCATCATGATGAGCGGGCACGCCAACCTCGACGTCGCCGTCCGTGCCATTCAGAACGGCGCCCGCGACTTCATCGAGAAGCCCGTCGGCGCCGACCGCCTCCTCGTGAGCCTTCGAAACGCACTCGCTTTCCACGATCTGAAGCGCAGCCACGACGCTCTCGAAGCCGAGCGCAGCAAGACCAACGCCATCGTCGGGTCGGGCCGCGCCATCGCCGAGCTTCGCGAGCAGATCGCCCTCGCTGCCCCCTCGAAGGCGCGCGTCCTCATCACGGGTGAGAACGGCACTGGCAAAGAGCTGGTCGCTCGCGCTGTCCACGACGGGAGCCGCCGCGCGGCCGGTCCCTTCATCAAGGTCAACTGTGCCGCTATCCCAGCAGAGCTCATCGAGTCGGAGCTCTTTGGACACGAACGCGGCGCGTTCACAGGCGCGCTCAAAGCCCATAAGGGCAAGTTCGAGCAGGCCAGCGGCGGCACGCTCTTCCTCGACGAGATCGGCGATATGCGCCTCGACGTGCAGGCCAAGCTCCTCCGCGTACTCCAAGAGGGCGAGGTCGACCGCGTCGGCGGGACCACTCCCATCCGCGTCGATGTGCGCGTCCTGGCGGCGACGAACAAGGATCTGACGGCCGCGATCGAGTCTGGTCAATTCCGCGAAGACCTGTACTACCGCATCAACGTGCTCCCAATACGCGTGCCCGCGCTGCGCGAGCGCCTCGAAGACCTGCCAGCGCTCGTCGAGCAC
This sequence comes from Pseudomonadota bacterium, assembly GCA_947498315.1. GTDB lineage: Bacteria > Myxococcota_A > UBA9042 > SXOO01. The sequence continues at coordinate 976 of CANMLD010000214.1, read as the reverse complement.
TTCATGGCGCTCTCTTGTTACGAAAACGATCGCCGAGCCAAGACCATCGACGCCGAAGCCCTCTCCCTCCTCGCCCGTCACGACTGGCCCGGCAACATTCGTGAGCTCCGTAACCTCGCTGAACGACTGATCATTCTGAGCGCCGCCGACGCCGTCACGGCTCGCGACATCACGCGCGCCCTGCCGAGCATGCGACCCGTCAAGAGCACGTCGGCCTACCAGCGCGGCCGTGCCCTGCGCGACATGGTCGACGACGCCGAGCGACAGCTGATTCAGGCCGCCCTCGATGACTTCGACGGCCAAATGACCAAGGTCGCCGACGCGCTCGGACTCGAGCGGAGCCACTTGTATAAGAAGCTCAAGAGCCTGGGGCTCGAACGCTGACTCCAGATCGACTCGACGTGCTGACGTGCGTCATCGCTGTCGCGACTGAAGACGTGCATCGAATCCAACGCTAGGCCGCGAGAAGGTCGCCATGAGCCCCGTACTCTGCCGCAATCACCAGCCACAACGAGACGCCATCGCGGGATACGACGTGCAATGCTCGTGGCCTGGCCGTCGCAGAATGGGCGAAGACCCCGTATAGGGTCGTTCATCACGCCTGGATCAGCGACTCGGGTGGCGCTGTCCTAAGACTCGTCCCGGGCCGCCGCGCACGCAACAGTCACGCCGCCATGGTCGAGCTCATCGCGCTACCGGACGAGCCCAGCCTGCCGCCACTGAGTACCGCGACCGACTTTGCGGACCAGTGGACGGCTCTCGACAGAAGCAAGTTGGCAATGCCAGCCGAGCACGCCGCAGTCGCCACTGCGCTGTCGCTAGGATTGTCTGTCGAAGTAGAGTTGCTGACGAGATGACAGTGCGCGACCTCGGACGAGATGACAGTGCGCGACCTCGGACGAGATGACAGTGCGCGACCTCGGACGAGATGACAGTGCGCGACCTCGGACGAGATGACAGTGCGCGACCTCGGACG
>CANMLD010000213.1 GCA_947498315.1 Pseudomonadota bacterium | reverse complement strand
TGTCGGGCTCGCCCGCTCCAGGCCTCGACGGCTGCATTCGCAAGCTCTTGTCATCACTGCGATCCCGAGTTCGTCCTGACACCGGCACGGTCGCCGTGAGCTTCAAGATCGCGTTTCGTGCACCGGAGGATCCCTGATGCCCATCACCTCGCTCTGGGGCTGCGTGCTCGTGCTCGCGCCGTGCCTCCTCCTCGGCTGCCTCGAGCCGCTCGTCGACGACGCCGTCCTCGAGGCTGCCGTGACCTTCCCTAAGGCGGAAGACGTCCCCGACATCGGCTCGAAGCCGGCGTGGCTTGCTGCGATCGACGCCGGTGATCAGGTCGAGCGACGTATCGTGCGCCGCTCTGGTTTCGCTGGCGGGAAGCGCGTCTGGTACTGGAACGTCGGGATCATCGATGACAGCACTCTCCCGCTCTACGCGCTAGTCGAGAAGGGGGCCGACGGGACGGCGACCGTGCTGCCGCACGCGTACATCGTCGACGCCATCCCCGGTAGACCCGGTTATACACCGGTGTGGACGATTCATTTCGTCCCAGTTACCGAACGCTGGGCTGGCGAGGCCATCACGTCGGTGGCCGCGCTTCAGGACGCTCAAGAAGCGGGCCTCGTCGATGAGCCCGAAGAGACGGGTCTCATTGGCGATTTCCTCATCGTTCACCCCGACGTCGTCCTCGAGACTCGCGCTGGGGATGTGCTCCCGACTCGGGCCTACTATCGAGGCGTCAAAGTGCCCCTTCACGTGCTCGGGAACTTCACGAAGGTGGGTGAGAAAGCGACGGCGCCCATCTCTCGGGTCTTCCAGTTGCGACGTGAAGGTGGCGAGCCCATCGACGAAGGCGCTCGTGGCGTCGACATCACGGGCGACGGTGACGTGAACGACTCCAACAACCTCTTCCCCATCGGGCCTGGTGATGCAGAGGAGACCCCGGTCTGGCAGCTCGTCCGAGTGGTGGTGCCAAAGGAGACCCAGTCCGTCGACACCAGCCAGGACGAGAAGGCCTCCGACATCATGGCGGTCAGCGACCTCTTCCTCATCGCAGAGGACGGGTCGCTTCGGCCTATCGCGGGCAAGGTCGTCGCCTTCGAAGTGACCGAGTTCATCATCAACTGTCCCTTCGAGCCGGAGCCAACCCCATGACGGTACGGCGGCTCATTTGCCCCCTTCTCGCCGCGTTGACGGCCCTGGCGTGCGAGCTCGCTCCCGAGGTCGGCGCCGCCCAGCTCGAACGGTGCATCAACGTGGACTCGGATCCCAGTACGTCGGTGTCTTTCAGCCGGGACCTCTTCCCGAAGGTCATCATGCCCAAGTGTGTCAAGTGCCACGATCCGAACAGTGGCGCTGGCGGCAGCTCGGAAGGAAACATCGGCTTCACGGTCGGTGGGCTCGATCTCACGTCTCGCGACTCGTTGCTCGAGGGCGGCATGAACTCCGCTGGCGCTCTCATCGCCCCAGGCCAGCCGTGCGACAGCGTCCTCTATCAGAAGATCGGCCAGAGCCCGCTGAGTGGGGTGCGTATGCCCTTTGATGGCCCACCCTTTCTCACGGCCGAAGAACGGGGCCTCGTCGTGGACTGGATCGCTGAAGGAGCCCAGCCATGAACGCGTCTCGATTCGTGCGCGTTGCACTGGTCCTCGGGTCTGCTGCTGGTGTCGTCATCCCGGTCATGATGACGACAGACGGTCACGCCATCGAACGCACCTTCTCGGGGAGCGCCCAGCTCGACTACCTGCTCGTCGCCACCGAGCCCGAGGCCCGCGACTTCACCTTCGACGGCTTCACGACAGAGCTATCCCTGAAGGCGAACATCGACGTAAACGACCACCTCGCCTTCAGCGTGAAGGCCTGCTACGGCTGTCACGGCTTCGAGATGGGCATGGCTTACATGGACGTTCGGGTGAACGACTCGCTCACGATCCGTGCGGGCCGATTCACACCGAGCTTCGGCGACTTCCCCGATCGGCACGATCCGGCCAATCACCGAACATCGGACAAACCGCTCCCTTACGACATGGGCCGCATGCTGCGACTTCGCGAATGGAACAATTCCGTGCTCCCCGCACCGTATGTGGACAACGGCGTGGAGCTACGCGGCACCTTCGCGCTCGGCGAACACGTGGATCTCGATTACGCGGCGTATGCCGTCGGCGGCCTGCGTGGCCCGTCAGACGCCATGGACGTCGACTTCATTGCGTCCCGTTCACCGAACGCGCACTACTACTACGTGGACAACAACTCTCAGCCAACCGCGGGCGGCCGCCTCGCGCTCGCGACACGCTTCGGAGACGGTCTCGGGGTCCTCACCGTCGGCGCGTCCGGCATGTGGGGACGCTACGATCCGGAGAGCCAGCTCGACGTCCTTATCCTCGGCGCCGACCTCGTCCTAAAGGTCGAGCGTTGGGTGCTCCGCATGGAGTACCTTGCGCGCTACACAGAGATGTCACTTGGCGATACGCCGGAGACGTCGCTCATCTACGGCCCCGGCCCAGACGGCTACGACGAGGGCTCTCTCAAGGAAGGTTGGTACGCCGAGACCGAGTACCCGGTCTACACCGGTCTCGATCTCGTGGCTCGCTTCGACGGGCTCCGACGTCGAGGCAATGTCGCGGAGGGGAGCGCGCTGCGCTCCGACAGCATCATCCTGCGCTACACGCTCGGTCTCGCGTGGTCACCCATGACCTGGTTGAGGATCAAGGCCAGTGTAGAGTTCTACGATTTCAGCGACTTCGCCGACGAGACCGCCGTACATCTGGGGATCGTAGGCACCTTCTAGGCGGGTGCTGATTTTCGGACCGAGCCGGCCGAAGCGATGTCGTACGGGAGCAAGGAGAGTGTCGAGAGCCGCCCGAAGCGTACCCACTGGGTACGTGTGGACGTATCGCATACATCTGACGCAGCTCGCGTACGGCAGCGCGAAGGCCGGCGACGGGAGAAAAGCAGCAGCCTCTTAAGCGCCTTCGGAGCGGCTCAGCGCAAGCCACCTGACGTGTACGCCTTGTGTACTGCGCGCGCCGCACCGAGGTCCTGGATCTGTTGACGGACCTCATCGCGCTCGATAATCATGCGCGCCGTGACGGCACGTTCACGGTTGAGATAACGGCGAGTCCAGTCTTTCAGACTTGCGTCTTCTTGAAGCATCCCGATCAAGGTCCGTACGTCGGCTTCACGAGACTCGACCAACACCAGGATGCGCTCGCGGTCCCCTGCGTCAAGGGCGCCCAGGATCGCGGTGTGGACACTATCGAGTCTGCTCGTCAGTACATCGACGGACGCGGCTTCTTGGGGCGTCATTGGGGCCTCGTTCCGCGGATCTGCTTTTCGGCTTCGATCCACGCGTCGCGGAGGGGGGTCAAGACGCGGATCACATCGTCGAGCAGCAACATTTTCTTCGTACCCAGCGCCTCGATGAGCGATTGCTGCGCAAAGGAGTAGAGGGCGTAGAGGTTGCGGGCGAGCTCCGGGAAGTGCTCCGGTCGCAGGCTGCTCGTGAGCTCGGTGAGGATGTCCTGGCATTGACCGAGCAGTTGGCCCGTTCGGACCCACTCCTCGTCTTCCATGCACATCTTCGCGCCTCGGATCTTCTGAAAGAGCGCGTCGTAGAGCATGACCACGAGCTCGCCGGGCGAGGCCGTCAGGACCTTTGTCTTCAAATACTCGGCTTGGGCGTTCATGTCGTCTCTTCCTCCGGGAACTCTCAGTTGGGCGGCTGGTGGGCTTTACAGCCAGCCGGCGAGCGCGTTGCCTTGACTCTGGATCTTGGAAAGCGCCGACTCCAAGGCCGTGAATTGTTTGACCAATTTGGCTTTATAGGCCTCGACGCGCGTCTCGAGGTTCGCCACGCGTTCGTCGATGGACTTGTTCGAGTCGGCGAGCCCCTTTGAACGATTGGTCAATATTCCATCGGTGTCGGTGTAGGACTTGGTCTCAATCTTGATGCGCCCCAAAATCCCATCTTCGGCGTTCATCAGCTTCGAGATGGCCGTTGGGCTCGTCGCGAGTGCGGTCGCGAGCTTGGTCGAGTCGATGGACAGCTTCCCTGTCGAGTCTGACTTGATGCCGATGGACGACAGATTCTCGAACGCCGTGCCCACCATGGACGCGACCGTCGCGCTCGCTGCGGTCGACAGTGAGCTCCGAATTCCGCGAACCGACGCATCGCCCGCGAGCGTCTTCCTGCGGTCTGACGTCGGAGTTACCGTCGTCTCTTTGGTGACCATCTCAACCGCTTCGTTGTAGGCGTCGACGAGCGCTTTGAGCTTCGTCTCCATGGCCGCGTTGTCGGTCTCTACGTTCAGCTTCTCGGACTGAGTCGTCTCCTTCTTGAGCGTGAGGGTGACGCCCGAGATCGCGCTCGTGACCTCGTTGGACTCGGAGTCCACAGAGAGCCCGTCGAGCGTGTACGCGGCGTTTTGAGCGGCTTGGATGGTCGACAGCGAGATCTCGCTTCCGACTGCGCCCGTATAGTCGAAGTCCACCACGAGCGCGTCGGCGGGAGTCTGTTCCTTCTGGAATCCAGTAGCGTCGGAGCTGAACGTGATGTAGCTCGAAACGCCGTCGTTGATGACCGTCGCCGTCGCACCGTCGACCGCTTCGTTGAACTTGGCAGCAACATCGGCAAGCTTGTCGCCTGCCGCAATGGTCACGGTCTGCGCATCGCCGCCTTTCAGCGTGACGCTGATGGTCCCGGCTTTGACCTCGAGGTCGGTGTTCAGGACGCCGGCGGACCGCATCTTGGCGGCCTTCGCGATCTGCGTGACCGTGACGTCGTAGCTACCTGCGCCCGCCGAGCCGCCGGCCTTGGCTGTGAAGGACGCCTCGGCGGTTGACGTCGTCTTCATGGAGAAGAGCTCAGCCTGCGTGTCGAGGGACTTGGCAGCCGACTCGATCTTCTGGAGCGCCGCTTTGATCTTCGAGAGGGTCGAGATCTGTGTCGACTGACCGCTCTTCTTCGTATTCAACGCACTGATCGGCGCGCGCTCGATAGCGATGAGCTGGTCGATGATGCTGCTGGTGTCGAGCCCTGAGGCGAGGCCACCCGTTCGAATCGTCATGACCTTCTCCTCGTCTGCGCGGCGCAGGTCACCCTGCGACTGCGGTTCGACTCGACCCGGGGTTTCAGTGGGTCGGACAAAACTCCGATTGGCGTCCACTGGCAATTTTCTAGCATCGAGTTGCTCTCGCTCCTCGATGGGCGATGCAGCCCGCCTTCGTCGCTAGCGTACGCGCCTATCGGCGCCCAGTCGAAGCGAGGGGGCGGCTGCGTCGAAAATTGCGCGGTGTACGCTCAATCTTCATTTTGTCCGACCGACTCAGCCCGTCCCGGGACCCGCGGCGTGATGCACGTGAGCTCTCGGGCTTTCGGACTGGATGCGCGATTGCTTTAGTTCGTTTCGCGCATCAGACCGGTGGTCACCCGCCGAGACCGACGGGTGATGACCGTTTTGCCACTCGTGTGGCGGCTCGAGAGTCGGTGACGGCGTTGGCTAGATGCCATCGCCGTCACCGAGAGAGCGCTTAGCCGAGGAGCTGGAGCGCTGCCTGCGGGCCCGCGTTGGCCTGCGCCAACATCGCAGTACCCGCCTGCACTAGCACCTGACCACGGGTGAGCGCGCTCGACTCCGCGGCGATATCCGTGTCACGGATACGCGAGTTGGCGCCTGCGAGGTTCTCGCGCGTCACGTCGACGGCGGAGGCCGCCTGCATGAGGCGGTTGCCCTTGGCGCCGAGGCTCGACCGAGACGAGTTCAGCGTGTTGAGCGCGTCGTCGAGGACCGTCATGGCCGCCTGCGCGTTGGCCTTCGAGTCGAGGGCCTCCGTGCCACCGAAGCCGAGACCGCTCGTCCTAACGTCCGCGACGTTCACCGCGATGCGGAAATTCGCTCCGTCCTTGAACCCGACCTGAAAGTCCAAACCGGTGGTGGCGAAGGTGCCGTCCGTCAGCGTGGTGCCGTTGAACTCGGTCGTGTTCGCGATACGGTCGACTTCCGCGACGAGGTCCTGGAACTCCGTGTCGATGTAGGCGCGCTCGGTGTCGGTGATACCGTCCGAGGCCGACTGCACCGAGAGCTCACGCATGCGGATGAGGGCGTTCGAGATTTCGCCCATCGCGCCTTCCGCCGTTTGCACGACCGAGAGGCCGTCTGCGGCGTTGCGGGAGGCCTGACCGAGACCCTTGATCTGCGCGCGGAGATTCTCCGACACGCCGAGACCGGCGGCGTCGTCCATGGCCGAGTTGATACGGAAGCCGGACGTCATCCGCTGGAGGGCCTTGTTCTGGTCGCCCTGGCTGATCCCGAGGGCGCGCTGACCATTCAGGGCGGCGACATTTGTAGTAATGGAAATCGGCATGATATTGCTCCTTTGTGCTAGAGGCGACGTCCGTCCCAGTGCGGGCCGGCATAATCGCTTTTTATTAACTAGAGGAGGCCCCGTTCAGTCCCGAACCTGTCGGGACGACGTGATGTTTATTTCTCATACGATGGCGTTGTCGCGTCTCGTCTGAGTCGTTTCATCAAATCGGAGCCCGGACTAGAACCCGGGACATCCGGAGCGAACGGAGCCGGTCAATGGAAGGTGCGGGCAATCCCGTAAAACACCGCCGTGACTGGCCTCCGGGGCTCGGCTTCACGCCGACCCCTCGGTGGTAAACAGCGCCCAGCTACCGCCGGTTGCCGCTTTTTGCCGCCTCCGCTTGGGGTGAACGTGACCCGCTGCGCCGGGTTTAGGGGAAAAGTGCAGGGGCGGCGTGAAGTCCCTTGCGATTCGAGCAGGCGTGGTCGGAGCGCACTGAAGGGCGAGCTCGCGCCAAGGCGCCACGGAGGGTGCGCACGCTTCGGTCGGGGTCAACACCGAAGGTCATCGAAAGGATTGGAGAATACGAAGAGAGTCAGCGGCGTCGCGGGTCGATCGAGCTCGCTGGGCTCGGCGCCACGCTGGCGGCGCCGTCGCCGAGGCCAGGGACGAGCACCAGAACGCGGTCACGCGAATCGGCGGCATCCGAGGCGGCCCTCTCACTCTTGATGCGACCGCGCTGCAGCTCGAAGACGTAGCGCACGATGGCGTCTCGTTCACCGGCGCGCAGCGACTCCCACTCGCCCTGGCAGCGCAGTTGTCGCCCCACCTTCTCGACCCGGCGAACCTTCGCCAGCACCATGATCGGGGCGCGATCGGGATCGTCACCGAGCGGCATGAAGATTCGCACGAGCTGGCCGGAGTCGATACCGCCGTCCACCAGGAAGGAGAGTCCTCCGCCCGAGATGTCTGCCAGTGTCGCCCGGACCGGGTCGCGCTCCTCCCGCCCTCTAGGGGGCCTGGCCTCGGAGCTACCGACCAATGACAGGGAAAGCGAGCCGCTGCCGCCTATCGGCGTCACGAGCAACGATGTTACGACCGCCTCGCGGAGGTGGTCCCGGCGGCTCTCGCGGATGAGTGTCGCCGTGTGCTCGAGACGCAGAATCGGGCGCGGCGCCTCGACATAGGCACGAACGGCGGTCTCGAGCCGATAGACGCCGTGTCCGGGACGGGTGAAGGACAGCACGACGCTGGCCGGGGGGAGAACCTCTGGCCCGATTGGAGAGTCGCCGTGGGGTGCGCGGCCTTCGGCGGCAGGAACGGTCGAGTTCTCTTTGGGCGGCATCCACGAGTCGATACGCAGGTCAAAGTGGTCTTCGTTCACGGACCACACGAGCGCTTCGTGCTGCTCGCTCGCGGGGCTCTGTCGCCCCATCATCACAAGCGTGGCGACGACGTCAGTCCCCTCTGGAAGCTCTCGGGTGCTGATCAAAGGGCGGAGTAGGCTGCCCGGTGGATGGACCCGACGACGCAGGCGGGTCATCTCGACGATGACGCCGAAGTACTCCGAACCGGAGAGACTGCGCGATCGGAGGTGCTTCACATAACGCATCACGGCCGCGTCGTAACGGCGCGGTGAGACGATGAGCTCCGAGACCCCTTCATCACCATTGCGTGCGAGGTGGCTGAGTTGAGCGATCTCGAGGAGCGTGAGCCCCCGATCCTCGGCCAACGCTTTGCCCATCCGATGCGCTGCGCGTCCGCGTAGTTGCGCGCCGATTACCATCCCCGCGGCTGCAGCGGTTCCGGCGATGAGACTGGCAAGACCGACGTCCACGCGACTGGAATCGGTCGGGAGCGGCCGCCACTTGAGCGGGGAGTTTTACCGCCTCGGTTCTGCATCACATCAGCCCCAGCGCCCGCGGGCGCCGGCTTCAGCCGGAGCTGACGCCGGGCTATCAGCGATCAGCCCCAGCGCCGGCGCCGCCGGCTTCAGCCGGAGCTGACGCCGGGCTATCAGCGGTCAGCCCCAGCGCCGGCGTCGCCTGCTTCAGCCGGAGCTAACGTTACGGCCGGCCGGCTGGGGCGCCGCTCCAGACCCCGCACGGGCTGTCGCCCGTGACCCTCGAGGCGCTGCCGCGCCGCCACTATTAGAAGTCTCGGGCTCATACTCGTTGAACCCAAGTCCGAGGTCTCCGTGAGTCCGAGTTAGTCACGAGCGGTCAGCGGTCAGCCCGGCGAGGCCACGGAAGCGCCGCGCGGTGCGAGACACGTCGACCGGCCGGCCGACCGGAGCTGACCGCCGACCGCTGACAGCTGACCGCTCAGGAGCAG
>CANMLD010000212.1 GCA_947498315.1 Pseudomonadota bacterium | reverse complement strand
CTGTCGCCCGTGACGCCGCCCCAGATTCTGCACGGGCTGTCGCCCGTGACGCCGCCCCAGACCCCGCACGGGCTGTCGCCCGTGCCCCTCGAGGCGCTGCCGCGCCGCCCCGATTAGAAGCCTCGGGCTCATACTCGTTGAACCCAAGTCCGAGGTCTCCGTGAGTCCGAGTTAGTCACGAGCGGTCAGCGGTCAGCCGCGGCAGGACGCGCTCGCCGCGCGAACGGGAAGAGCCAACCGGCCGGCCGACCCGCAGAAGCTGACCGCTGAAAGCGCCGTGCGCAGCCCTGAGCGACCCGCCGGCAGCGCCGGCAGGAGCCGTGGTCGTCTAGTCAGTCACGCGCGGTCAGCCCGGCGAGGCCAAGGAATCGCCGCGCCGTGCGAGACTTGCAGCCCGGCCGACCGACCGAAGCTGACTCCGGGCTATCAGCGCTCAGCGGTCAGCCCGGCGAGGCCAGGGAAGCGGCGCGCCGTGCGAGACATGTAGCCCGGCCGGCCGACCGAAGCTGACGGCCGACCGCTCATCTCTGACCGCTCAGGAGCAGCACTGGGCGCCGCGCCGGCATCGCCGGCAGCAGCCCCGGACATCGAGTCAGTCACGAGCGCTCAGCGTTCAGCCGGGCAACGTCCGTGGCACTCGGTACTGAGCTGCCCCTCGGCCGGCCGGCGCCGGAGCTGACCGCCGGAGCTGACCGCTGACAGCCCCGGGTCAGCTCTAAGCGACGCGCCGGTTCAGCCGGCAGCAGCCCTCGGAATCGAGGTGGTCGTGAGCGTTCTTCTCGCCGTCTCTCTTCCGCGTTCAACGGTCTTTGACAGCGCTGATACCTGAAAGTATGGTCAGTCCCCCGGCGCTGCGATGACGACGCACCGGGCCCGGAGAGGCCTGTGTTCGAGAAGACTCCGACCATCACGCAGCTCGTAGGGCGCTGGCTCGACACGCCCGACATCGCGGAGACGATCACCGCCGTTCGCCGAGTCGAGCCGAGCGAAGGCACCTACGCGCCGTTTCCTGGGTGCCTCCACGGGACCCTCACCGCCGCGCTTCGGGCGTCGGGGATCGAGCAGGTCTACAGCCACCAAGCCGAAGCCATCGAGAGCGCTTGCGCCGGACAACACACGGTGCTCGTTACTCCTACGGCGAGCGGCAAGTCCCTTTGTTTTCACGCGCCCGTCCTGTCGGACCTCCTCCACAATCCGCATGGTCGTGCGCTCTTCCTCTATCCGACCAAGGCGCTCACTCAGGACCAGTATTCCGGCCTGCACGAGACCATCGAGCGCACGGGCGCGGACATCCGCACCTTCACTTTCGACGGTGACACGCCTGCCGATGCCCGTCTTCAAGTGAGAGAGCTCGGTCAAATCGTCCTGACCAACCCCGACATGCTCCACGCCGGGATCCTCCCTCACCACACCAAGTGGTTGAAGTTGTTTCGGAATCTGCGTTGGGTGGTCCTCGATGAACTCCATGCGTACAAGGGCGTCTTCGGCTCCCATCTCGCCAACGTCATTCGGCGTCTGAAGCGAATCGCCGCGTTTCACGGGTCGAACCCGACCTTCATCGCCGCGTCGGCGACCATCGCGAACCCGCGGGAACATGCCGAACGCCTGCTCGAAGAGAAGGTCACCATCATCGATCGCAGTGGTGCGCCGCGGTCATCGAGGGACGTGGTCTTCGTCAACCCGCCGGTGGTGAACAAGCAGCTCGGCATCCGCGCCAGCTACCTGCACGTCGCACGCCGCTTCGCGTCCGATCTCGTGCGGCAGGGCGTGCCGACCATCACCTTCGTGCAGTCGCGGTTGAACGTCGAGCTACTGGTCAAGTACCTGCGCGAAGATCTCGTTCGAAATCATCAAGATCCGGAGATCGTGCAGGGCTACCGCGGTGGCTACTTGCCTACGCATCGGCGTCGCATCGAGCAGGGCCTCCGGTCGGGCGCCGTGCTCGGGGTCGTCGCGACCAACGCGCTCGAGCTCGGCATCGACATCGGTGATCTCACCGCCTGTATCATCGCCGGCTACCCCGGCAGCATCGCGAGCGTCTGGCAGCAGGCGGGCCGCGCGGGTCGGCGCCATGGGGAGTCCCTGGCGGTCTACGTCGCCCGTTCGCTTGCCCTCGATCAGTACGTGGTCCAGAACCCCGACTACTTCTTCGGCCAGACGCCGGAGGAAGCCCGAATCGACCCCGACAACCTGGTCATCGTAGTCGATCACGTGAAGTGCGCCGCCTTCGAGCTGCCCTTCACGGAGGGAGAGCGCTATGGGCATCTCGCTGTGGAGCAAACAACCGAGGTGCTCGACCACCTCGCGGCGCATCGTATCCTCCACAAGGCCGGTCCACAGTGGCACTGGATGGATCGCAGCTACCCCGCCAACCACGTGAGCTTACGTTCCGTGGAGTCCGAGAACTTCACCGTCATCGAGCTCGACCCGAAGGACGGTCGGGCGCCTCTCGGCCAGAACCGCATCATCGCAGAGGTCGACTTCAAGAGCGCCCACACGACCTTGCACGAACACGCCATCTACAACCTCGACGGCGACCAGTACCAGGTCGAGCGCCTCGACTACGACAACCACAAAGCGTTCGTCCGTCGCGTCGACCCGGACTACTTCACCTACGCCCACAGCAAGCTCAAGATCACGGTCATCGCTGAGGACGGGCAGCTCGGCGGGGGACCGGATGACGTGAACGCGTCGGGCAGGCAGGCGACCATCGCGCACGGCGAGGTGCTCGTGAGCGACAAGGTCGTGGGCTTCAAGAAGGTGCGCTTCGACACGCACGAGAACGTCGGTTACGGCGAGGTCTTCCTGCCGGAGATCGAGATGCACACGTCGGCCATGTGGCTGACCGTCCCCGAGGCGGTCCTCTCCGCGTTCGGGCGTGACCGCGTGGTAGACGCGCTTCGCGGCGTTGGGCAGGCTCTCCACACCGTCTCCGTCCTTCGCATGATGTGCGCGAGCATGGATCTCGGTCAGGCCGTCGACGACGTCGAAGAGTCGGGGCCTCGCCTCTACCTCTACGACAACCTCCCAGGCGGGGTTGGCTTTGCCCCGCGCCTCTTCGAGCTCGCGTTGCCTTTGCTCGCGTCGGCTCGGTCGCTCATCACCGATTGCGGGTGTAACGACGGCTGCCCGAGCTGCCTCGGTGCGGCCCGAAATCCCGACGACGGTGGCAAGCTCACACCGGTGTCACTCATCGCTGCGATACTGAAGGACGCCGGAGCGCCACTCCCAGACCGGGGCACGCTCCACTGATGCCAGCAGTCAGCCCCAGCGCCGGCGGGCGCCGGATTCGGTCGGAGCTAACGCAAGCTCTCAGCCTTCAGCGCTCAGCGTTCAGCCAGGCAACGTCCGAGGCTCTCCGTAGTGAGATACGACGTCGGCCGGCCGGGGCCGGAGCTGACCGCCGACTGCTGAGCGCTGATAGCCCCTGGGCAGCTCTAAGCGACGCGCCGGCTCAGTCGGCACCAGACCTCGGAATCGAGTTAGTCATGAGCCATGGCGAGGGTATGTCCGAGCGACCAGGACACGGGCGTTGAGCGAGATCCGCCGGCTGACAGGGCGCCTTCAGCACCTCAAGACGCGACCTGCCGAACCCGAGCCGTTGCCGGAGGCCGGATCACCCTTCGTGCTGCCGGACTTGTCGGCACGCGGCGCCGCCCCCGAGCTCGGGTCGCTCGAGGCGCTGCGCCCGTGGTCGATGGTCGAGACGCCATACGGCAAGGCTCACGTCTTTCGTGAGCAACTCCCCCTCGGCGCCGTCTTCGACGAAGGTGATGGGCTCTCTCTCTATCGCACACGACAGCGTGTGGTGGCGGCAAGAGACGCTGAAGCGCCGTCGCTCGAAGCCTTGCTCGGCGATTCCAGGCTAAAGGGCTTCGACGCCAGGGACGCTCTCTTTCTCGACATCGAAGCCACCGGACTCTCGCACGGCGCCGGCACTCACGCTTTCCTCATTGGCTGCGCGTGGTTCGAAGGCGGCGAGGTCGTGGTCGAACAGGTCTTCATGCAGGACCCGACCACGGAGATGGCGGTCCTACACCACGTCATGGGGCTCCTCGAGTCGCGCCCGTTCCTCGTCAGCTTCAACGGCAAGAGCTATGATCTGTCGGTGCTCGAGTCGCGCCTCGTCGTGACGCGACTCCTCGGTCGCCATGAAGCCAGCATCAAGCTTCGTCCTCACTTCGACCTCCTACACGTCAGCCGGCAAGCCTATAAGGGGATCTTCCCCAATACACGCCTCCAGACTCTCGAACAGACGGTGCTCGGTCTCGATCCCGAGGCCCGCGTCGACGACGTCCCGGGCTCGCTCGTCCCTGCGCTCTACTTCCACTATTTGCGCACCGGTCACGCGCCCCACCTCGATCCGATCCTCCGGCACAATCGCACGGACGTGCTGTCGATGGTGGCGCTCGCGGAGCACCTCGTAGGGCTCTTTCTCAGCCCGATCGGCGAGTTGCCGCTAGTCTGGAACCTGGCACGATCGGCGCTACGCCGACGACTGCCGGCGCATGCGGCACGGCTCTTCGCCGAGCTGCTCCTTCGCTCAGACCTCACGGATCTCGATCGGCGCGAGCTCCTCGACGACTTGCTGACCGCCGCGAGACGGGCGGGCAACCTCGAGCTGCTCGCAACAGCAGCAATTGGGCTCATCGAAGTCTTGCCTGCCGACACCGAGGCGTCGTACGTGCGCCGGCTCTTTCGCTGGGCGACGCACGCTCGAAAGTAGCGAAGGCGGACGAGATCCGCGCCGGAATGTGGCGGTCAGGACTGCGTTCTCACGTCGCTTCCGTGCGAAACGGTCCGCTCGTCTCTGCGGTCATAACGACCTCGATACTTGCGGGATGGGGAGGTGACCCTTAGCTTCCGCCACTTACGGTGGGCCCTCAGGCTGAGCATACAAAGCGCTCGGCCGTTGAACTTGATGGGATATAATACGATGAAACGATGGACTCGACTCTGGCGCCTCTCGGCTGTGGTGCTGACGGTGGCCTGTGCTGAAGAAAGCACCTCCACGAACACGACGGGTGGTGATTCGACCGATGGCGTCGACGTGACCGATGGCAGTGACGTCTCTGACGCCACGGACGCGACCGACTCGGACGGCTCGGACGCTACAGACACGGACGGCTCGGACGCCACGGACACGGACGGCTCGGACGCCACGGACACGGACGGCTCGGACACGACCGACGCGACGGACGGCTCGGACGCCACGGACACGGACGGCTCGGACGCGACCGACGGCTCGGACGCGACGGACGCGACCGACGGCACCGATGGCACGGACACGACCGACGGAACTGACGCGACGGACGGCACCGACGGCACGGACGCGACAGACGGGACCGACGGGACCGATGGCGGCGGGTGTGTGCCAAACGGGACCCTGACGCTCGACGCCACGGCGACGGGCGACACCGCGGCCAGCGCGAGCGACTTCACCCTGCCGCCCGGGACGTGTTCGTTCCTGGGCGCCGGTGAAGGCGCAAACGACGATCTCTGGGCCTTCACTGCGACGGTCTCCGGCGTCTACACCTTCACGCTCGAGGCGTCCTTCGACTCGGTCTTGGCCCTCGTGTCGACCTGTGGCGCTCCTACGACGGAAGAAGAGTGCCTCGGATATGACGATCTCGTCGGTAGCGATCAGACGGAGTTCGAGTCGGTCGCGCTCGAAGCGGACCAGACCATCTACGTGCTCATCGACGGCTGGGAAGCTGGTGAGAGCGGCCCCTACACGCTGTCCGTAGCGCCGCCCTGCGTCCCCGCTTGTGGAGGCAAGGCGTGTGGCCAAGACGGCTGTGGTGGGGTCTGCGGCACCTGCGACGCCGGCCTCGATTGTACGGCGGGGGTTTGCGGCTCGCTCTCCGAGTTCTGCGCTCCGGTGGCGACGCTCGCCTGCAATCAGTCGGTCTCCGCGCTCTCGAGCGAATCCGTTGGTGCGACCGACGCCTTCGACGCCTACGAGTGTTCGCTCTTCGGCGACGACTACAGCGGACCGGAGCTCGTCCACACCTTCGTTACCGACACGGCCTCGCAAGTCGATGTTCTCGTCACGGGCGCGGACGGGCTCGACTTGCACGTGCTCGGCGATGAGGGCTCGGGCTGCGTCGCCGGTGCGGTAGAGTGCATCTCGGCCAAGGGGGCCCTCTTCGGCGGAAACATCGAGCACTCGTTCGATGCAGAAGCCAACCGGAACTACTACCTCTCCATCGAATCGTGGGCCTCCGAGGCGGCAAATCAGGAGCCGTGGGCAGGCGTCGGACTCGAAGTCTCGTGCTGTGTCACGTCTTGCGACGGCTTCAGCTGCGGCAGCGATGGCTGTGGTGGGGTTTGCTCCGGCTGTGTCGGCGACGCCTGCGGCAACGCGGCTCAAGGCGCCTACGACGAGGCCACGGGGATCACCACGTTCACGGGCGACACGTCGGTCGGCTACGCAGACGACGACAACAAGTGCGACGCGGTGCAGTTCCTCGATGAGGACAACGGCGACGTGGTGTTCTCTTTCGTCCCATCGGTGACGGGCACCTACGTGGTGAACTTGGTTGACTACGTCGAGTTCGAGACGCCGAGCCTCGTCACGATCTACACCGGCTGTGGCGAAGAAGCAGGCGCTTGCCTCGGTGGGCAAGACTTCTACTACTCGTCAGACGCCATCGAGGTGGCGTTGACCGAGGGCGTAACGACCTTCATCGCCGTGGAGGCCTACACTGGCGAGAATGGCGCGTTCACGGTCCAGGTGGTCCCGCCCCCCACCTAATCAGTTTGGCTTGCTGTCAATCTCGGACCTATGTGGTCCGAGATTGACAGGAGCCGCCCCACCCCTAGACTGTCCTCGTTCTACAGGAGGACCGTCGCATGCAACTCACCGAACTCGCCGTCCAGAAAGTCCAAGACATGGCTCGCGACCAAGGGCTAGCCGGCCATGGCCTCCGCGTCATGGTGGTCGGCGGTGGATGCTCCGGCTTCACCTACGACATGGACTTCGAATCCGAAGAGAAGTCCGGAGACTGGGTCCTCGACTTTCACGGCCTCAAAGTGCTCGTCGATCCGATGAGCCTGACCTACCTCGAAGGCACCAAGGTCGACTACGTCGAGTCCTTCCAGTTCACGGGTTTTCACTTCGAGAACCCGAACGCGTCCAAGACGTGTGGGTGCGGGTCTTCTTTCTCCGTCTGAACGGCGCCTACTGCGGTGTGGCGTCGCTCGCGGCCTGAGCGGTCGCGACCAGCCATCGTAGCAGTCGCGCCCCCGACTCCTCGAACGGAGGGTTGTAGCTGTGCCCGTAACGCAGGTCGGTCTCGGCTAGGCACGGGCCTGAACGCGTACGGCACAGTGCGGCGCTCTTCGCAGAGCAGCCTCGCGTCCCGCAGCCCAGCGCGAGCGGCAGGGCCTTCGGTACAAGCCCTGCGACTCGCGCTCCCATGCCACCTTCGACGAGCAGTACGCCCGACCACGCGCTGGGCTCTTTGCGAGCCAACGTCGCTGCCATGCCGGCGCCGAGGCTGAATCCGGAGAGAATCGGGCGAGATGTCATCACGCGGTCTCCGAACGTCGACGCTACGACGTTGAGGGCCGCGGCGAGCTCGGCCCGGGTGGTCGCTTCATTACCAACGGTCCAGCGAGGCCCGTCGTTGGGGCGTTCCTTTCGGAGCACGCCGCGTAGGCACAGGATCCCGGCGTCGCCCCGAAGCGCTCGGTCGAGCATCTCGCAGATCCATTCGGGTCGATCCCAGGACCCATGAATGGCGATGACGAGGGGGGCACGGCCCGGCGTCGACGGTGGAACGAAGACAGCGCGGCCGTGCCCCGGGATGGCGACTGACCATAGAGGGCCCGGAGTCGGAGTAGACGCGGGCATGGCGCTCAGTAAGAGCAACGCAGTGGTCAGGGCGAAGGCCATCGCTCTTCTCTACCGAAGGGCTCTTCGAGGCGCAACAGAGTGGGGGCGCCAGGTCCAGAGGCACTCGCCTGAGGAAGAAGCGCGGTGGCGACTGGACGAACGCGGACTTTCTGTTACACCCATCGGCGCGCACTTTGTCCTGCGCCGTTCCATGCGCTCGTGCGCTGGCGACGACGACTCGAAATACTCGTTCTCGGACGCCTGAACCGGCCGAATCGGGCCCATGCCCGGTCCACCGCGCCTTGGTGCGAACACCGACCTCGATAGGAGCCTCAGAGATGCGAACTTGGACCTTTAGCCTCGCGTTCATAACCGCCTTTGGGCTCGTCTCCTGCAAGAAGGAGGCGCCCCCCACGCCACCGCCCACTGCCCAGAAAGTCGAAGCGGCGAAGGAAGACGAAGAGAAGCCGGGGGAAGGCGAGAAAGAGGAGGACGAGAGCGGCGACGACGGCGACAAGGTCGGCGACGAAGCAGCTGCCGACAAAGCGGGCGACGCTGCGGCAGCGGTAAAAGAAGCGAACGAACAAGCTCAGAAGGCCATCGCGGCGGCTCAGGCGGCCGGCGGTGACGACGCAGCCAAGGCCATCGCGGCGGCTCAGGCCGCTGCAGCGGCTGGCGCTGCCGCAGCCCAGCAGGCCGCGGCCGCCGGCGGCGGTGATCCGGCGGCGGCGCTCGCGGCAGCTCAGGCCGCGGCGGCGCAAGGCATGGCGGCGGCTCAGCAGGCCGCGGCGGCGGCGGCGGCAGGTGCAGCCGATCCGGCAGCGGCGCTCGCGGCGGCTCAGGCGGCGGCGGCAGCGGGTCAAGCCGCGGCAGCGGCTGGCC
>CANMLD010000211.1 GCA_947498315.1 Pseudomonadota bacterium | reverse complement strand
GCTACGGCCGTCAGCGCCGCGTTCATGGCTTGGCTCCCCGCTCAGCAGATCATGCTCGTGCAGGGCATGGGCCCGATCCCAACCTTCGCGCCGCCCATCGTCCCCGTCGGGCCCGTCTTGAACGGCATGAACATTCCAGCTCCCAACCTGTTGACCTGACGAAAGGTCCGGCGCCACTAGCGCCAAACATGTCACCCGCTCTCACGGCACTGCAGCCGGACCTCGTCTTCAACGGGGGTCGTTTCGCTCCCGGAGTCGTCCATCTCGACGCTCGCGGCCGCATTGTCAGCGTTGATGCGGCCCCCCTCCCGGGATCGATGACGATGCGCCTGCGCAACATGGCGCTGCTCCCGGGCTTCATCAACGCGCACAGCCACGTCTTTCAACGCCTTTTACGTGGTGTCGCCGAACGCCCAACTGGACGTTCAGAAGACTTCTGGTCCTGGCGCAGCGCCATGTACTCTCTCGTTGACAAGATGACGCCGGAGCTCCTCGAGGACATCGCCACGGCTACCTACCTCGAGATGAGGCAGGCCGGTTACACGCGGGTCAAGGAGTTCCACTACCTTCACCACGGCAAGGGCGGTCAGCGATACGCGGACTGCCATGAGCTCTCCCGCCGCCTCATCGCGGCGGCTCAGCGGGCCGGGATCGCTCTGGAGCTGATGAGAGTGGTCTACCTCGAAGCGCCCGAGCCCAGCCAAAAACGCTTCCGAGACAAGGACATCGACGACGCCATCGCGCTGACTGACGAGCTCCGCGCAACCGCTGGTATCCCAGTCGGGATCGCGCCACACAGCGTCCGCGCCGTCTCACCCGAGGGCTTCGCTCGGTGCGCCGACTGGGCTCGCCTCCGAGGGGCGGAGCTGCACGCCCATGTCGCGGAGCAACCCAAAGAGGTCGCGTGGTGCCTGGAGCGTCATGGGAAGACACCGGTGGCACTCCTCGCTGACGCCGGCGCCTTCGGGCCTCGTACCCACGCCGTTCACCTCACGCATCTGAATGACTACGACGTCACGCTCATCGGGAAGAGCGGCGCCGTCGCCGTCATCTGTCCATCAACCGAGGCCAACCTCGCCGACGGGATCCCGCGGCTACCGGAGCTACTCGACGCGGGTGCTGCCCTCGCTATCGGTAGTGACAGTCAGGCGCACGTCGACCCCTTCCTCGAGCTTCGGTCTCTCGAGTACCACGAGCGCCTTCGTAGCGGCCGCCGGTGCCACTTCGATCCGGCAGCCTTGCTCTCCGCGACGACCGTCCGCCAAGCCCCCGGCGATGTCGCTGATTTCCTCATGATCGACCTCGACGCCCCTGCCCTCGCTGGCGTCCCCATCACAGCCCTCGCCTCCGCCCTCGCCTTCGGAGCGGACGCACGCGTCGTCGTAGGACATTGGCATGCGCTCAACGGAGGCGCGGTCATCTTGCGGCCCGAGCTGCTTCGCTCGGCTGGACGAGCCCTGTGGGCATGAGCCGCGAGCCGACCATCGCACGGCCCATCGCACCGACAGGCGACCTCCTGACAGTACGGGTGACGAGCCTCGATGGCGAAGGGGCTTCTCTAGCCCACGTTGAAGGCGAGTCGGCAAAGGGCCAGAACGTCCGCGTCTACGGCGGCGTCCCGGGAGATCTCGCGGTCGTGGAGGTCTTGTCCCGGGGACGAAACGCCACCTGGACCAAGCTCCTCCGCGTTGTCGAGCAAGGCCCGGACCGCACCCCGGCGCCATGCGTCCACGCGCGCGCCTGCGGTGGCTGCCCGTGGCAGGCGGTCTCGAGGCCAGCGCAGCGTGGCGCGAAGGCCGAACGTCTGCGCCGCCTCATGGACTCGAGCCACAACCTGCGCTCGCTGCCGAGTCGCCCCCTCCGCTGGTCCTCGCGTGACTTTGGCTTTCGAACGAAGGTGCAGATGCCAGTGGGCGGCCGTCCTGGCGCGCTCATCACCGGGCTCTATGGCCCTCACTCCAAAACGCTCGTGCCCATCGGCGAGTGCATCGTTCAGCACCCGCTCGCCGAGAGCGTTCGGCGAGCGGTCCTCGAACGTCTGAACGAACACCGCGTGGCGCCATGGTATGTCAATGATGCTAGCGAGGGTGATGCCAGCGGCGAACTTCGCACGCTCTTGCTCCGCGTCTCGGAGCACGAGGCCCAAGTCGCCCTCATCCTCATCGTCGGGGACCCGACGAAGCGAGATTGGCGGGCCCTCTCCCAACAGCTCATGGGCGAGATCCCCCACCTCGCCAGCATCGGGTTGAACGTCAACTCGGCCCAACAAAACGTCGTCCTTGGACCGAACACGACTCATCTCGCCGGAAGGGCGCTCCTGAACGAGAGCATCCTCGGAATGGATGTAGACGTAGATGCCGCCTCGTTCTTCCAGACTAGCGCCGTCGGCGCGACGCTCCTCGCCGAGGCGGTACTTGACGCCTCACCGATGGCGTTCCCTCACTTGCTGGAAGTCTACTCCGGCACCGGCCTCTTCACCCGGGCGCTGCGCGGTCGCTACCGTCACGCGACCTTGATTGAGCGGAGCGACGGTAGTGCGCGCACTGCGGCGGCGAGGTTTCCGGACGCACGGGTCATTCATGGCGACGCCGAGAGTGCGCTACGGTCACTCGCTCGCGAACGCCTCCTGCCTGGCGAAGGGGCAGCGGAGGGCTCACCCGACCTCATCCTGCTCGATCCTCCCCGAGGTGGGCTCGGGTCCGCCGTTGACGCCGTCGCTGCGCTGGGTCCACCGCTCGTGGTCCTTGTCTCGTGTTCGCCAGACGCCTTCGTCAAAGACGTCGACCGACTCGCAACACACGGCTACGAGGCGGTTCGCGTCGAAGGAGTGGACCTCTTCCCGCATACCCCACACTTCGAGGTGGTCACCTTGCTGCAGAAGGCCCATCTCTGATAGAAGACGCTCGTGTCTGAAAGCCGCCAAACGCCACACATCCGCGTCGTCGCCGCCGTAATCGAACGCGACGGGCGCTATCTAATTACTCAGCGCCGCCCAACGGCGATCATGCCACTCCTCTGGGAGTTTCCTGGCGGCAAGGTGGAGACCGGCGAGACCGATGCCGTCGCCCTCGCGCGCGAGTTGGCGGACCGCATGGCCGTTGCCGTGCACGTCGGGGACGAGCTCTTCTCCGTCGTGAAGGAGTACTCGAGCTACGTCATCGATTTCCACGTCTACCTCTGCGAACTGTTGTCGGATGAGGTGCTGAAGCTCCGCATCAACGACTTCCGCTGGGTTGAGTCCGACGAGCTCGAGGAGTATCCCTTCCCCGCAGCGGACCAAGAGACCGTTGAAGCACTTCTTCGTGGAGACGCTGGATGATGGACCAGAACCCTCAGTCGCCCCAAACCAAGCGCGAAGGGGATCCCCTCGCCGGACTCTGGCACTGGTCGGACCACCCGGCCGCTCGGATCGGCATCGCGCTCGCCATCATGGCAGCGTGCCTCGTCCTCTTTCCGCTTCTCGCTCAGTTCACGTTCTGATCCCTCCGGCGGCACGCGCGCCCTCCTGGCCCACTGCCGCGTCCGCTCGTGAACCCGTGCGAGTCCACTCGCTTTGACGCCCCGTGGCCCTGTGTTAAGGTCGGAATGAACGCCCGAGGAGTATCGCGCTTGCGCCGTCGATGGTTCACATGGCTCCTGGCCCTCGCGGCCCCTCTCGCCCCCAGCGCACGCGCCGACGAGCCTGAAAGCGCCGTCCGTGCCCTGGAGGAAGAACTCAACACGCTCAAAGAGGCCCAGGAGAAGGCAGACCTCGAGGTGCGTAAACTGCGTGAGCGCAGCGAGAAGCAAGCCCAGACCCTGGAGGCTCAAAACTCGGTCATCGCCGATCTGAGGAAGCGACTCCTCGAAGCGGAGGCACTGAAGACCCAGATTCAGAGCATCGAGGCAAGTCTGGCCGAGCTTGGTGACGGCGGAGGCAAGAAGTCGCAGAGCCCAGTCGACTTCGGGCTACGCGCCGACGTCCGAATCCGGCCCGAGATCTCCAGCAACCGCAATGACTTTGACGGTAGTGACGAGAACGACGACCGCGACGCGTTCTGGGGTCACCGAGTTCGCCTCGGCATCGACCTCGGCGTTGAAGACTGGGTGCGGACTCGCGTCCGTTTTCAAGACGCTCGCCTCTTCGGCCAGACCACGACGAACGGCGATGGCATTGGTCTGCACGAGGGGTGGGCCGAGGTCAGCCCGCCCTGGGCACAAGGGCTGACCATCCGAGCTGGTCGTACGGAGCTCGCTTATGGCCGGGAGCGGCTCGTCGGCACTGACGACTTTGGGCTCGCAGGCCAAGCCTTCGACGGCGGCTTCATCCGATATGAGTTCGCGCCGTACATCGCGGTAGACGCCTTCTACGCCAAGACGCGCGAGTCCGCGGGGGTCGAGGGTGACGGCGACTTCTTCGGGCTCTACGCCAGCACGAGCGGGATCCCGTATACAACGCTCGACGTCTACTACATGGGGCTGCTCGACGAGCTCGATGTGCAAGAGCCCACGGCGAATGGGCAAGAGCGTCGACTCGAAGAGCGCAACATCCACACGCTCGGCGGGCGGATCGAGCTCTTGGCATCGGGCTTCCTCTTCGAAGGCGAGGCGATGTTTCAGCTCGGCTCCCGTACCGACCCGGTCAATCCGACGCTCGAGCTCGAGCACTTCGCGACGGCCTATCACGCCGAGGTCTCATACCAGATCCCGGTGCTAACCCTGCCGGCGCTCGGTGCCTTCTTCACCTGGGCCAGCGGGGACGCCAACCCGAGTGACGGGAGCAGCGTCGACTTCAACCCGCTCTTCCCATCTCGTCAGGCCTACCTCGGCAAGATGAACCTCTTCAACCTGACGAACATCATGGACGTCGGCGGGTTTGTCGAGCTCACGCCCCCTCGGGGCTTCGGTGCTCACTTCGCGTTCCACTACTTCCGCTTGCCGAACACCAGCGGTCCCCTCCCTGGCGGATTTGGCGCCGGCAAGACCCCCGACCCCGCCTCGCCGGACGTCGCTCGTCAGGCGATCGGCAACAATGTCGGCTACGAGATCGACCTCGTCGTGAGCTGGGCTCCGAGCGACCTCATCTCGCTCGAAGGCGGCTACTCCGTGTTCCTGCCCAAGCAGGTGATTCAGTCCCTCGGCGGAGGTACCGACGCGGCACACTGGGCCTACTTGCAGTTCCGAGTTCAGTACTGAGTCGAGTTCCAAGGAGGCCTGTCATGGAGCTCACTTTCGCCGCACGGACCGATGTAGGACGCGAACGCGAACGCAACGAGGACAACTTCCTGGTCGATCGCAAGCTGCGACTCTTCGTAGTGTGCGACGGCATGGGCGGACACGTCGCGGGCGCCGTTGCGAGCGCCACGGCGGTAAACGCCATCCATGAAATCATCGCCAGCAGTGCCAGCCTCCTTCAGGCCTACGACGATGACCCGCGCTCCGAGGCGAGGCGCCGGGACATCCTCTCCCTCCTCGAGCACGCATTGCAGCGCGGCTCCTTCAAAGTCTATGAACGCGCGACCGAGAACCCTCACGAACGCGGGATGGGCACGACGGCCACGGTCCTGCTCTTCGCGGGTGGGCGCGCGTTCATCGGCCACGTCGGGGACTCCCGCTGCTACCTACTACGGGATGGCGCCATCCATCAGATGACCGAGGACCACAGCCTCCTCGCTGACATGCTGAAGTCTGGCCGAATCAAGTCAGTCAAAGAAGTCGACCGCCGCTTCCGCAACGCCGTCACACGCGCCGTTGGCACCCACCCGACCGTAGAGGTCGAGACCCTTGATCTCGCCACCATCCCGTCCGACCGTTTCTTGCTGTGCAGTGACGGGCTCACTGGCTACGCCGCTGCGCGGGTGCTGCGTCAGATCCTGTCGCTCGAAGCGGACGAATCAGCGGCCTGCGACACCCTCATCCAGTTCGCCAACGACGCCGGCGGAAACGACAACATCACCGCCGTACTGGCCACGGTACGCAGCACGGGTCACAAGGACGACAAGCGGATTCGGCAGCTCTTCGAGACCGTCCAGTCGATCACACTCTTTCGCTACCTCTCCTTCTCGGAGCAAGCGCGTGTGCTGAACGTTTGCTACGACGAGCAGTTCAAAGCCGGCGACGTCGTCTTCCGAAAAGGTGAATCCGGGGAGATCTGTTATGTCATCGTGAGCGGGCTCGTTCAGATCCAGGTCGACGGTGTCTTCATCACCGAGCTCGGTCCCGGGCGCCACTTTGGCGAGCTCGCGCTCATCGACCAGGGCGCTCGCTCTGCGGACGCCCTCATCACGGAAGATACGTGGCTGCTCGCCATCCACCGCAACGCCTTCCACGAGATCTTGCGCCGCAGCCCACGCTTTGCGGTGAAGCTCCTGTGGAGCTTCGTACGTTCCCTCACGAGCCGGTTACGCGCGACGACGAGTGAGCTCACGGTCCTAAAAGCGATGTACCACTCGTCCTCGGAGGAGGATGACCGCACCGTCTCCGATTTTCTCATGCCCGATGACCTTCAAGAGCTCAACGCGTCACCGGCGCCCCCGCCCATCCCGCCAACGCCGAGCGACACCCCGCGTCGGACGGTTACTGGCCACATGAGTACGGACGGTCCTGGCGCGCCCCCCCGAGGCCGCGATTGAGTGGGTCGGACAAAATGGAGATTGAGCGTCCACCGCGCAATTTTCGACGCGACGAGTTGGCGACCATAGGCGCGTACTCGAGCGACGAAGGCGGGCTTCATCGCCCGCCCCTGAGCGAGAGCAACTCGACACTAGGAGACTGCTGTTTTTCTCCCGTCGCATGCCTTCGCGCTGCCGCACGGGAGCGGCGTCAGATGTCTGCGATACGTCCTCACGTACCTAGGGGTACGCTCCGGGCGTTTCTCCCTCGGGGGGCGCGGGGGTGTCCCCCGCCGGCAAGCGCAAGAACAGCCTTCCTTGCTCCCGTACTCCATCGCTTCGGCCTGCTCGGTCGGAAAAACAGCAGCTTCCTGGAAAATTGCCGGTGGACGCCAATCGGAGTCTTGTCCGCCCCACTGAGCTCGTTCGCTAGACGATTCGCGGCTCCGATGTTGGCGCTCGCACTATGCGCAGCAGGTTGCGCGGAGCGTTACCCCGACACCCCCAAGCTCGTGGAAGCGCGCGCGCTCGAAGCCTCGGGTGCGGAGCGCACGACGGCTGGGCGTACGCGCACGGCCGGCCCTCCGGCCGTGCTGGCGAAGGCCCTGAAGGGCGGACGCAAGGTCTTCGAGGATCAGTTCGACCGTGTTGACTTCGGCCCCAACTGGAAGATCGAGACCCCCGACTGGCGAATCGAAGCCGGAGAGGTGCACAACCGCAAGGCCGACAACGCCGGCGCTTGGCTCCTCGAGAAGCTGCCGAATGGGGACGCCCGCATCGAATACGACGCGCGCAGCATGCCCTTCGTGCAGGAAATCAAGGGCAAGAACCAAGACACCTTCCCCGGCGACATGAAGTGCGAGTCGTGGAACACCGAACCGACGCACCAGCGCGGCTATGCGTTCATCTTCGGAGGCTGGAACAACCGCGTGAATCGGATCGCCCGCATTGAAGAGCACGGCAATGGACCGGGCGCGTGGGTCCAAGACGGCCCGCCACGGCCTGTGGAATCCGGCCACGTTTACCGAATGAAAATAATCCGCGTCGGCAAGACGGTGGCGTTCTACGCCGACGACCAGTATCTCGGCCACGCCACCGACGCCGACTTCATCGAAGGCCGCTACTTCGGCTTCAACAACTGGCGAAGCCACCTCGTCTTCGACAACCTCGCCGTCTATTCGCTCGCCAAGACCCCGGAAGCGGCACCCAAAGCGCAGCAAGCGCACCAAGAGCCGGCGCCGAACAACCCAGGAAACTGACCTCGGCTCGTGCCTGTGGTTCGCGGCGGCGCAGCAACACCCAACAGGTCTCGTACCAAAGTCCCCCTGCGCCGTGGCGCCCATGCGCCTAGTGAGGACTGATGCGGGCTTCCGGCTGTTCGCGCGACCCCGCAAACTCCAACCAACGAAGGCAGGAGAGCACAAAAACAAAAACGGGCCACCTTAGTGACCCGTCAGCCTCTCGATATCGTCGGGAGGTCGGTGGCCTCCCTTGCTTGGAGGCCCCTGGGTAACAACGCTCAGCGCGAGCGACGCGAGGCTCGAGCGGCCTCGGCAGCACGCTTCATGCGGGCCTTGAGCTTGTTCTGGCCCGAACGGCGACGCATCTTGAGGGACTTGCGGTTGTCGTTGTTACCCATGTTCGCTTGGTCTCCTGCGGGCCCGCTGTCTTGAGCGGCGCGCGCCTTGATCTGGTATCCCACGCCGACTCGGCGTGGCGGGGCGTCGATGATAGTCAGACCTGCTCTCCAGTCAAGCATCGTGCGGTGTTACTCAGACGAGATCGCTGTGAACGAGACGTTGTCTTAGGGCCTTCCGCTGGTGGCTGACTCGATACCGGCGGCTGCTGCCGGCTTTGCCGGCGCGGCGCTCAGTGCGCTTCACTAGCTGTCAGCCCCAGCGCCGGCGTCGCCTGCTTCAGCCGGAGCTAACGTTCCGGCCGGTCGGCTGGGGCGCCGCCCCAGACCCCGCACGGGCTGTCGCCCGTGACCCTCGCGGCGCTGCCGCGCCGCCATGATTGGGAGCGCAAGCTCCTAGAGAAACGAGCGCGAAGCCTCGGGCTCATACTCGTTGAACCCAAGTCCGAGGTCTCTGTGAGTCCGAGTTAGTCACGAGCGGTCAGCTGCGCCAGGACGCGCTCACCGCGCGAACGGGAAGAGCCACCCGGCCGGGCGACCCGCAGAAGCTGGCCGCTGAAGCTGAAAG
>CANMLD010000210.1 GCA_947498315.1 Pseudomonadota bacterium | reverse complement strand
AGCCCGAGGAACGCGTCGTCGCGGTACAGCGTGATGTCGATCATCCCCACGTCCATGCCCACGTCCATGCCCACGTCCATGCCCACGTCCATCCCAACTTTATCCGTGACGTGACCACGCCGCTGCAGCGCCGACGCGAGACGCCGTGCGAGCGGGACTCCGCCCGAGTGGACGCCGACGAGGGCTATCCCGGGGAGCACCCTGGGGTTCGTCCCATGCCTCTCTACGATACTATCCGCGAGCCGCTCGACTGCCGACTCGATGCCTCCCGCGTCGAGAAGTCGCTCCTTGAAGGCCAGACCGTGTCTGCCTTCGCGCCTCGAGCCCACTGAGTCTCTCTTGTCGTCGGTCATGGTTTACCTGCTCCAGCGGCCGAAACGGCGCTGCGACCGTTTCGCTGATGAACTCGAGTGAGAAAGCGCGACCACGTGTCTTCGGCGGACCACCAGATGATCCAGGCTTTCCCGGCGATACGGTCCTCCGGAACGAGCCCCCAGTAGCGCCCATCTTCGGAGAAGTCGCGGTTGTCGCCCATCACAAAGACGTGGCCCGCTGGCACGATGAGCTCGGTATGCCCGCTGGCGCTCCGCGCGACGGCCTCCTGGCCGAGATCGCCCCAGCCCGAGAGCAGGAAGGGGGATGGCCGAGCCGGAGGCCAGTCGGCCTCATTGCGAAGCACACGAGGGGCTTCGAACACGACGGGGCGACCGCTGCTGCAGGAGAGCCCAGAGCCTTCGCCGCCGGTGGTGCGCTGACACTCGCAGAGGGAGCCCGGGAGGATGTACTGCGTCGTGAAGGTGACGTCACCGACCGTGCTCTCAACGTGCTCGCATGGGCAGCCCGGCTCGGTGACCCCAGCGGCCAGCGCACGCGCCGCTTCGGCCGAACGGGCTGGACGGGCGCTGCAGGACTCGCCCGGCTCGCCGAGGCAAGGGTCGCGTGTGCGTATGGTCAGCTCGTCCGGTGACAGCGGCCTGTCGTTCACGATGACGTCGTTGTCCTCGAGGCGGACGCGGTCGCCACCGATCGCAACGATCCGTTTCACGAAGTGTTTGCCCGCATGGGGGCCTTCCCGCGGGAAGTCGAACACCACGACCTCACCCCGCGTGGGTCGGCGCCACGCGAAGACCCGTCTCTCGCTGAAGGGCAGCTTGAGGCCATAGACGAACTTGGCGACGAAGATGCGGTCGCCCACGAGCAGCGATGGGATCATCGAACCGGTGGGGATCTGAAAGGCTTCGAAGAGGAAAGCGCGGATGATCAGCGCGGTGACGATGGCGACCGTCAGCGATCCCACGAAGTCGAAGTGCCCGCCATTGAAGGCACCTGGGAGATGCCTTCGGACGAGGGCTTCGAGCGACTCGGACGTCGTCCGAATCCGCTCGAACTCGCTCTGCCCGAGGGGGTGTGCAGCGAGCGCCACCCGTAGCGCTCTCGTCCCGTCCGCCAGCGCCCACAAGTCGTCCTCAGAGAGGCGGCGTCGGTGGCGCCGTAGCATGCCCGGCAGCGCGTGCGAGAGCCCTTCGGCGCGATCGAGTAACGCGCGCCGTTCCCGTCGAGGCAAGGGCCACGGAAGCGCAGCGCGATTCACCTGCTCCCCGTCGGGAGCTTCCGAGGGGGGCGCGTTGCGTTCGGGCTCGTCGTCTCTCGACTGCAACAGGGGCCTGGGCCTCTGTCCTGAGGTCGGGGATCGGGAGGGGGCACCAATCGGTGCCGTCGGCTGCCTTCAGGACCCACAGTTTATAGTGCGTCGCACTCTTCCGAGCAACTCGTCAGTGCTCGCACCCATCCGCTCTTACCCTTGTCGCTCCCTCGCTGTCACCAACTCCAAAGCCTGGCTTCGCGCGGTTACAACAATGCTCCCCGGACCTGACTCCACGAGTTGATGCGCTGTCTCAGCGCCTCGAGTCGAATACCGGCTTCGACGAGCTCAGCTCGGAGCGACGCCTGACCCGCCACCATGACCGAGGGGTCGAAGAGGCGTGAGCGGAACCATTCGTAGGTTGACCAGAAGCGGAGCTCGAGCGAGATGCCTTCGGTGCTGTCATCCGAGAGAGCCCTCGCCAAATCGGAGAACGCGACGGCAGCATGTTCGAGGGATTCGACAGCGACGTTTCCAGCGTCACGCTCTTCTTCGACGGCGCTGGCCACCCACGTCCGAAGGTCCGCAAGGGGGTCCCTCGCCAGTCTTCCGATTGCGAGCGCCATTCGAACCGTCTCGACGCTGAAGAGCACCGTGTCTAGGAGTTCCGTCAGTTCGCCGACGAACTCGGCCTTGATAAGTTCGGTGTTCTCCACGATGCCTCTCCTACGTCGGGTTTGGGCGCCGACCATTTGGGGTCCCCAATTTACATCTTCGAGAGTCGACAACACCCTCGTGCGCTAAACTTGAGAGCGGGATCATGTCGCGCTGTCAAAGTCGGGGTCGATCCGCCTAACGGAGCGTAATCTCGGCCTCGACCACCCCCGTGGATAGCCTCGGTAGCCGGCCCTGTGCAACGGTCCAATCATGTGAACGTTCCGAGGCGCGCATGCTAAAGGACTTCTGAGCCATGGCCTTTCCAATGGGACATGCCGTTGCGTAGACTGAACGGGTGCGCTGGAACACCTCCTTGACCGTCATCTTCGCCTTGGCCTGCTCGAACAGCGCTCCGACGGACACCGGCCCTTGCGTTTGGGCCTGCCCAGCCGTCCCCGCCGTAACGACGTGCGTCGGGGAGCCCGTGCTGAGCACTGAACCGGGTGGATGTGGGGAGGGAGACTCCCTGCCGAGCGCGTTCCTCGCCGACTGCTGTGGTCGCCTCTTGTCTCTGGCAGACCTCGTGTGCCGTCACAAAGCGCTCGTCATCGAGCTCGGGGCAGGGTGGTGCCAGGAGTGCCGGGAGCAAGCTCCTACCCAGGTGGCCTGGCACTCGAGGTACGCAGGGAAGGGTCTTGGCGTCGCCACGGTGCTCAAAGAGACCGACGCTGCAGGAGCACCCGCTAATCGGGACTTCTGCGCGTGCTGGGGCGAGGACTACGGCGTGCCGTACACGCTCCTCATCGATCCCGCCGACGAGCTGACGACGCGTTGCGCTCCAGCGCTCCCCACGACGCTGGTCATCGACGCCGATGGCCGCATCGTGTCCAAGGTCGTCGGCGGCGATCTCGATGAGATCGAGACGTCATTTCTGGAGGCGCTCACCGCGTTACCCCGGTAAGCATCCGGTGCCTCGGTCGTAAGTGACGTGGTACAAGTGCACGCGCGCCGGAAGAGTCGGCCGAGCGCCCAGGTCGCCCCGAGGAGCCCCCGAATGTTTTACCTCCGTGATTCCTCGCTTAAGTCAGTCATCTCGACCACTTGCGTGGCCCTTGCGGGCCTGTTGGCCGTCGCCTGCGAGTCGGGCACGACCACGGCGCCTGGGGAGTCCGGTAGTGCGACCGGCACGGACACCGTCCTGACCCGCGACGACACGACGACGCCGATGGCGTGTGTCTCCGCTGGCAGCCAATGCGAACAAGGCGCGCTCCTGAAGGACGTGAAGCTCCAGAACTGCGCGGGCGAAGCCGTCTCGCTGTCGGACTTCGTCTGTGACCACAAAGCGACGCTCATCTACTTCGGCGCCGGCTGGTGTCAGCCGTGCCGCGACAAGCAGCCGAAGTTGAAGGAGTGGTATGAGGCGAACCGCGCCGCCGGCCTGCACGTCGTCACCATCCTGAAAGAGCAGAACGCGCCGAACGATCCCGCCACGCCGCTCTTCTGCGAGGAGTGGAAGAAGACGTATGGGCTCGACTTTCCCGTGCTCATCGACCCGGCAGACAAGCTGACGAGCGACTGTCTCGGCACGGGCGGCCTCCTCCCCGTGACGGCCGTCGTCGATCCCGCCTGGAAGGTCGTCTACAAGGACGTTGGCGGCGAAGCGTCCGACGCGGAGGAGACCTTCAAAGAGCTCCTCGCGCTGTGACGCACCCCCGAATCGTCGCCGTCGCCTTGATGGCTATCGCGTTCGCACGCGCCGCGGGAGCCGTCGAGCCGCCGCCGGTTGACGCCGGCGCGGAGTCGGCCCCCCCGAGCAGCGACTCGAGTGGACGCCGACTCGCCCCTTTCACGCTCGAGACGGCGTTCGGCGGCACCTTCGACATCGGCCCACGAATCGGTCGCGACGTCATCTACCTCGCCTTCTGGGCCACGTGGTGCAAGCCGTGCAAGCTCGAGCTCGAAGCGCTCGCGCCGGTCTGGGAGCGTCTCTCGGCGCGCGGGCTGACTCTTGTCGCCGTCAGCACAGACGGGCCCG
The DNA here is from genome assembly GCA_947498315.1 of Pseudomonadota bacterium. Taxonomy (GTDB): domain Bacteria; phylum Myxococcota_A; class UBA9042; genus SXOO01. The sequence continues at coordinate 4,592 of CANMLD010000210.1, read as the reverse complement.
ATTCGATCGCCGAGGTCGAAGGCTACATCGAGAAGCGGGGCTACCGGTTCCCGGTGGTCCTCGACGCGCGCTCAGAGCTCCTCGCTCGGTACAACCCTCGCGGCGACGTCCCGTTCTCGATGGTGGTCGATCGGGCGGGCAACATCGTCGAGACCCATCAGGGCTTCTCGCCGGGCGATGAGGTCGCTCTCGAAGAGAGGCTCTTGGCGCTGCTCGACGCGGTCCCGGGCGCGTCCGGGGCTCGGGAGCCCTTCCTCGACGGGACTGAGACGTTCCGGTTCAGCTTCTTGAAGGACAATCGCAACGGCCGCGACGCCGACGACGAGGTCGTGTCGCTCCAGAACAAGCTCACGCTCACGGGGACGCTCGAACCCTTGTCCCTTGGCGTGCGTATCGATAACACCCTCTTTCCAGGCTACGACGCGTCAGGCCGGTGTGCGGGCATAAGCCCATCGCTCTGCCAGTGGAAAGACGACCATCGAATCGAACGCGTCTTCGTGGAATACGCAGACCGTCTGGGCGAAGGCGCGGCGCTGTCGATCGTAGGGGGCGACTTCGTCGAGGCCTACGGACGTGGCCTCGTCTTCTCTGTGCGAAAGGTTGACGAGCTTGGCCTCGACACCGCCATACGTGGTGGCCGCGTCCGGGCGGAGGTCGGCCCCGTCTCCGTACGTGCCTTCGCCGGGCTCTCGAACGTGCAGAACATGGACGTGGTCGACCTCGGCTTTCAAGCAGAGCGCGCCGACCGGGTGGCTGGAGGCGAGGTGACGGTGCGTCTCCAAGAATCGATGGACCTCGGGCTCCGCGCGAGCTGGGTGGACTACGACGAGTCGGCTACCTCGAACCGCGATGAAGGCGACGCCGCCCTCGGGGGATCCGTCTCGGCCAAGCGCATCGCTGGGCTCTTGAGCCTTCACGCAGAAGGGGCCGCCCTCTGGAACCTGAACGAGCGGACCTCTCTCGTCACGGGTCGCACTGAGGATCAGGGCGCCGTCGGTAGCGCGATCTACGGCAGCGCGTCGCTGAGCCCGACCCCAGGGTTCACTATCTTGTTCGAATACAAAGACTACCGGCGCTTCGAGGTCCAAAACCCGGAGACCATCGCGTTGCCGCTGGTCTACATCGAGCCCCCGACCCTGGAACGATTCGATCAGATCGTGCCATCGACCAGCAACGCGAGCGGCGGGCGGCTTTTACTCCAGTGGCTGATCCCCGGCGTCGAGCTTCTGACGTCGGTGAACGCGGTCTACTACCGCTGGGCCAAGCCCGACGCCTTCGCGTGGGACGAGGACGTAGACCTGTCGGATGACAAGCTTGGCAACGGCGCGGTTCACCTCTTTGGCGCCGTGGAGCGCCGATTCGAATCGGGTTACCGCGTCAGCGTCGGGGGCGGCTACCGTCTCGAGGGGCCGAACGGCTCATTCGGCGACGCGTTCACCTCCGACTTTGTGGATAACGCCCCAGCCTTCACGCGACGACTCTGGCACGTCGAAGGAGAGCTGCTCGTCCCTCTCATCGGCCCAAATTCGCTCAGCGTCGCTTTCCAACATCGTAGTGAGGACAAGGCGCTACCGCCGTCGATCAAGTCCTTCGTGCGCGGAGATGCCTCCGTCACGTGGGGTTGGTCGCCCTTCCTCACGGCGGCGCTCCTGTACACGTACGAGTCAGAGGCCGCCATCAGTGACTCGGACCGCTTCCTCAACTTCGCCGGCGAAGTGCTTTGGCAGGTAACCGAAGACGTTCAGCTCGGGGTGTTCGGCGGTCGAAACACTGGCGGGATCATCTGCGTCAGTGGCGTCTGTCGGTCACTGCCGTCCTTCTACGGTGCGCGTCTCGAAGTCGTGGCACGTTTCTAATTGGCAATTCGAGGGTTTACGATGGACGTCGCCGCACGACTCTCCCTCCCGACGCTGCTGCTCGTCCTCGGCCTTCCGGCGGGGTGTGCGCCGCTCAGCTACCCAGGCGCTCGCCACTTCACTGACGCCGAGGCTGCCGCATTCGAGCCCTACGTTCGTTGTCGTAATGAAGCAGGGCATCAATGGTAGTGTGGAGAGGGCCAATTCCTCGACGCGCGGGCGAACATCCACATCCGAGACTCCGACCAGCTCATCGGTGCGCTCGGCGCGACGCACCCCGCTGTGTTGGCTCACCGTGAACGCGACGGCTGGGGCGCAAAGTGCCAGAACCGCGAGAGGCGCAGCGTCACGCCGGCCCGGCCAACTCCCGCAGCGTCATCACCACTTTGTCGAACGCCGGTGCCTCGGCCGGCCACCGGGCCGCGAGCGCCTTGCGCGCCTGCTCATACGCGGTCCCGTCGCCGACCACCGCAGAGACCTCCGCGCAGGCCCACACGATCCACGCGAGCCACGCGTAATCGGCAGGCGCCGTGGGGGGATCGTGGTGTCCCCAGGCGGCCGCGACGACGGGTGGAGGAAGCTCCCGGTGCAACGCGTAGAACGCCCCGAGCGGTGTATGGAGGTCCGCGAGGAGACGTTTCACCAGGAGTGCGGAGGCGGCACCGCCCCGCGTGCGTGCACGCACCATGCTCAGATTGCGCAGGATGAGCACCTGCCCGACGTCCTGAAAGAGCCCTCCGAGGAACGCCAGCCCGGCGTCGGCCGGGCGTCCGACGGCCCGTGCGACGGCCGACACCTGCATAGCGGACTCGATGGCGGCTTCACGGAGCTTGGCGGTTTCCCGATCGTAGCCAGGGACGCGGTAGACGACTCCGTGCATCGACAGGCCGATGGCGAACCCTCGGATGGATTCGAAGCCAAGTCGACTGACCGCCTGCGCGAGTGACCGCGGCGGCGTGCGGCCGAAGGCGGCCGACCCCGCGACCTGCATGACGCGCGCGGTGAGCTCTTGATCGCGGCTGACGAGCTCGGCCACACGGTCGCCCGACTCCGGCGAATCAATGTCTAGACGCAACAGCTCTTCAGCGACCGCAGAAAACCGCGGCAGATCGATGGCCTTGCTGAAGACGGAATCGCGCAACTGCTCCAGAGTAAGTCTGTCGTTTTGGAGGTCGACATGCGTGAGGAGCGCAGTGAGACGGTTGGTGAGAGCGAACTGGAGCGCGTCGCTATCGAGCGCCTTCTGGGTCGTGGGCAGGAGCGGGTCGGCTCGCGGGGTTCTCGCGGGTCCGACAGGAGCCAGCCTAGCCTTCGGTGGGCTCCGAGTTCGATGTTCCACCCGCGGCAGTGGCGGATGCATCCCGAACCAGCTAAGCAGTCGATCGAGAAAGCTCAAATGGCTGTAGGACTGCTGCATGGACTCCCCGGCGGGCACCCGTGCGCCCGGCAGAGTCGATATCGACACATCGGGCAAATTCTTTAGGCATGGCACACGCCGAGGCTGCTTCGCGTTTAGTGGCTATTCCCAGCCAGGCGACGTCAGCCAGGCGACTTCAGTAGGCCGACTTCCCCTCGATGCGGGTGAGCGGCAATAAGACGGGCATATCGCGGGCCGGCAAGTCCGTCGTCGGCTGGGTCGATGAGGCGGCGGTCACCACGCAACCCGAGTTGGCGCCGCTGATTGATGCGTGGGTGGGCACCTACTCGCTCGGAGATGCCGTCATCACGCTCACGCGCGAGGGGGGGAAGGTCGCTGCCGTAGGCAAGCTCACGCAGGCCAAGGGCTGCCGTAGGCGAGCACACGCAGGCCAAGGGCTGCCGTAGGCAAGCACACGCAGGCCAAGGGCTGCCGTAGGCGAGCACACGCCCAGCGCCGTGCGCGCATGAGCCGGGATGGCGCGCCGGCATGGACGTCAAATCCGGCGGGAGAGCGAGCGGTCAGCTTGGCGATGGCGGGCTTACTGTGGCTGCTGGCGGGTCCCTCGCCGGCGGTCGTGCGCTCGGAGATCGGCTTGGCGCGGGATAGGCGTTCGAGGACGTCCCGAGCCCGGCCGGCCTCGGTATCAGGTGAGGCGTCGCCCTTCCCCTTCTCCCTCGCACGACGCATCAAGTATCGCCGTACCCCCTGTTCGATGGACATGGCAACGTCAGCCAGTTCAGGCGGTGGCAGCTTCGGCGTCTACGTCACGGGCCACGGTACCAGCAGCACCGGGGCCACGCCCCTCGTCCTCGTGGGCACGCAGATCACGGTCGGTCGCGGCGGCAACGACCAACAAAACACCACCGGAGGAGCGGGCGGGAGCGGCGGAGACGGGCGGGAGAAGAAGTTCAAGATTTTCTTGAGCGACAACGGCGACTACGACACGAGCGATGGGGGAGAAGGGGGCAAGGGAGCGAGCGGTCAGACCGGCGGTGGCGGCGGCGGTGGGGCCGGCGGGGTCGCCTACGGCGTCTACCTGGGGCTCAATGTGCCGACGCCCAACTCCAAGAACGTCATCTTCGCCGGCAATGGCGGCGGCGGGACGGGAGGGCCGCAGGCGGGAACGGTCACGACGGCGGTCGGGGGAGCAAGCGGGAACTCGAACAAGTGACTCTGACCCAAGGAGGAGTCAGACGAATTGGGACAGGTGCGCTTTGGCCAATCGACGTAGCTTCAGCTGGCGGTTGTCGTCCGATGCTACAACTGCAAAGCGCTCCAACAGCCGGCGCCCCTCGTCTCCCGCGACCTCGGCGAAC
>CANMLD010000209.1 GCA_947498315.1 Pseudomonadota bacterium | reverse complement strand
TGAGCTCTGGCAGGGGAGCGACCGTCGCATTCAACCGGGATCGATGAATCCCTGGAGCGGCATGCGGATCCGGAAGGTCGTCCCTTCCCCCGGAGTGCTGTCACATTCGATACGAGCCCCTTGGCGTTCGAGGGACAGGCGGGTCACATGCAGGCCAAGACCCATCCCATCGCTCTTGGTCGTGAAGAAGGGGTCGAAGATGCGACGCCTCACATCTTCTGGGATACCGCTCCCTGAATCGGCGACGGCCACGATCGCTTCGACGCCCTCGACCCACGTTGACACCTGAATCTTCGCCAGCTCTTCGGTTGCCTGAAACGCGTTACGAAGGAGGTTGATGACCGCTTGCCACAGGCGATGGTGGTCGATCTCGACGAGGGCGCGGCTTCGAAGCTGGGACTCGACCACACGTTCCCGCCCGAGCCGGTCGTAGCCCGCAAAAGCGACGATGCGACCGACCAGGCTGTCGAGCGGCACGACGGCCAAGGACAGAGTGTTCTCCCGGTGTTCAGCGTAGGCATGGATCTCGTCGATGAGCGTCGAGATCCCTCGTACCCCATCGAAGGCCGCGTTGACGAGGGCCGCGACCTCTGGATCTGCCACAGTCTCATCCCCGCGAAGCGGGGCTTCGAGTGCGTAAAGAGCCACTAGGTGGCGACGCAACGCGACGATGAGTCCGCCCGTGATCCGCCCAACCGTGCTCAGGCGCTCGGCATGTAGAAGCTGACCTTGCGTTTCTCGCAGGCGACTTATAGCGGCCTCGAGGCGCGTATTCTCGTCGCTCAAGTCGCCGAGTGTCGCTAGCACCGACGCGTCGATTGCCAGTGCTTCGTGGGCATCGATGACGGCGACGGCGATGTCTTCGGTTGTCGCCGACGCGGGTAGAACCTGCCCCACCTGCCACGAGTTGATGGCGGCCATGAGAACGTCACGATTGGCCGTGCCACCGACCAAAATCGGTCTCGCTGGTGTGCAAAGCGCCGCGACCTCACGGAGGGTATCCGACCGCGTCGAGAGGACGTCGGTGTCGGTGATGACCAAGATTCCGGGTGTATCGCGGGCGAGCCCAGGCTCGGGGTCGGCCATGACCGCATCGCGCGGCAAGTGCGTCGCAAGTGATGGCATGAAGCGCCGGCGCGCGTCAGGGGACAGATACACCCAGAGGGGCATGGGGCCAGCCATAGCCTACCCCCACGACTCGATGAGTGATGGGACCGACGCGGCGTTGCGCAGATGAAGCCGAACGGTGGTGCCCCCGCCCGGACTGGACTCAATCTCGAGGCGACCTCCGTGGGCCTCGGCGACCAGCGCCACGATCCCTAGACCGAGGCCCGGGCCCGGTGGTTCGAACGCTGAGAAGAAGGGCTCCGTGCATCGCGCACGGGTCGCCTCGTCCATCCCGAGACCGTTGTCACTGACGATGACATTGCATTCGTCGGCACTTCCCACGACCGAGAGGGTGATTGCGCCTTCCCGACCTCGCATCGCCGTCGCCGCATTTTGAAGTAGGGCCAGGACAGCCTGCCGCAGTCGGCTCCCATCGGCATGCAGCGTCTCTGGGCACGGTTCCTCTTGCTCGCTCACGACGTGGATGCCCTCCCTCGATGGTTCGAGGTGGAAGAGCGAGAGCGTCTCCCGCAGTAAGGACTGTGTGTCGATGGGCGCTCGTGCGATCTCGAGACCCTCCATCCGTGCGAACGAGTTGACGTCCTGGAGCATCAGGAAGAGCGACTCGAGTGTCTCCGTGGCCTTTTCAGCCGCATCCCGTAGTCGTTGCGGCTGGTCCTCGGAGCGGAGCTCGTCGGTCAGAAAGAGCATCGCAGAGAGCTGATTGTTGATGTCGTGCGTGATGCCCGAGGTGACTTTGCCAAGTGTGGCGAAACGATCGGCCGCGATGAGGAGGTTCTGAGCGCGTTCTTGTTCCAGAAGAGTCGCGCGATATTCGGCCCGCTGGACAGCAAGGCGGGAGAGCGCGTCACGCTTCAACTGGCGCGCAGCGCGCAGCGAGAGCCCATCGCGAACTGCCGCTCTTAGCGCTGATGGCTCCCACGGCTTCAGTAAGAACCGGTAAACGTCGCCTTGGTTCACCGCCGCGACGATCGGCTCCACGTCCGTATAGGCCGTCAGGATGATTCGGATGGTCTCTGGTGAGTCCTGCGCGATGCGTCTCAAGAGCTCGACGCCCGTCATGAGAGGCATCCGCTGGTCCGTTACGACCAAGTCCATCGGACCTTCACGCCCTATGACCTCGAGGGCCTTTACACCACTGTCGGCGGTGAAGACGTCGAACTCCGCCTCGAGGAGCGCTTCGATGACCATCACGTTGCCGGGCTCGTCATCGACGACGAGAATGCGTCGACACTCGGGTGTCGTGATTCGTGCCCGCGCGATGGCACGTTCAACCGCCAAAGTGTCAAACACCTTGGACTCGCTGGCTCGTCGGCGTGCGCCCATGTGCTGGATCTCTCAGCATTCCCCGAGAGGATACTCCGCCCGCTCGTAATCACAAAAAAACCTGACGCGGTCGCCTGCTCAAGGGTCCTTTCGGGCGCGCCCGCCTCCTCCAACAGGAACCACGGCCAACCTTCCGGACTAACGCCATAGGGAGATGGACCCACACTACTGACGCCCGTCCGACCTCGATCTCTGGCGAAGTGGGCTACTGGTCCAACTCCATGCGTTGTCTCCGGCCGAGGTTCCCGGCCGAGGTTCCCGGCCGAGGTTCCCGGCCGAGGTTCCCGTCAGTGGCGTTCGGGGGGAGCTTCGAAGAGGCGCGGCAGACTGGCGTCGAGGTTGGCTCGCGCCATGCGGCGGTCGATGAGGGCAACGAGGCGGTAAGTCAAGGTGAGGCGATAGTGGAAGATGAAGCGAACCTCGATGAGCTCGTCCGTGATACTGCGCCTCTGCACGTCGATGCGGCTTCTATTTTTGAAGGGCATGCCGCCGCCATCTTTGAGCATCAAGTACTCCACTCTAACGCCGCGTTCGACGACCAAAAGTCGATGGTCTCGCCACATGCCGCGAGTCAGGCGAATTCGCCGCTCGGCCAAGGTGGTGCCAGGTGTGCCCAGAGTCCACTCACTACCGATGACGTCACCGTTCCACGAGGTCTGTTACTCTATAACGCTGAACGCCGACGTCACTGCCGTTGCTGAAGCGCGGCCAACGAAGACGGCTTCGTAGACTTCCATTTCGGGTTCGGGTGAGGACATCGTAGGCGGCGGGCTCCCAGGCGTGACCAGTGTCAAGGCCTCCCCGGTTGGCATAGCTATTCACTGCTCACAAGCCGTTCGAGCCAAGGCCCACTGAAGCCCTACGTGTCGAATGTCTCGACAGGGTACGGGCATCGGGAGAGTGCCGCTCAACGCTCTCCCGACCACGAGCGAGGGTCAGTTCACTCCTTCTTGCGGTGCTCGAGGCCGAGCTTATTGACCGAGGCCTTCCACACCTGGTCAGGAAGCCACTTCGGGCGATTGGCGGGCGCCGCGGACTTCTCCCGCTTGCCCTCGAACACGTGGATGCGATCGGTGCCGCGTTCACGTAGGCGAATCTCGGTGTGTCCACGACTAGCCGCTTTTAGGGCCGCACCGCGAGCCTGACGGCTCTGGAACACTTCGGTGGTGTCTTCGCCCTCTTTGAGAAGGACGAAGTTCTTCTTCTTGGACTCGGTCTCGTCTGTCATTTTCCCCGCCCCCGGATTTGAATCGCCGATGCTTCGATGGTAGCCAAGGCGGCGGCGACTGCACAAGAGCAAATTAGTGAAAACTTGTCCCAAGAGAGCTCAATTTGCTTGATTTTTCGAGGATGCTTTCTGGGACGGAGTTCCAAAAAGCTGAGCGCCCAGCTTTATAGTTTCACTCCAGTAATAGTAACTTTTTTTGTCATTTGAATGTTGATTCAATTCGTTCGATAGCGATGAGCCCTGCAGCCACGGCCTGCTGAAGAGTACCCCCTGTGTACAGCTCTTTGGTCAAGGCATTGGCAGGCAGGACCAGTGGTCGCCCGTCGACTAGCAACGTGGCGCCCTCGAATCGTCCCATGGCGCTGCGCGCTGCGCCAAGGACGGGCGCGTCGAGCTGAGACGCGAGGCACTTCGCCAGCTCGGGGAGTTGGCTGTCTATCTGCTGCGCAGCGGCTGTAGCCGTCTCCGCGGCAGAGAGGCGCAGGGTCTGTAGGGTGTTGAATTGGGCGACCGAACAGGCGAGTCGTCGACCGATCGCGCAGCCACCTTCGGTGCAGTTGGGTGGCACCTCGAGCTGGAGCCGCAGCTCCGCGACGGTGCCGGCGGCTAGGCTGAACTCAGCGGCAGCGTAAAGGGTGGCTGGGAGTTCATCTTTGTCGCTAAAACGTATTGGCTGTTCTAGCACGGGGAAACCGGGTCTCGGGGGCGTCACCGCGGGCGCTGCCAAAGCTCCCGGACGGACGCTCTCGTTCCTCATGACCTTCACGGCAGCAATGAAGGGGCTCGGTTTGGCCTCTAGTGCGCGTTTCGGGAGTGACGCCGCGATTGACCGCAGTGACTCTGCACGGAAGCCCCCTTCAAAGAACAGTCCATCGATGACGCTTGCGGGAGTGCCTTGCACGCCCACCAGAGCCCCGAGGATCACATCTTCCCGAAGTCTGGCCTTAGCCTCGGGCGCCTCCAGGCACGCTCTGAAAGCGGCGCCATCGAGACCGGTCTCCTCCGCCAACGAGGCAAGCGTCGAGTCAGAGAGGTCGGCCTGCGCTCCGAAGGCGCTATGGGCGAACTCGAAGAAGCGACCTTGTGCATCCGCGCAGATCGCCGCCAGAGCGGCCGGACAAGCGCGCTCGTGGAAACGGTCCGGGATGAAGGGGTTACAGTCAGAGGAGAGCGGGAAGTGCCTGAAACCGACACGCAGCATCGCCGGGTCGGACTCGAGCACCGCCTCCACATGTTCGTAGTAGCGCCGGCAGTGCGGGCACTGGAAGTCACTGAACTTGAGAAGCGAGAGCGTTGCGTTGGTAGGTCCTAGTGCCGGTGCGCCGGACCAGAGATCAGGCAGCCTACCGAGCGCGATGGCCGCGTCGAGGCGACGTGCATCGAGTCCGAGCCTGTGCTCGCGCCCTCGCGCGACCTGCGAGTTGAGCACGAGCACCCCGATGGCGACCACGATCGCGAAGGCGGCGGCCGCTTTGAGTGTGCTCACCCAGTCGCGACCGAGGGCCTTCAACGTGACCGCTAACTTCGACCAGGGAAAGTGACCGGTCGAGAACCGGTACGCGAAGAGGAGCAGCGCGTTTACGATGTAGAGCCCGATACAGAGCACACACCAAGAGCCGACAGACGCGGAGTAGGCGGCGAGGGCAACTGACCATAACAAAGCCCCGATGATCAGCGACGCCAATATCGGTGTACTGCCGCGGCGCAGCAGAAAGAGGGCGAACGACGCTCCGATGACGGCGTAGGCGCCGAGTGCGAAGAGGCTCACGGGGACACCGAACACGGACGAAGCGGGGCTCTCGAGTGCCACGGAGCAGCCTTGTGCGCTCCCGAGCCGGCAGAGCTCCGAATCGGCTTTGCCCGTGACCTCATTTTCGACCTTGAGGATAGTGAGGTAGACCGAGTCGGCGATGCCTACGATTGCCAGCACGACGCCGACGATGTGGGAAGCGAGCTCTCCCACGGTGAAGCTGGTGGTGGCGCTCTCGGCGCCGGCCTTGCTGTCCATGACTTACCTCGGCGAGCCGAAGATGGCTGCCTTCCGGGCTCGTGTGTCCGCTGCCGAGATGACGGCCGCGCTGACGAGCGAGATCAGGAGGACGGTCGCGCCGAGCAGCGCGGACGGGATGAACGCGTCTCGGGGCGCGGGGCGGCTGACGACGACGGTTCCGAGGTTTCGTTGCGCCGTCTCGGCGCCGTGACAGGGAGCGCACGTGGCGTCTGCCGGGACAGGAGCGGCGGCATAGACGACCCCACCCTCGGTCCACGTGTCTGGGATCGAAGGCGGGAGGGTGAAGGAAGGCCTCGCGGTGGATGTGGAGGGATCGGGTGCAGCGCCGAAGTCACAGCGGCTCTTCCCGAGTCGAGCGGACTCGAGCGCGAGCCAGGCGCGGGCGATGGGGTCGGTGGCGGTGCAGGCGCGTGTAGCGACGGCGGCGCGCGTCGTGGTCTCACGTTCGCCGAACGCCGTGGTCCCATCGCGGCGCAAAACCACAGCGCTGGCAGCCTCCACGGCGGCGATGGCGAGATCGGGTTGACCGGCTCTCATGGCCAGCGTTACGGCACTCGCGGTCGCGCTCGCGCTCGTCGCGGCGCTCTGAGACAACGTCTCGACTGCGGTCTCTGTGCCGAAGGCCAAGACCGCGACGCCGACGGTCACGATGGCGAGAGTCAGGGCGACCATGCTCGTCCGGATCCAGGAGTGCGGCGGCTGGAAGGTCAGGTCATAGCCCGGAACGGTCTCTTGGAGGTCGCGCGGGGCTTCTGTTGGTTGGGTCTCAGCCGTCGAAGGTGCCCTCCCGGTCGCAGGGTGCGACGGTGCCCTCCCGGTCGCAGGGCGCGACGGTGCCCTCCCAGTCGCAGGGCGCGACGGTGCCCTCCCGGTCGCAGGGCGCGACGGTGCCCTCCCGGTCGCAGGGCGCGACGGTTCCCTCTCAGACGCAGGGCGCGACGGTTCCCTCTCAGTCGCAGGGCGCGACGGTGCTTCGGGACCGTCGCCGAGGAGGATGGTGCGAGAGCGAGAGGGCGATCGAGCCTCCGGGGGCCCTGAGGCGGCGCGAGGGTCTGCAGGCGCCGGTCGTTCGGCACGATCAGAGACGATCATGGTGGGTGCGCGAGGGTTCGCAGCGCGAGGGCGGGCAATCTCAGCGGGCGCCCGCTGCCGCTCGTCGGAAGAGGACACTTTACGCGCGTCGATGACGGCGGTCTCAGAGTTCCTCGTCGTGACTGGGGCCTCGGGGAGAACGAAGGGCTGGCGGCAACTCCGGCACGTGACAACGCCATCATTGGCGTCTTCCGGCGCGTACCGATTCTTGGCGTTGCAGTGCGGGCAGAGGTAGGAGCGCGCCACGTTTACCTTCCGATCTCAGCTTTAGCCGATGCCAACTCGGGAGTTTGACGACGGTCCGCGACGGTTACCCACTCGCTGACTCGACGGCGTCTTCGGCCAAGTCTAGCCGCCGGCATACTCGATGCCACTCGTCGCGCGGCTGGGCCCGTTCTCCGACACCACGGACGTTACCCGAGTTCGAGAACATCGGCTAGGACGCTCGTCACTACTCAGCCTCGTCAACAGCAACTCCAATCAGGCCGGTCGGTTTCGGTCGGCTCGTGACGAGTCCGGAAGTCTCGAGTCCGAGCCCCGTTCCTCGGCACCGTGCTGCCACAAACTGTCATCGCAAAAGGTCATCCCCGAGGCCGCCCTTTCCCTCGAGGCGAAGCACGGCTTTGCGTCTCGGAGAGCTGGCGCATCAGGCGGTAGTGGGTCAGTTTGATCCGGGGGCGGCGCTTCTTGGCATGCCGGCCCGGCGCAGCGACCCTTCACTTTGCGGCGAGGACTCCCGCATCCATCGGAAGCAACCGGATTGGACTTCTACACCCAGGCTCGATGAAAATGCGCCATAACATGACCGCCATTGACCTGTTCTGCGGAGCGGGCGGCCTCTCGGAGGGCTTCCGCCAAGCTGGCTTTGACGTCCTGGCCGGTCAAGATTTTGACGCCCAAGCTGGGCCACCTTCGCCAGTACGCACCCGGGGGCCACCTTCATTGGCGGGCCGATTCAGGATGTCAGTCCCGAGCAGCTACTCATGGCCGCCGGAAAAAAACGCGGCATCGATGTGATCGTTGGTGGACCGCCGTGCCAAGGGTATTCCGTGTACAACCACCAGCACGGCGACTCGGACCCGCGCGCCGGGCTCTTTCGTGAGTACCTTCGCATCGTCAAGGGCATCAAGCCGCGCTGGCTTGTGATGGAAAATGTCACGGGCATCACGTCCATTGCGGGCGGAAAGATCGTGGACGAGATTTTCAGCGGAATGGAAAGCCTCGGCTACCGGGTCAAGATGAAGGTTCTCAAGGCTGAGGAGTTCGGCGTCCCTCAAGAGCGGCGGCGCGTCTTCTTCATAGCCACACGCACGGACGCACCAATCTTGTTCCCGGAACCGACACACGGGCATGGGTTGCTTCCGCTCGTGACCGTATGGTGTTACGTCGCACGCCCGATGACCCCGCCCGACACGTTCCGTTGCACTGGACCTGGCAAGCAATTCGACGGACGCCGCCATCGGTCCGTTTAGGCCGGGCCGTGGTTTGACTTCCTGATGAGGAGGGAGCGTGGTGGTGCAGAGCCCACGACCTTCGCCCGGTCGTGGGCTCGAGCCGTGCCGTCGAGCGCCTAGCCAGCCCGCGACGTCACAACTTGGATGCCTTGTCAGGGTGCCACGTCTCTCGAGCCTTGCACGACGTTCCTTCGTCTTTTCCGCATATTCGACGGATTCGCTCGTCCAGCTTCGGGTGGTGATGCCGAACGTCTGCATGGAATCGACGCCGCTGGGGGCCGCGTGCGGCATCACGGTCGACCATTACCGAGAGCGATCGACGGGCCCGTGCTTTCCGATTGCGGTGCTTCGGTGCCGCACGCACCACGTCGGCTTCACGGCCTATCCCCCAGGTCACGTCCCCTATGGGCGCGTCGCGGTGGTTCAGCTGTCGCCGAGCGGCCAGGAGGTCCTGTCGGATCTACCGGAATTGGACGCGGCCTTCGCTGGGACCGTGTTCGAGGCGGCCTTGGACGCGTCGTCGCGGCACCAGTTGTGGCGCGTGTGCCCCGGCGGCTCGAACCGCTGGTGGGGCTCGCAGTGGCGGCATGTGGCCGTCGCTGTCCGCGTCTGCGGCATGGCGCCCGGGTTCGACGGTCCCACCATGGACGGCTTCGCGTCGATTCTCGGCGTCGATGCCTTGCTCCTTCGCGAGGCTGC
>CANMLD010000208.1 GCA_947498315.1 Pseudomonadota bacterium | reverse complement strand
CGCGTGGGCGCACGGCGGCTCGAACACGGCGGACAACCTCACCCTGCATTGCGGCCCGCACAATCGGCTCGTGGCAAAGCGGGAGGGGCTCGGGAGGCGTCCGCGCCGTGGGTCCGGAGCAGGTCCGAGGGCATCGGTCACTTGAACGGGAGGCAGTGGGAACTCCAAGCATCGACCCTCGCCCTGCCTGCCGGCGAACGCAGGGCCGGTCAAGCGTCGAGTGGAGCCGCCCGGAGGCGGGCATCGCGGAGCGCCCGCCGAGGACGGCGAACTCGATGCTTGATCGGACCGAGTACGCCGCTACGCTGCCCCCGGGAGGGCTGGCCCAGCCACGCCCTCTTGATGGATGCGCTGGATCCGGGACCTTCCGAGATCCCCGTCTACCTGAACGGGAGACAATGGGAGGTCCAATCTTTGCTCTCCCGGCCGATACCGGCGAGTACGAGTCCGTGCCCAGCGGTGCTGACAGGCAGAGTTCCACGACCAACGGCACGCCGCTGAACGACGTGAGATGACCTGCTTTCGCGGATTCGATCTTGAACGGAGGGACGCCCCGCTCTACGCTCATGCCGCACCTTGTGGATTGTTCTAAGTAATCAATATCATAAGTTGTTTGGCTGGAATTGAAGCCAAAGACGCCCCTATTTTCTTGAAATAGAACCATTAAGATGTCGATTTGGTGTCGATGAACGCTGAGCCGGTCCAAGCGCTCACCCAGCAGGGAACGCCACGCCACCACGACTAAGCGCAATGCTGCCTACTTAAGCCCAATGCCATTCAGTTGGCGCCTTCCAGGGACTGCCCGTTCCCGTTCCCGTTCCCGTCACCGTTCCCGACCGGACCGGCCGCGTACCAGTCCGTGCGCCAACGATTCAAGTCATCTCGAGTAGTTGGCGATCGAGTCCGAACTCGGGAACGGGAACGGGAACGGGAGCCGGCCCTTCGGGCCTGGGAGCGGGTCCGGCCCACCGGCCGCACAACTGACCTTAAGTAAGCGCCACCACGACTAAGCGCGCTTTCCGCTGGGCGTGGACGGCATTCTCACCTGAGCGGAGGCGATTTATCGCCGACGATCAGGCAAGGTCGCTTCGGTCGGCTACAGCCCGCGACCCGTCCTCACGAGCCCGCACCTTTCATAGCTTGCGCCAAAGAGCATGCATGGGCAGGATAACGCGCGCGAGTGCGTTTTGCCCCACTGCTCGGCGCTGGGCTCGCGCGCGTCTGGGAATACACGTTCGACTATAACGTCGGGCAGAGAAGACAGAGGTTCGGCATGTCCATCAGTGCAGCATTAATGGCGGTGATCCTCCTCGCAGGGCTGGGCGCTTTCGTCCACGCGGTCGTCTCGCGCTTCCGCTGGCTCTCCGTGGCGAGGCCCGAAGTCCGGTGGGATGAGATCCCGTCCCGCATGGAGCGCGTCGTCGAGAACGTGTTCGGCCAGAAGAAGCTGCTCCAGCGAGGCTGGCGCGGCGCCATGCACGTGATGTTCTTCTACGGCTTCATCGTGCTTCAGACGGTGATGCTGCAGGTCGTTGGCGAAGGGCTCTTCGGCTTTGACTTCAAGCTCCCTCTCGTGGGCGGGACGGCCGGCCTCGGCCTCATGCAAGAGGTCTTCAGCGTCATCGTGCTCGTGGCCATCGGCATGGCGACCTGGCAGCGCTACATCAAGAGGAACCCCCACGTGAAGGCCCACAGTGAGTTCGACGCGCTCGTCGTCCTCTGCGGCATCTCTGGCCTCATCATCACGTACTTCATCACCAACGGCATGCTCATCAACATGCGCCTCGCCGGAACGACTGTGGGCTCGCTCCCCCCCATCGAAGCGCTCCCAGTCTCCGGCCTCTTCGCCAAGGCCATGGCGGTGTTCTCGCCCGGCGTTCAGACCTTCTTCGGCCACGCCAGCTTCTGGCTCCACGCGGCGTTCTTCGTCTCCATGCTCATCTGGATCCCGCGCGGTAAACACTTCCACCTGATCAGCGGGCCGATGAACGTCTTCTTCAATGGTAACGCCACCCACAAGTCGGGCGCCGCGCTCAAGAAGACCGAGATCGACCTCGAGAACATGGCCGACGACGCCGTCTTTGGCGCTTCGACCCTCGATCAGTTCTCGTGGAAGTCCCTCTTCGACAGCTACGCATGCACCGAGTGTGGTCGTTGCCAGGACCAGTGCCCGGCCCACATCACGGGTAAGGCCCTGACGCCGAAAGGGCTTCAAGTCGAGTTCCGCAAAGAGCTCGAGCGCGCCGGCCCGCTCCTCATCCAGGGCAAGAAGGACGAGGAGGGCGTCCTGCGGCCCTTCATCGAGAACGTCTTCTCCGAGGAGTTCCTCTGGGCGTGCACGACGTGCGGCGCGTGCGTTCAGGAGTGCCCAGTCGACATCGAGCACATCGACACCATCGTCGAGATGCGTCGCTATCAAGTCATGATGGCGTCGAAGTTCCCGAAGGAAGCGACCTCGATCTTCAAGAACCTCGAGCGAAAGGGCAACCCGTGGGGCGTCTCCGATAGCCGCGTGGACTGGGCGAATGGGCTCAACATCCCGGTGCTCGGCCAAGACGGCGAGGCGAAGGACTTCGAAGTCCTCTACTGGGTCGGGTGTGCGGGCTCCTTCGACGACGCTGCCAAGAAGACGGCTCGCGCCCTCGTCGAGGTCCTCCGCGCCGCGAAGGTGTCTTTCGCGACCATCGGCAAGTCTGAGACCTGTACGGGCGATCCGGCCCGCCGCCTCGGCAACGAGATGCTCTTTCAGACGCTCGCTCAGCAGAACGTCGACACGCTGAACGGGCTCGGCGTGACCAAGATCCTCTCGCACTGCCCGCACTGCTTCAACACGCTGGCCAACGAGTATCCGCAGTTCGGCGGCAACTTCAACGTGGTCCACCACTCGGAGTTCATCGCTGAGCTGCTTCGCACCGGACGCCTGAAGCTGCAGCCCAAGGCAGAGGGCACGATCACCTACCACGACTCATGTTACCTCGGCCGTCACAACGGCATCTACGAGGCACCTCGCGAGACCATCGCCGCCGCCACGGGCCTCGACCTCGTGGAGATGCCGCGCAACAAGGAGAAGGGCTTTTGCTGTGGCGCTGGTGGCGGCCGAATGTGGCTCGAAGAGCACGCGGGTAAGCGCGTCAATATCGAACGCACCGAAGAGGCGCTAAGCACGGGCGCGCGCGAGATCGCGGCAGCGTGCCCCTTCTGCGCCACGATGTTGACCGACGGGGTCAAGGACAAGAACAAGGACGAGACCGTGAAGATCGTCGACATCGCGCAGCTGGTAGCGCGCAGCATAGACCACCACGCCATGAAGCCGTAGGGTTTCGGCTCGGGCCTCGGCCCGGTTCACGTCTTCCTCTGAGCGGTCAGCGCCGCCCGCGCTGGTACCCCACCCCCGAACGTTGCCCCCACGTGGCCCTAGTGACGAAATGAGCCTCCTTGAACGTGAAGCCGCGCGCCGCCGAACGCACGCAATCATCTCGCACCCGGACGCCGGCAAGACGACCTTGACAGAGAAGCTGCTTCTCTACGCGGGCGCCATCCACCTCGCCGGATCAGTCAAATCGCGCAAGGCCTCGCGGCATGCGCTCTCCGACTTCATGAAGATCGAGCAAGAGCGCGGGATCTCGGTGAGCTCCACGGTGCTCCAGTTCGAGTACCACGGCTCTGCCATCAACTTGCTCGACACCCCCGGTCACGCCGACTTCTCGGAGGACACCTACCGCACACTCGCCGCGGTCGATTCGGCCGTCATGTTGCTCGACCACACGAAGGGGGTCGAAGCGCGGACCTTGAAGCTCTTCGAGGTCTGTCGTATGCGGATGCTGCCGATCGTGACCTTCATGAACAAGCTCGATCGGGTTGGCAAAGACCCCATCGAGCTCCTCGACGAGGTGCGGACCACGCTGAACCTCAACGTGGTCCCGATGAACTGGCCTCTCGGTATGGGGCGCGAGTTCGAAGGGGTCATCGACATTGCCACGAACCGAGTCTACGTCTACTCGGGTGGCAAACACGGCACTGAGAAGCTCGAGACCGAGATCATCTCGCTCGACGAGGCGCGCGAGCGTTTCGGGAACAATCGGGTTCAGGAAGCCGTCGAGCAGATCGAGCTCATCGCCGGAGCCGGCGATCCCTTCACCCGGGAAGGGTTCCTGGCGGGTCACATCAGCCCCGTGTTCTGGGGTTCCGCCATGACCAACTTTGGAGTCGAGCCGCTCCTCTCCTATCTCGCCGACCACGCAGCACCGCCTGCTATGCGGGAAGCGACGCGCAAGAACGGCGAGACCTTCATCGTCGAACCCGACGATGAGCGCTTCACCGGGGTCATCTTCAAGATTCAGGCAAACATGAACCCAAAGCACCGGGATCGTATCGCGTTCATGCGTTGCGTGAGTGGGCGCTTCAGGCGAGGGATGGACGTCATCCTTGCGACCACAGGCGAGGTTCTACGGCTCTCGAACCCACACACCTTCATGGCCCAGGAGCGGTCGATCGTCGACGACGCCTTCCCTGGCGACATCGTCGGCCTCTACGATCCGGGCAAGCTCCGAATTGGCGAGACCTTGGTGGAAGACACCGGCGCCGGCAAAGAAGACGTCTTTCAATACAAGGGGATCCCGCGCTTCGCACCGGAGTTCTTCGTGCGTGTGGTCCTGAAGGACCCTCTGCGCCGGAAGCAGCTTGACCAAGGGCTGGAGCAGCTCTCCCAAGAGGGTGTCATCCAGGCCTTCTATCGGGACGGCTTCGGTCGCGGCGATCCCTACCTCGGCGCGGTCGGCCTCCTTCAGTTCGAAGTTTTGCGGGAGCGGCTCGAGTCCGAATACGGCGCACGCTGCATCCTCGAGACGCAGCCCTTTGGGGCGGCACGCTGGGTACGCGGCCCAGCCGAGGCCCTCGAGTGGCTCCGAAAGCGCCGAGACTACACCCTCGTCGAGGATCGCCGCGGGAACCCGGTCGTGCTCGTGCAGGGCAACTGGGCGCTGGAGTTCGCACGTAAGAACGCGACCGGGATCGAACTCTACGACGTCGAGCCGCTCTGATCACGGGATGAAGATCCACCCCGAGTCTGGAGCCACGCCGATCCAGTTGACCGAGGCGCGCCCTGATTCGACGTCTCGCCTCGGAGCGACGCTCTCGTGGTGGGTCTTCCTCGCATCCATCTCGCTATGCATGACGGCATGGGCTGCGCCCCCCAACGTCGATACGGGTGAGTCGCGTCTGCCACTCGGCGTTGCGCCGATCTTGCCCGACGATGAGGACACCGCAGCAGACGACGACGATGACTTCACCACGTCGATCCGCGATGGCGGCATGCCGGAGACGGGGTCCACGGACCACCTGACGAACCGCGACCTCCGCCTCCTTCACGGTCGCAGCCCTGCGGATACCTTCCGACTGCTCCCCGGGATGGTCGTGGTGCACCCGGGTGGCGAAGGCAAGTCCCCACAGTTCTTCACACGAGGGTTTGACGCCAAGTATGGCGCCGACGTCGAAGTGCGACTCGATGGGATCCCTCTGAATGCGCCTTCTCACATTCACGGCAATGGCTTCGTCGATCTCGCGTTCATCCTCCCCGAGTCTCTTCAGGGAGTGGACTCGACTAACGGCCCCTTCTCCGCGCTTCAGGGGCCCTTTGCGTTGGCGGGTACCGTCGACCTTCGCCTCGGTGTGCCCGAGGACCGTCGTGGCGCCGGGTTCTCCTACGAGCTCGGGACGACCAATCGCCATCGCATCCGGATGAGCTATGCACCACAGGACGCACATCCGAGGACCCTCGTCTTCGCGGAGGGCGTCCATGACGATGGTTTCGGCGAGAACCGTGCCGTGAGCCGACTCGGCTTCATTGGTGCTCTCAACGTCTCGGATGAACGTAACCGTCGCATCGACGTGACCGTCGGCGCGAGCGCCTCGGCCTTCGGGCTCCCGACGCCGGTCCGTTTGGGCGACCTCGACGCTGGAGACCGGTCGGTCGATGACGTCTACGACCCCGAGCTTCGTGGCGAATCGAGCCGCCTCTTTGGCTCCGTGAGGTGGGACGGCCGCTACGGGCGACACGCTGTCGGGACCACCTTGTATGCCACGGGTCGTCATACGCAGCTTCTGGAGAACACGACCGGCTATCTGCTCGATCCCGTGAACGGCGACCGCCGCGCGCAGGTTGAGGACACCTTCGATCTTGGGTTCTCGACTCGTCACGGGTGGCGCGTCCATCCCGTGCTGCTACTCGACACGGGCTTCGGCGTCCGAACCATCCTCATCGATCAATCGGAGACGCACATTGGGCGCCTCCTCGAGCCTCGAGGCGTCATCAGGGCGAGCGACGGCGCGGAGGTGCTCGTCGACGCTCGCACGTCGCTCCGGATAACGCCCATGGACGAGCTGCGAGTCGACGTGGGCCTACGTGTCGACGGCGCCTTCTTCTCGGCCGATGGTATGGGTGCCGCGGGCTCCGCGCGTGGCGACGCAGAGGCGGTCTCCGGGGGGGGCGCGGTCGCCGCGGTGTCTCCCCGGCTCTCCGTTGCGTGGTATCCCACCCCTGAAGTGGGGCTCTTCACTGCCTATGGTCGAGGCGCCCGCCCACCCGAGCTCGGTGCCTTCGCAGCACGCCCCGCGGCAGGGACAGGCTCACTTGCGGGGTCGGTCGAGCCCGAGATGACGGTGTCCGACTCGGTCGAGATCGGGGTTCGTTATGCACCCGGCCCCTGGTTCCGACTGGGTGCCTCGAGCTTCTTCACCTACATCGACCGAGAGTCGGTCTACGTACCTGAAGTGCTGACCAACCTAGAGTTCGGTGCCAGCCGGCGCTTCGGCTTCGAGTTCGAGGTGGCGTCCGCGCCTGCCGACTGGCTCGAGTTCCGAGCTGACCTGAGCTACGTCGACGCTCGCTTCGTCGATGGCGACGCACCGATTCCAGGCGTCCCGTGGCTGGTGGCCAGCGTCACCGCTCTCGTCGAGCATGCCAGCGGCGTTCATGGCGCGCTCCGATACGTCTTCGTAGCGCCTCGGGAGTTGGGTGGTGGAGCCGTCTCCGAATCGTATTCGAACCTGAACCTGAACCTCAGCTACACTTGGCGCGTCCTTACCATTGGGTTCGGGATCGAGAACCTCTTGGGCCTCGACCTCGTCGATGGTGAGGAGCGCTATGCATCTCGCTGGGACGAAGCGCTGCCTCTCGATGACGCAGCGCGCTCCCCAGAGACTCACATCATCGCCGGCCCGCCTTTGCTCGTTCGCGTGCTGCTCGGCGTGAACTTTTGACGTCCAACCGCCGTCCTTGGCAGCGAGATACCGCCGTCGACGCCTAAACCGGAGAGCTCCTATGGACCTGATGAACCCGACGCCCGATCATGCCGACCTCCGAGACCTCGCGCGGCGCTTCGCTGAGACGGAGTTGGCCCCTCAGGCCGCTGAACACGACAAGGCCGAGCGCTTCAACCTGCCGCTCTTCCGGAAGCTCGGCGACCTCGGCCTCCTCGGGATCACCGTGCCAGAACGCTTCGGGGGCAGCGGGTTCGACGCGTGCGCTGCGGTCATCGTTCACGAGGAGCTCGCTGCGGTCGATCCCGGCTTCACCCTCTCGTACCTCGCTCACGCCATGCTCTTCGCCAACAACCTCGCCGTGAACGGAAACGACGAACAGCGCCTGCGCTTTTTGCCGGGCGCCTGCAGCGGTGCGCTCGTCGGTGGCATGTGCATGAGTGAGCCGGGAGCGGGCACCGACGTCATCGGCATGCGTACGACGGCGGTCCGCCGCGGCGAGCACTACGTCTTGAACGGCGCCAAGATGTGGATCACGAACGGCTGCGTCTCGGACACCGAGCTCGGCGACATCTTCCTCGTCTACGCCAAGACCGAAGAGCCCGGCGGTAAGGCGCTGTCCTCGTTCCTGGTCGAGAAAGGGACGGCTGGATTCGCGCTGGGCCAGCGTATCAAGGACAAGCTCGGGATGAGAGCGTCCGCCACCGCAGAGCTCGTGTTCGAAGACTGCGCGGTTCCGCTGAACAATCGTATTGGCGACGATGGACGAGCCGTGCTCTGCATGATGCGAAACCTCGAGGTCGAGCGCGTGACTCTTGCTGCCATGAGCCTTGGGATTGCGCGACGGTGCATCGAGATCATGAATAGTTACGCGACTGACCGGAAGGCCTTCGGCAGCCCGCTCCGAGACTTCGGGCAGGTTCAGCGACACATCGCTGAGTCCTACGCTGAGTACATGGCGGGACGCACTTACGTGTACGCAACCGCTGCCAACCTCGATCTCAACAAGGCCGGCAGCCGAATCGACTCGGACGGGGTCAAGCTTTACTGCGCCGCCATGGCCAAAAACGTCGCCGACCGCGCCATTCAGGTCCTCGGTGGCTACGGCTATGTGGGGGAATACCACGTAGAGCGTCTGTGGCGCGACGCGAAGCTCCTCGAGATCGGCGGCGGAACGAACGAGGCGCACCAGAAGAACATGACGCGCGACCTCATGACGATCTCTCGGATCCGTTGATCTCCGAGGCGGCGTCACAGCGAGCGTTAGAGCTCTCTCCAGAGGTGGCCCGCGCGACCGGCTCGCCAAAGGAAGTAGCCGGCTCCGGCAATCAGCGTTGCGCAAGCGGGGAACCACAAGGCCTGAGCGCCGAGCCATCGGAAGACCATGGTCCCTAGCACAGCACCGCCCGCGAATCCCAAGAAGAGACTCCCGAGTAGTACGAAGCGCCATCCAGCGACGCGCTCACGACGAGCCAGGTGTCCGGTCATGACGCCAAGGTCGGTCACGATTCCAGTGATGTGCGTCGTGCGGAGGACGAGGCCGCGGTAGGTCGTCGCCATCGCGTTTTGCAGGCCCATGGCGAAGGCCAGGGCGGCGGCCCCGGTCAACGCGTCGCCACCGAGTAGCCACCGCGTCCCGAGGAAGAGCGCGCCCGATTCCAGGATGAGCGCGAAGCCATAACGTCGACCTGGTCGGAGATCGGCGCTCCCGAGAAGAGCGCCGGAAGCCGTAG
>CANMLD010000207.1 GCA_947498315.1 Pseudomonadota bacterium | reverse complement strand
GGGCGGCAGCGCCGCGAGGGTCACGGGCGGCAGCGCCGCGAGGGTCACGGGCGGCAGCGCCGCGAGGGTCTGGGGAGGCGCCCCAGCCGGCCGGCCGGAACGTTAGCTCCGGCTGAAGCAGGCGACGCCGGCGCTGGGGCTGACCGCTGACCGCTGATAGCCCGGCGTCAGCTCGGGCTGAAGCCGGCGGCTCCGGCGCTGGGGCTGACAGCTTTGCCTTGGCGTCGTGTGCCGAGTAGCTAATCATCTCTGGAAGCTATCGGACTGGTCAGACTAGGTCAAAATGACCCTAACAGGTGCTCAGGTGACGACCTCCCCGCAGGGCGGCCACCTCCGCCGACACGCACGCTGCGGACTAGGCTTTGGCGACCTTCATGCCCAGCAAGAGCTGGTGCTTCGGCCCACCAATGCTGTAGGCGCGCACGAGCTCGCTGGTCACCTGGAAGCCGGACTGCACCATTCGCTTGGCAAAACGATCGTCGGGCTCGGCGGACCAGTAGACGACTCGGCCGCCGGGCCTCAATGCAGCGTGGACCGTCGCCAGGCCGCGGGTCTCGTAGAGGGCTCGGTTGCCGCGGGTCATCATGGCGGTGGTGCCGTTGTCGGCGTCGAGGAGGATGGCGTCCCAGGCTGAACTTTGGGCCCTCAGGGTGTCCGCGACGTCGCCCACCACGACGCGAGTGCGCCGGTCTTGTAGCTCTTTGGATGCGAGTGGGAGGTCCGGGTTCTGATTCCACTCGACGACGGCAGGCAGCAGCTCCGCGACGACGACCTCGGCGTCCCGGCCGACCGCAGCGAGGGCTGCGCGGAGTGTGAAGCCAAGCCCCAAGCCGCCGATGAGCACGCGCACTTTCGGAAGCCGTGAGAGACCTTGACAACCCAACTCGGCAAGGCGTACCTCCGAGGCGGTCCGTCGCGTGGACATCAGCTCGCGGCCACCCACCCGCAGCACATGCTCGCCGTCGTGCTCGTACAGCGTGAGCTGGCTTGCCCCGGGGGCGCCCGTCTTGCCGATGACATTCCACGGTTTCATAGGGGCTCAGAACCCGGCTGGGGCGGCTGCGGGCGCCGCTACTGAAGCGCCGGACTGCCTAGAAAGCGCCCGAGCGACAGCTCTGCCTGGGGAGAGCCAGTCCCGCACGACGACCCGGTGGGGCAAGCGTAGGGCCAGCGGCACGCGTTCGGGCCCTCCGTTCAAGGGATCGACCGGGTAGAGGCCGGCGCGACCACGGGCGATGGCCTCAAAGGCGCTGGCTATGCCGTCGGACCAATCTCGCCGTGCGGGAAGACCTGGTCCTCGCAGCGGGAGGTTGTCCTTCATGATGCGCGGCGTGCCGCGGAGCCAGATGGCGCTTCGACCCGGCCCGGCGGCGACGAAGCGGCGGCAGTTAGTCTCGCGATCATCGAGGAGCACGCGCCCCTGGTCGATGGCCGGTTTGCCTGCAGCGGTTGGAAGTCCGGGGATCTTCTCGCCGATCCAGCGCCCCTGCGGGTAGGGGATGAGGTCCGGGCGCCGCTCGAAGCCCCGTACGAAGTCGAGCCGAGTGACCACGTGCGGCTTGTCCTCCGAGACGTCTCCAGGACGAAGCCCGGCCACCGCAGCGAAGTCCGGATCGCGTTCGACGACCCGGTCGATGCGGTAGCCATAACCAGCGGTCCAGATTCGCGCGTGCTCGCCGCGGGTCTCCTGCTGCATGCCGCGCAACAGCCAGAGCAGCGGGCGACGCAAGAAGAGGTGTTCCACGTGATCGAAGAGCAGCCGGCGCTGCTCGAGGATCGGCGCGCTCCAGTCCCAGACCGTTTCGTCGAGATCGAGGACGACCTCCGAGATGGCCAGGCCACTCCGGGCGATGGAGCGACCACGCTCGGTGAGTGCGTCGCGATGATGAGCATGGACGGCGGGCGTCATGCGGCCCTCGCCGACGCCGCGCGTACGAGCTCCGCGGCGGTGCTGACCCAGGCGGGGGTCGCGTTCAAAGAAGGGACCAGCTCGAGCACTTCGCCGCCACCAGCGACGTAGTCCTCTTGAAGCCGCATCCCGACCTCCTCGAGCGTCTCGAGGCAGTCGGCGACGAAGGCCGGGCAGAAGACCACGATACGTTTGCTGCCCTTGGCGGCGAGCTCCTCTATGACGACGTCCGTGTAAGGGCGTATCCACGGGGTGCGGCCGAGGCGGCTCTGGAAGGTCACGTCGTGGGTACCGTCCGCGAGTCCGAGAGACTTCGCGAGCAGCCGCGCCGTCTCGAAACACTGGGCCCGGTAACACCAGCGGTTCTCCGGGCACATCGCGGCGCAGCAATCGGGCTTGGTCAGACAGTGGCTGCCGGTCTCGTCGGACTTTCGGATCTGCCGCTCCGGGAGGCCGTGAAAGCTGAAGATGACGTGATCGGGGCGCACGCGGTCGAGCACAGGGCGGCCTTGGACTGCGAAGGCTTCGATGAGGCCAGGATGATCGTAGAAAGGCGGCACGGATGAGAGCGTTGGCACGTTCCACTCGCCTGCAACCAACTCGTAGACGCGTTCGAGGCTCGTACCCGTGCTCGACGCCGCATATTGCGGGTAGAGGGGGAAGAGCACGATGCGGTCGATGCCTTCCTTTCGAAAGGTCGCGAGCACGGACTTCAGGGAGGGGTTGCCATAGCGCATGCCAAGCTTGACGGAGAAGTCGTCACCAAGTGCCTCGCCGACGGCCTTCTCGAGGGCCCGACCGTGTACGAGCAAGGGCGCGCCTTCGGTCGTCCACACCTTGCGGTACGCTTCGGCGGACTTGGCCGGACGGAAGGGCAGGATGATGCCTTCGAGGAGCAGGAAGCGTCCGACAGCGTTGATGTCGATGACGCGAGGATCGCTCAAGAACTCCCGAAGATAGCGACGAACGGCTCCGGTCGACGTGTTGTCCGGAGTCCCAACGTTCATGAGGAGGACGCCGGTCTTCTGGTGCACTCGACGCGAAGGTGCGAGCGACTCTGCTGTGGTCGAAGGCATCGGTCAGCCTGCGGCCAACGCGCTGTAAACGTCGTCGGCGTGGGTCTTCGTGTCGAGCTTCTTTCCTTCGCTGGGCCAGACGTGGGTGACGTGGCCGGTGGCGTCGATGACGAAGGTCGAGCGGCGTATCCCCATGGACGTTTTGCCGTACATGCTCTTTTCGACCCACACGCCGTAGGCTTCGCAAATAGCGCCGGACTCGTCCGAGACGAGGGTGAAGGGGAGGCCGTACTTCTTCTTGAAGCCGTCATGGCGCTTCGGGCTGTCTTTGGAGACGCCGAGGATGACCGCGTCGAGGCCCTCGAAGCGAGGGAAGGCGTCACGGAAGCCGCAGGCTTCAGTCGTGCAGCCTGGCGTGTCGTCCTTGGGATAGAAGTAGAGAATCACTCGCTTTCCGCGAAGACTGCTGAGAGTGAGCGAGCCACCGCCGTCGGTGGCGGCAGTGAAGTCGGGGGCGTTCGAACCGACGGTGATGTTGGCTTGCGTGCTCATGGTCGATCGGTCTCCCTTGGAGGCGGTCGGGGTAGTGGGCGCGGCTAGGCAGGCTGAATCCGCCGCCGAGCGCCTCCCGCCAGATGCGCCAACCTCGCCCTTTGCTGCGCCGGATATGAGGGCGCCGGATATGAGGGCGCAGGAAAGTTGGCGCACGCTGCCGAGGATTCTCCTTGGGGTCAAGCGTCACGGCCGCGGTGGATTGGCGATGGCGCTTGCGGAAGCGCACTCGGGGTGGATACTCCGCGACCAGGCAGCCATGGACTTGGGCGTCCGGGGGTCGTCCCCCACTAGCAAGCCCACCTCCATTGCCTGAGCTCGGAGCACATCATGAAACGACACTGGCTCAAGGTCCTCTCTCTCGTCATCCCCATCAGCGCGTGCAGCTCCGACGAGAGCAGTAACGCCCTGACGACCGACACGTCTGCCGACGGGGCCGTGGAGGGTGACTCTGCAGGCTCGGACAGCACGGACTCCGACGCGACCGGCAACGACGGCGATTCGACGGATGGGACCGATGGGGGCGTGACCGATGGAGATGTCACTGACGGCGATATGACGGTCGAGCCCACCACACCGACGTTCGTCTTCGGGACCGATCCGGCGCAGACCGTGTCGCTCGCGCCGTTTCCGAACGACCTATACGTGGCCGCTGACGGCACCCTCGATGTAGCGCCTCTCGCGTCGGACCCGATCCTGAGCACACTCGCCAAGCCTGAGATTCTGACCTCCTGGGACGCTCAGATCGACCTACGCAAGGGCTTTGGCTCGGGCATGCCGATCTGGTTGTTCGCCTCATCGGGCAGCGCGGCGGACCTCGCCAGCTTCGCAGATAAGGTCGAGATCGTGGTCCTCGATGGCCCTGAGAAGGGCCGCACCGTGAAGCCGCAGATCTTCTGGTCGGCACCAGCGGGCGCCCTCGGTGTGTTCCCCGCGTGGGGCGACTACCTCATGGCCGAGAGCACCGTCGCGGTCATCGTCCGTGCCGGTGGCAAGGACAGCGAGGGCGAGGCCTTCGAAGCCGATCCGTCGCTCCTTCGCACGCTCTCGGAGACCGACACCGGCGGCGACGGCGACGTCACCGCGGCACGCGCGGCGTTCGCGCCCCTTCGCGCGTGGATGGCGACGGAGTCCGTCGCCGTCGGCGAGGTCGTCGCGGCGACCGTCTTCACGACTGAACCCGTCCTCGATGTCGCGCAGGCCGTGCTCGCGGGCGTGGACGACTTCACGCTGGAGGCGCCCACGGCGCGTGTCCGCTACGACGCGACTGCCGACGCCTGGGTAGATGGTGGCCTCGTCGTGGGTGAAGACCTCGCAGAGTACTTCGGCACCCCAATGGCGCCCCACGAGCTGAACCCCGGCATGTGGGAAGGCAATCGCGAGCGGGCAGGCGTGCTCGCGGGCGATGGCAAACCCTACGAAGGCGGGACCTTTCACGGCCGCGTCGACCGGGTGGTCAACGGCAGCTTCGTGATGCCCTCGTTCAACTCACGAGTCGACGGCGCGACCATCCTGAACGAGCCGCTCAAGATTGCAGGTGGAAAAGCCGTCGCGACCGCAGAGACGGTCGTGCCGTTTACGCTCTTTCTCTGCACGGGGACAGATGACACCCTCGGGAAGATGCCCGTCGCCATCGTGCAGCACGGCGGCGGCGCCATTCGAGCCGACGCGACGCCATTCGCGACCGCGAACTGCCAAACGAACGTAGCGACCATCGTCATCGACATGATCTACCACGGTGGTCGCCGCGTGACGGTCGTCAAGGACGGCCAGATCGCGCCGAGCGAGGCCGACATCGTGAACATCTACACGGGTAAGACTGAAGGCGACGCCGACTACAGCCCGGACTTCGTGGGTGACCCGGGCTCAGCCGCCGCGTCAGTTGGCCAACTCTACGCGCTCTCATCGTCGCTCAAGCCCGACCTCATCGAGGCCAACACGCTCAGCATCGTGGCTGAAAACTACACCTTGCTGCGTTACGTGAAGGAGGGCGACTGGAGCGGTCTCGTGCCGGGACTCGCCTTCGACGACACCCGGATCTTCCACCAGAGCCTCTCGTTCGGCACCTCGTACAGTACCGCGCTCCTCGCACTCTCGGACGACTTCCGCGGCATCGTCGGCAGTGTCGGTTCGAGCTACATCCTGAACGTGAACATGCCCATGGGGCCCTCCAATGCGTTTCAGGCCGGTACCATCATCAAGTATGCCCTTGGGCTCGTGACGACGGAACAAGAACTCCAGGGCAACTCGCTCGTGGACCTGCCGATCGGCATCCTCGCTTGGCTCGCCGAGCGAGGCGATTCACACTCGTTCGCGCCTTACATCTTGCGCCATCGTCCTTCCGACGGCCCGCTGCCGGCTATTGTCCACTCTGGAAATACGTGGGACGAGACACTTTTCAACATGGCGCAGCTCACCTTCGCGAACGCGATCGGCCTGCCGACCTTCACAGCCGGCGAGCCGTGGACCATCGGCGCTGAGGTGCCTGGCGCCGATCTGCTTGCGGCGACCGTCTGGACAGACGTGGTCTCGAACAACGTCACGTTCAAGGGAAAGACCACCACCGCGGGCATCTTCTGGCAGCACCACGCTTGTCACGCGCAAGTGCTGACGGCGCTCTGCGCCCAACGCTTCGAGCACCCTTACCCGCCACTGAAGATGCTCGCGACGGAGATCCCGGAGGCGTCGCCAATCTGCGGGCTTCATAGCCAGGTCGGGAGTTTCCTGAGCTCACTGATCGAGGGGGACGTCGCGGAGATCGTGTCGCCAATAGCGACGTGTGACGACACTTACGGCAAGTGACGACCGGGGTAGATCGCCGGCCGCCTTGCGTCGGTGGACGCGGCGGGGTCTTGCCCGTGCTTCACACGGTCGCTTCACACGGCCGCGAGGCCGCCCGTGAACGCCTTGTACTCGCTGGGCATCTCAACCTGGTCTCTCGAGCCGACTAGCTCAGAGCACCTTCTTCGAAGGGACCACCGCGTTCGACAACATCAGGCCGGCGACGATCGAGATGGCGATGAACACCGCCGAGAACGCGAGGTTCACACCTGCAGCCGCATCACGGGCGAGCAGTGAGCTTACGCCCTTGAAACCAACACTGCCCGGCACCAGCAGGAGGATCCCGGGGACGATGAGTACCGTCGCAGGCCGGGAGCGCCACCGGGAGTAGAGGTTGGCGAAGACGCCGACGGCGAAAGAGCCAACGAAGGCTCCGAGTTCCGGGCCGAGCTCGGACGAACCGAATCGGGCGCCGAGATAGGCAATGGCGCCGCTCGCGACGATCCAGGCGTAATCGCGTAACATCGCTGAGAAGATCGTCGCATAGGCGGTGCTCCCTACGACGATGGCGGCGAGGTCGAGCCACTCGGAGACGACGACCTCGACGGGTGGCCCGAGCGGTGGGAACGCGTCGCCGACCCGCCCTCCGATCGCGACCCCAAAGGCGAGCTGGATGAACGTGAGCCCTGCCGCCGTGAGCCGAGCGGTGCCGGACGTGAGGTGACGCGTCGATAGCTCATTCATGCCCGTAGTCAGGGTGAGGCCGGGCAAGAGCGGGAGTACACCCGCGAGGAGCAGGACCGTTGGCGATACGCCCGGGAGCCAGTGGGCGCAAAGTGCGGCCGACGCCGCCACGACCGCGGCGGCGAGAGGCACGAAGACCGGCGCCGCGGCGACGAGCGTACGTTCGAGGTGCGCGACGGCAGAGATGGAGGTGGAGCCCGGCGGTGGTTGCTGCACTTCCCGGTTCATGAGCCGGTCGAGGATACCCACCAGGACGCCGATCCCGGAGCCGAGCGCCATCTCCAGATAGCCGCCACCGAAGAAGCGGGCGGCGACACCTGCCGCAACGACATGCATGCAGAAGACGACAACAGGGTGAACGGAACCCGGGGCCGCCATGACGCCTCGGATCGCGGCGGCACCGGTCCCCAGCGACACCGAGCGGTCGATGACCGCGTTGACGATCTCGTCGACCCGTGCGAGCCGGCCCAGGTTCACGATACCCGGTTCGAGGCGCACTAGTGACGTCTGCTGGCGAGACACGTCGCCGAAGCCGGCGAAGATGGCGGTGGGGGTACTGAAGAATTGCGCCTTGAGTCCGAGAAGGTCTGAAATCCGGCACATCGCCGTCTCGAGGCGATGCGCTGGCGTCCCAACCCGATGCAGCGCGGAGCCGACCTCGAGGACGAACGCGATCGCCTCTTGCTGACGCAG
The DNA here is from genome assembly GCA_947498315.1 of Pseudomonadota bacterium. Taxonomy (GTDB): domain Bacteria; phylum Myxococcota_A; class UBA9042; genus SXOO01. The sequence goes on along the minus strand of CANMLD010000207.1, from coordinate 1,311 downwards.
CGCGCGATCGTGGGCTAGATCGTGGGCTAGATCGTCGACTACATCGTCGACTAAGGGGTGCGGCACTACCTCGGACGCGAGCGGCGCATCGCCGGGGCGGGATGTCGTAGGGGACTTTGAGTTCACTGACGTGCCGTCATCATGGGAGGAGTGGCATGCCGGGCGGGCCGCGGAAGAGAAGCGCGCCTTCTCGAAGGGTCAAGAAGTTGCCTCCGACGACGTAGAGGCCACCGCGGTCGTCGACCCAACAGGCGTGGTAGTCGGGTGTGGGCTGGGCACATCCGGCGACCGGTGGGTCAAAGGGGCTGAATAGGTCGAGCGGCGCGTCTTCGTCGAAGGCCCACTGCCCTTCGGGCGCGTCCTTCAAGATGGTCGCCGCCACTCCGGTCGCCCAACGACGGCCATCCGGTGAGACGCACACCCCCTGCAGAGCAGGCACGAGCTCGGGTGCCGTGACCTGCCAGTTCGTGCCGTCGGCTGAGCGCTCTGCGACGCGGGCGTTCGAAGCGCCGCCCACGAGGAGGGGGCGGCCGCCGGACATCGCGACCGTCACCCAATCGCCGTCCGAGCCCGCTCCGGTGGGCTTGGACTTGAGCCCCTCGCCGTCATAGTGGAGGACGAGGTCGTCGCGGCCGACGATCCAGACGTCACCCGACCCGCTCCCGGACACCTTGAAAGGCGCCGCGATGGTCGCGCCATCAGGGACGGGCACAGGCACGGTGGCGACCTGACCGTCGCGCACGTGGAGGATGACCGCCCCGCCGCCGAGGGGCTCGAAGCCGACGGACCAAAGGTCATCCGGGCTGGAACCCCAAACGCCGAAGAGAACGGATGACGTGCCCGTCTCGAAGGCGACGGGCGCACCAGTGAGATCGACCTTCAGGAGCGTGCCAGCAGCGCCGGAGACCACGGCGTTACCTCCCTCAAAAGCGTGAACCCACCACAGCTCTTCGGACGTCCCAGATGGCACAGGTGCCCACGCGCACCCGTCGAAATGGAGGATGGTGCCACCGGCGCCAACCACCCACACGTCGTGCCAGCTCGTCCCCCCGACGGCGAGCAGCTCGCCGGGTTCGCGGCAGACGGCCAGAACCGACCAGGCGGCGGCTCCTGAGAGCGGTTCGCAGGCGGGGCCCATAGAATCCGAGTCTTGGGCGTCAGTGCCGTCTGGCTGAATCATCAGGTCGCCGTCAACATCGGAGATGGCCACGTCGGGCTCGCCTGGGCCGACGTCCGGGACGTCGGCGTGGGGCGTCACGATGTCGTGCTCACCACCAGAACAGGCGATTAGTGCGCCCAGGACAGCGGTGA
>CANMLD010000206.1 GCA_947498315.1 Pseudomonadota bacterium | reverse complement strand
CGGGCTCTGGGACCGGCGCGGGCTCTGGGACCGGCTCGGGCTCTGGGACCGGCTCGGGCTCTGGGACCGGCGCGGGCTCTGGGACCGGCGCGGGCCCTGGGACCGGCGCGGGCTCTGGGACCGGCGCGGGCTCTGGGACCGGCGCGGGCTCTGGGGCCGGCGCGGGCTCTGGGACCGGCGCGGGCTCTGGGACCGGCGCGGGCTCTGGGACCGGCGCGGCGTCGTCGCCTTCGCCTTCGCCTTCGCCGGTGGCTTCAGCTTCCGGGTCCGTTGCGTCTTCTCCTTCTGTGCCACCCTCGTCAGTCCCACCCTCGTCAGTCCCACCCTCGTCTCCACCGCCTTCCGGTTCCTCGGGGTTCTTCAGCTCCTCTTCCTTCGCCCTCCGCTGTTCGTCGATGATTCGCTTCGCTTCGGTGATGTACTCATCGACGGGATCGTCCTTAGGGGCGCGCGGGCCAGCGGCATTCTTGTAGTCGTTGAAATGCCGGATCGCCTTCTCGAGGCGCTCCTCGTCCGTCATGCCGTCCATCTGGGTCTCGAAGTAGAGGATCCCGAGATTGAAGAGCGCATCGGCGAACTGGTCGTCGAGAGCGAGGGCCCGCTCGTACGCGTCGCGGGCCTTGTCGGCTTGCTTCAGTCCGCGGTACGCGTTGCCGAGGTTCAGCAGCGCCGCGCGGAACCCCGGAGCCACTTCGACGGCCTTCTCGAGCGAGGCGACGGCGGCTGGGTAGTCGCCGACCTCCTGATAGACGACGCCCAGATTGTTCAGTACTTCCGGAAAGTCAGGCGATGCGTCGGCGGCCTCTCGGAGGGCGGCGACGGCGCGCTGCCAGTCCTTGCGCTTGATGTAAATTTGGCCTCGCAGAAAGGACATGGTGGCGTCTGGGCCCGCTTCGAGCCCTTGCGAGACCACGAAGAGGGCTAGGTCGATGCGATCGGAGGTCACGTACGCTCGGGCGATGTTCCGCATCGCACCGCGGTTCACTTCGTCGACCTTCAGAACCTCGGCGGCCTCGGCGATCGCGCGCTGGTGCAGACCGAGAGCGACCCACGTCTCGACGAGCAGGTTCTTCATCTCCAGATCGTCAGGGTGGCCCTCGACCCAGCGCTCGAGCAGGTCGCGGGCGTCGCCGGGTTGCCCTGCGTGCAGAAGCGTTCGCGCCCTCAGGCGTAGGCCTTCTGGACCCTCGGCCGACTGCTCGAGAGCGGAGAGGGACGCGGCGAGGGCTTCGTCACGCCGGCCCAGGCGGAGCAGCGCTCCCACGAGGGTCGATGCCGCCTCGATATCGCTCGGGTTGTCCTTCACCACGCCGGCGAGCTTCGCGACGCCGCCGTCAAAGTCGTGAGCCCGCACTGCAGCCAGCGCCTCGTCGCGGTTGGCGCCCTTGACCGGCTCGATGGGCGGCGCGGTGGCCGCCGAATTCGGAGGCATCTTCTCGCGCACCGGCACCGAACCCGTGCCGCAGCCCGCGAGCAGCAGGGCGAGAGCAGTCGCCCCGATGATGAGTCGAGCGATGTTGACTCGAGCGGGGATGACTCGAGCGGTCATGAGTCGAGCGGTCATGACTCGAGCGGGGATGACTCGAGCGGTCATGAGTCGAGCGGTCATGAGTCGAGCGGTCATGAGTCGAGCGGTCATGAGTCGAGCGGTCATGAGTCGAGCAGTGATGACTCGAGCAGTGATGACTCGAGCAGTGATGACTCGAGCAGTGATGACTCGAGCAGTGATGACTCGAGCAGTGATGACTCGAGCGGGGATGAAGCTGGCGGCGATGAAGCGGTGCGTCATGGCTGCGGCTCCGGTTCGGGGGATGGCTCGGGGACCGGCTCGGGCACGGCTTCTGGCACGGCTTCTGGCACGGCTTCTGGCACGGCTTCTGGCTCACCTGGCAGTGTGCTTGGCTGCCCGGCGCCCGGCTCATTGAGCGACGGCGCTTCGACCCGAATGGGCTCCGGCTCGGTGCTCATCGGCTCGACCGGCTCTAGCGGCGCAGGTTCGAGTACTGCTGGGACGTCCGTCGAGAACTCGTACTGACGCTTTTCCGTCTTGAAGAGTGGATACTCCGCCGGCTTGTAGGTGTTCAGCTCCTTCAGTGCGCGCTGCGACCATTCATTGACGATCTTCAGCTCACGAGCCTTCGCTACAGCGACCGCATACCGCTCGATCGCGATGTTCTCCCATTTCATCGCCTGTTCTTCGATCTGCGTCCGGAAGAGGTCCATGTCCTCGTCGGATAGGCCTGGCGGGTCAGGCGCGTCGTAGAGCATTTGCGCGAAGAGTTGGTACAGGTAGCCGATCCGAACGAAGCTCGCGACGGTCCAATCGAAGGCCTTGTACTGGAAGACCGCGACGTATTTTGCTTCGAGCTCGTTCAGCATCTGGCGCTTGACAGCAAGAATCTTCCCTTGATTGGCCGTCGAGCCCGACAGCTTCATGCGCTCGTAACGACGGAACTCGCTTTCGATGAGCTCGAAGCGCGCCTTGGCCGGAGCGGCAACGGCTGCGCTCCCTTCCGGGATCTTCCGCCTCGTCGCTTCGTCGATGGTCTGCTGGTAGTAGCGTTCAGCGTCTTTCCAGTCGTCCTTGGCTTTGTAGATGTCGCCGAGGCGGAGCGTCGCCTCGACGATCTTTCCGTCAGCGCCAGGCGTGGCGTTGTAACGCGTGATGAACTCGCGCCAGGTCGCGATCTCACCGCCTTTGTCACCGGTCCTCTCGAAGATGCGGCCCACGTTGTAGAGCGCCTGAGCAGCGTCGTCGCGCGTGCTGAAGTCGGTAATGTACTTTCGGTACATGCCTGCGGCTTCTTTGAAGCTCCCCTGCATCTCCAGCAGACGCGCCGCTTGGAAGAGTGCATACGGCGCTCGCTCGCTCTTCGGGAACGAGCTCGCGAGGGCCGCATAGAGGCCGACCGAACGGTCGAATGCGAAGAACTTCCGGTTGTTCTCCGCCATGTAGAAGAGCGAGTCTTCGCGGTACTGACTGCCGGCGAAGTGCGGCTCCGTCGCGATCCGCTCGAACACGCGTGCGGCCGAGTTCCACCGCTTGGCGTTCTGGTAGGCGAGCGCGGCGTTGTAGAGCGCCTTGTCCATGAACTTGCTCGCCGGATCTTCGTTCACGACGCGCTCGAACTCTTCCGCGGCTTCGACGAACTTCTGCTCCTCGAAGAGCAGCAGGGCTCTGTCGAACTTCTGTCCGAGCTTGAAGCCCGCGACCTGCTTTTTGACCGCAGCGACGTCTTCAGGACGCCCGATGCCGTCCTTCGCGATGCGGTCAGACCACGCCTCGACGTTCGGCCAGTCGTTTTCAGCGCGGTAACTGTTGATGATGTTGAAGGCCGCAAACGCGGCTTCACGCTTCAGCGGGTGCTTCTTGACGACAGACTCGAAGCGCTTCCGAGCTTCGTCGAAGTTCTTGAAGTTGTAGAAGAGGAGGCCGGTTCGATACTCGAGTGTGACCGGGAAGTCCGGGGTGTCCTTCGCGGCGAGATTGAGAGCGAGGTAGGCGTCTGACTGCTTTACCCACTCGAGCGCTACCTCGGGCACGGGCTCAGGCTGCATGCGCAGGATGTCGGAGGTGCGCTCTTCCGGCGGCGCATAGTCGACGGCTTCACGAGCCTCCACTCGACCGTCGACTTTTTTGCCGGCGACGAGCTCCGAGATGTGCTGCTCGAACGCTGCGACTGCCGAGTACGCTGAGCGGTCCCGGTACTGAGTCTGCTTCTTGAAGTCGCGAACCACGCCATAGGCTTCTGACGCCGGGGGGTACTGACCGCCGTAGTACAGCGCCTCCGCAAGCAGGAAGCGGATCTCGTAGGCCTCACGCCGATTACCGTACTCAGCGATGTACGCCTTGTACGACTCTGCAGCTTTCATGTAAGCCGATGCTGCTTCACGTTCAGAGCCCGAGGCCTTCAGCTCCTGCGCACGAGCGTGGTCGATGGTCCCGGCCTGCCGCAGGATCGTCTCGACGGTGCGGTCGACCCGCGCCCGAACGCCGCCGTTGGCGTTGTTGGCGGTTGCCCACGTGGAGCCGCGTCCAAACTCGGCTACATAGCGTTCGCGTTCGCGGCGAAGCCCGTCGAGATCGTTGGCCTGGTAGTAGGCCTCGATGACTTTCTCTTGGAAGTCCGGGTTCTTGGCCGAGTTGGGATCGCGCTCGATGAGCGCACGATAGACCTCGGCTGATTGGAGGAAGTACTTGGTCTGAAATAGCTCGCCGAGGCTCTTCGCGTACTCTTCGAGGATGGCGTTTTCGGCAGGCGTCTTGTCGCCCAAGTACCGCAGCGCGCGCTTCACGCCAGCGTCTGCGTCGGGTTCGTTGTCGCCGTTCCAGTCCTCTTCGGCGAGTGAACGTGCGAGGTATTGAATGGCCTCTTCCCGGAGCGCCTCTCCAAGCACCGAGCGCTTACCCTGACTCGCGTCCACGTCGTATCGTGAAATGAGGTTCTTGAAGCCACTGATGGCGCGGTCGTAGTCGTAGCCCATGAAGTGTGTCCAAGCGAGCTTGTACAGCACCATCGGATAGTTCCTTGCATCCGGATACTTGGACGCTTCCGTGTAGGCCCGCTCAGCGAGGCGCCACTCCTGATTGTCAAAGTGGTATTCGCCCACCCGCAGCCATGATTCAGCCGTGAACTGACTCTTGTCGCCAAAGGTCGTTGCGAGCTTCTCCCATGCGTCGCGCGCCTCCCGCTCTTTGCCCTCGCGATTGAGCAGGTAGGCTTGCTTGTAGAGCACGACATCCATGAGGCGGAAGTCTTTGAAGCGGCGTAGGATCTCGTCATAGAGCTTCACCGACTCCGAGTAGTCCTCGGTCGGCGACTCGGGTTCGGCCGGGATCTTGCCGCGACGCCAAAGCGCCATGTTGCGGTCGTACTGCTCCCGAAGAGAGAAGCCATCCACTTGAGACCGCTCGAAGAGCAGATCCGCGAGTCGGTACATCGTGTCCGGTGTGTGCTCAGGGTGGTTCGGGTACTGGCGCACGAACTTCTCGAGCATCGCGACGGCTTCGAGCCGGTACTCGTGCTCGAGCGTCTCGATGTCGTCGATCTGCCGCCTGTAGGCGGAGTCGAGTTGGCGCTGACGTGAACGCACGGCCGCCTGACCCGAGGCCCGCAGCTCGTAGTGGTAACCCTCGCCGATCGCTTCGAGGCGCTTCGTCGACGCTTCGAACTCGAGTAGCTCCTTCTCCTGCTGGGCAGGCGAGAGCGCTTCGATCGGGGCGACGCGAGCCGTCTTGGTCTCCTCGGCGACGGCCTGAGGCGACAAGCTCACGGCCATGGTGGCGGCTGCGCCGAAGCGGAGCCGGGCGGCACGAAGACCCAGTCGGAAGGACCTCATCATGGTTTGTTCATCGCCTCGACGGAATCCTCGAGGCGCCTCAGCATCTCCTCGCGCTCGCGTTGGAGGTCGGAGATACGTTCCGTCTCGGTCTGCTTTCGGCGGTAGGCCACGTCGATGACGCCCACGTCCGCTTCGAGGACATAGTCGTCGAGCCGGCGCATCGCGTCGCGGAAGAGCGGCGCACCCACGTCGCGGGACATGCGGTCCGAGTCGCGTCCGAACGCGGCGACTTGCCTTTCGTAGCCCTCGAGGAGCTTTCGCTCGGCCTCCACTTCGCCTCGGAACTCTTCGGCCTTCCGCCGAGCCGCGTTTTCGATGGCGGTCTGCAACTGTTCGAGCCGCGCTAGCGCTGCCATCGAACGACGCCGCAGGTTCGTGGCCCCATCGAAGCCTGGCTTGCCTCGTGCGCTCGTGTCGGCAAGGCGCTCAATCTCCGCGTGAACGTCGAGTACGGCCTTACGGTTGCGCTCGTCGCTTTGCTGGCTCGCATCGCCGGCTCCAATCATCACGCTGCGTCTGCCGAGCACGTTCGCTATGTCGGATTGACGCCCTGAGAGGCGGGTGAAGACCTGCTTGCGTTCGTTCAGCACGGTCTCGATGGCGGCCAACTCCGCGCTCGAGAGGTCACCTCCGTCTGCGAAGCGTCGCTCCGAGAGCCAACTCTCGATGGCGCGGAGCTCAGTGCCGATGTCGTCGAGCCGACGTTCGCTCTTGTAAGCCTCCCGCTTCAAATCAGAGACGTTGTCCCGTAGGACGCCTACGCGACGCTCGAATTCGACGACGCGTCGAGGTGCGCTCGAGAGCGCTGACTCAGCCGCGCTACGCTGCTCGATGAGGCGGAGTAGGGCGTCCCGAACGCTCCCGTCGAGGCTTTGAAGGGCAAGCCTCTCCTTCGCCTCCACCGCTGCCGAGCTCACGTCCATGAGCTCGTTTTTGGCCAGGAGAACTCGCGTCCAAGCGGCGCTGAGGTTTGGGAAGCTCTCGAGGCGGCTCTCTGATGAGAGCGCTTCGTCGATCTCGCGGACCAGCTTGTTCGCTTCGCTGACTTCTACGCGCTGCTGATTCATGTCGTCGAAGAGACCGACTAGGATCTTCAGCTGCGGATCGTTTTCGACCCATGCCTTCGCGCGGTCCGACAGCACCGCGGTAGTGGAGAACGCGTCGCCGTTGCGCACCGTGAGCCAACGGAAGTAGGTCTTTAGAGCGTCCTTGTCCCTCGAGAACACGTCGAGCTCAGAGCGGATCGGCCGGAAGCGCTCGAGCACCTCGCCGTACGCCTCTTGCGCTGCATCGCCGCGTTCCAGTTGAATGTTGAGACGCCCACGCAGGATCTGCGCATCCGTGATGGCGCCGTCCTCTTCAGCGGTGAGCAGGAGCAGCTCGAGTGCGTTGAGCGCTCGCTCGTACTTCTCTGCGTTCACGTAGGTCCAGCACATCTCGTAGAGCGCACGGAAGAAGAAGGGTGAGCCCCGCTCGATCTCCGAGTACTGCTCGAGAGCGGAGTCGAACTCCTCAATCTCGAGGTAGAGCCGCGCCAGAGACATGCGCGTCATCTCGACGAGATCCTTGTTCGGGCGAGAACCGGACGACGCTTCCGTAGCGGACTTTAGCACGCGTTGGAACGCTGTGACGGCGTCTTTGAACTGGTCCTGCTCCGTGAGAGCGACGCCGACGTAGAACTGCGAAGGCGCATAAGCCTCCGTCCCCGCCGGGATGAGCTCGAGTGCAGAGGACGCCTCGGCGAAGCGCCCGAGACGGATGAGCCCCTTGCCGTAGGCGTACTGAGTCTCGGGCCCACGCACGGCTACTTGCGAGACCTTCTGCACGGCCGCCTCGATGCCAGCGCCCGAGCGGGTGCTCAGCCCGATCTCGATGAGGTAGCGGAGGGCTTTGTCATAGAATTGGCCTGCGGTCCCGGGTCCGGCAGCGGCCACTTGCTCGAGAGCCTCGCGGGCACCGTCGAAGTTTCGCAACTGCAGAAGGCTGAAGCCGAGCTGGTAGAGCACCTCCATCCGTTCGGGGTGCGCGGGGAAAGCGCGGTTCATCGTCGCGTCGATGAGGAGCACTGCCGCCTTCGGGTAGTTCTCGAGGTCGAAGTAGATCTGCGCGTCGATCAGCCGCTTCTCGATCGGGTAGTAGGTGCTCTCTGCGACGGGGTTCGAGGCCTCCCGCTCGAGCTGCTGAACGCGCGCTTCGACTTTCGCGAGCGCGTTCGATGCGCCGTCGAGATCGAGCCGCTCGGGAGGCGCCGCAAGAGCCAGGCTGGGAATGACGAGCAGCGGTGCAACGACGCGTCTCGACGCGACCGCGAGGATGCGCCGCAGCGCCGACGCGCGGCTAAGCGCTTGTTTTGAGTTGGACCCACGGGGGCCGAACATCAACGTGGCTAGTGAAGGGCGCAGAACCTAGTCCTCCACCGACAGGCTGCCGTCATCTTCTTCGGCGTCACTGAGGCTGCCACTGCTCGCCTTGCGTTGGTTCTCGCGGCTGTACTTGTAGACCTGCGTCTCGAAGCGAACGAACGGCTTCTGGTCCAGACGAGTCGTCATGCCGCCACGCTCGAACCCGATGGCTCGAATTCGAAGGATGCGCCCCTTAGCGGCCACAAAGCTGTGGGTCGAGCGCACCTTGAACTGATAGCCGTCGATGTACGAGAACAGCGTCCCGTCGCCGCGGAAGGTCATCTCGACACCGAGGATATGGTCACCCGAGGGCAGGATGCCGTTGAAGATGGGGATGGACTTCTGGTCGTCGAGGCTGCCGTCGCGGTTGTCTTGAAAGAAGATCCGATCGCCATCGAGCGTGTAGAGGACCTGCTCGAGGGTAAACGACACGCCCATGTCGTTCTCGTGGATGATGACGGCGCCGGCTTCTGCGATGGCGTTGTGGAGCAGCTGCTCACGGAGCAGCATCAGGCGGGTCTTCGACTTGAAGACCTTCTCCTTCAGGTCGACGACCCGCTCTTCGAGCTCACGGAGCTTGATGTCGTAACCACCAGTGTCGCTGGCCGGGGTGGCCTTGGGCGTCGTGACCGGTGGTTCGACCGGTGGCGGCGTCTGGGCGATACCCGCGCCGGCGAGCGACGTCATCAGCAGAGTCGCCATCCAGAATCGAGTCGCGTGCCGCTCCATGTTGCTTTCCTCTAGGCTCTCGGTGTCCGTGGCCATCACGCCCGGACCGATCTGGCACCTAACGTGGCTAGGGGGAGTCCCCAGGCCATTTGGCCTAATCGGTCCGAGGCATCGAACGCGTTAGTCCATATTTTCGAGGCAGGCATCCTCGGCGCCAAGTCCTCGAGGCCGGTGGGTATAGCGTCCGCACCCCCGGCAAGTCAAAACTAGTGGCGATGTCACCGGACTAGGCGGCGTTCTCCAGTCCGCTGATCTGGCCCGAATGGCTGGGTTTCGAGCGGCTTGGTGCAGCACAGCGGAGCCGTCAGGGACTAGCGCCATTCACTCGAGCGACCGCCGCGTCGAGTGCTGCCGTCGCGGCGCTGGCTTCGGCGTGTCCGGCGACGATCAGGATCATCGTCGCGGTGCGGCGAGCGATGAGGGGCCCCTGGAAGGGATCCGTACCGGTGAGAGCGACGTCGCCCGTCGAGGCGGCCGTGAGGCCCTGTGCGAGGGCGCTCCAGGCGGCGTCGAGCTTCTTCGGGACGGCGGCGACC
>CANMLD010000205.1 GCA_947498315.1 Pseudomonadota bacterium | reverse complement strand
GAGCGAGAGCAACTCGATGCTCGAAAATTGCCGGTGGACGCCAATCGGAGTTTTGTCTGACCCTCTCAGTCGCAGGTTACGACCGTGTTCGAGAGTCAATCATCGAGGAGGAAGCCGAGCCCGTGCCGGAGTGCGTCTCGGGCGCCGGTGGGGACGGTCTCGCCGTGGGCCCCGACGAGACGGTCGAAGTCGGAAGCGAGGACTGCCGTCAAGCTTCGCCTCACTAGCTTCGCTTCACTAGCTTCGCTTCACTGTAGTGCGGTCCTTGGCGAAGCGGCTTGGCATCACCAAGCAGGCCGTGTCGCAGCTCGTCGACGACCTAGGAGCCTGCTGTGGTGAGGACCGGATGGCGGCGCTGCACGCCGATCTCGCCACGCTCGAGGTCTTCCTCACGAAGTCCGAGCGGCCAGCTTCTTCTGAAGGCGTTCGATGAGCCGCATGGCTTCGAGCGGCGTGGAGCGGTTCAGGTCGAAGCGGGCGACCTGAACTTCGACCTCGCTCGGGCCGGACGCGGGTGCGGCTGCCTTCTGCGGCCCTCCGAAGAGGCCGAGCTGTTCCGGTTTGCCCGCAAGCGACGGGGCTGAAGCGACGGAATGTTCTTTGACGTCGGTCTCTTCGAGCCGCGCGAGCACTTCCCGGGCACGGGCGACGACCGCTTCGGGCAAACCGGCGAGGCGGCCGACCTGAATGCCGTAGGAGCGGTTGGTGGCGCCTTCGCGGAGTTGGCGTAGGAACACGATCTGGTCATTCCACTCGCGGACCGCCACGTGGACATTCTTGACGGTCTCGCGGGCGCGCGCGAGCTCGGTGAGCTCGTGGTAGTGCGTCGCGAACAGGGTGCGAGCCTTGATGACATCGTTCAGGTGTTCAGCGACGGCCCACGCGATCGAGAGGCCGTCGAAGGTGCTGGTGCCGCGGCCGATCTCGTCGAGGACGACGAGGGAGCGCTCCGTCGCTTGCCTTAGGATGGCCGACGTCTCGCTCATCTCGACCATGAAGGTCGATTGCCCGCGTGACAGGTCGTCGGAGGCGCCTACGCGCGTGAAGATGCGGTCGCAAAGACCGATCTCAGCCGAGACGGCAGGGACGAAGCTGCCAATCTGCGCGAGAAGGACCGTGAGCGCGACCTGCCGCATGATCGTGGACTTGCCGGCCATGTTCGGCCCCGTGATGAGCACGACGCGGCGGGTCTCAGCGTGGAGATCGATGTCGTTAGGCACAAACTCTCCCGCAGGCAAGACCGCTTCGACGACTGGGTGTCGTGAGCCGCGCAGGATGAGCCGCCCGTCATCGAAGAGGGCAGGGCGAACGTAGCCCTTCTCGTGGGCAAGTACGGCGAGGCCCGTGAGCACATCGATATCAGCGACGCGGCTCGCCGTGCGGAGGATGCGGCTCGAGCGCTCCCGAAGTCGGCTTCGGAGGGCGTCGAAGACCTTGGTCTCCCGGGCGATTCGCTGGTCTTCGGCGGTGAGGACCTTCGTCTCGTACTCCTTTAGCTCGAGCGTGTAGTACCGCTCGCCGGTCGAGACCGTCTGCTTTCGGATGTAGTCCTTGGGCACGAGGTCGAGGTTGGTGCGGCTGACCTCGATGTAATAGCCGAAGACACGGTTGTAGCTCACCTTCAGCGAGCTGATGCCAGAGCGTGCTCGCTCACGGGCCTGGTACTCGGCGATCCAGTCTTTTCCTTCTCGCGCGAGGTTCGTGAGCTCCTCGACCTCGGCGTCGAAGCCTTCGCGGATGACGCGACCCTCGTCTGCGCTCGCGGCGGGGTCGTCGGCGAGGGTGTCCGTGAGGTCGGCGAGGACGTCGTCGAGCGCATCGACCTGCTCGCCGAGGTCGCGCAATCGAAACGATGCTGCTGAGACGATGCGGGCCCGCAGCGGCGCGAGTTGGGCGATGGAGCGGCGTAGTGCTGCGAGATCCTTGGGGGACGCCACACTCGCGACGAGTCGACCGGCGAGGCGTTCGAGGTCGAACATACGCCCGAGGTGCTCGTGCACGTCGACCCGGAAGGCGCCGTCTCGAGCGAGCTCAGCGACCGCGTCGAGCCGCGCCTCGAGCACCGCGAGCTCGCGCGACGGCAGCTCGAGCCAGCGCCGGAGCTGTCGGGCGCCCATCGCTGTGGCAGTGCGGTCGATGAGCCCGAACAGAGAGCCCGAGCGCCGACCGCCGACGATGGTCTTCACGATCTCGAGGTTCTTGAAGCTGGTCTCGTCGATGACGAGGTGTGCCGCGTCGTCGTGGACGATGAGTTCACTCAACGCGACCTCGCCACGCGGGCGTATGATGCGGATGTAGCTCGCGAGCGCAGCCTCGGCCCGGCGCAGCTCGTCCGGCAGGGCGTTGCCGCGGCCCTTTGGCGGTGGCGCTCCCTCCGCCGATCGGGCGAAGGCGTCGATCGGCAGCGGCGTCGGCACCGCGTTGGTGCGCGAAAGCACCGTCAAAACGCTGGCTTCCACGTCGCTCGGGATGAGCGCTTCTCGGGCCTCGATGCGCGTCAAGGTGCTCGCGAGCGCCGCGAGATCGCGACAGACGGTACCGCGGTGTTCGCCGGTCGTGATGTCCGCGTAGACGAGCCCATAGCCCCCGAGCCCCGGCCAAATCGCCGCGAGGAAGTTCGACGAGCGTGGGTCGAGCGCTGCGTCTTCGAGGACGGTGCCGGGCGTGACCACGCGCGTGACGGCGCGCTTCACGATGCCCTTGGCCTGCTTCGGGTCCTCGATTTGGTCGCATACAGCGACCTTGAACCCGAGCTCGAGGAGCCGTTGGAGGTAGCCCGGCGCGGCGTGATGCGGCACCCCGCACATCGGCTGCCCATTCTCCTTGTCTTTGTCGCGCGACGTCAGCGTCAGCTCGAGCGCCCGAGCCGCCCGGACGGCGTCGTCGTCGAAGAGCTCGTAGAAATCGCCCATGCGGAAGAAGAGCAGGCAGTCGGGGTGGGACCGCTTGGCCTCGTGCCACTGCTGCATCATCGGGGTCAGGGTCGTTGGCTCGCTCATGGCGCGTGGGGCTAGCATAGAGCGGGGTTTCGGGGAAGGGGGGATGGACGCCCGCGGGATCGCAGGGCCAATGCGAGATCACCTTGATTCCCGGTTTTCGGAAGTCGCCGAGTTCCTACGAAACCGCGGTTGAGATAAGCTCTTCGCCATGCGACGTCTTGCGATGGCCCTGGCTCCACTCTGCGTCTTCGGCTGCTCCGCCGAAGGTGATGCCTCTCTCACGGACGACGGCTCTGGCCTCGAGCTGGTCTTTGCGCCATTGAGCGCCGAGGGTTGCCAAGCACCCGCGCTCGGAGCAGGGCAGTTCCCATCCGGCGTCGAGTCCATGTTCGTCCGGATCTCCGGCTATTCCAACGGCCCCCCCTTCGGAGCCTCCATCCGGCCGGAGAACCTCGACAACGGGAAGGTGCTCGTCGGTGGGGTCCCGCCCGGCGACGAACTCTTGCTCGAGATCTTCGCCTGTGAAGGCGGGGCCACGACGTGGACGGCGAAAGTCGATTCGTTCTCGGTCATCCCCAGCGCCAAGGTCTCGCCCATGCTCTACCTCACCCGCCGCGATGCCATGAGCTGCACGAGCTCGGGCTCGGCCCCGGGTGCCGACCTCGCGACCGAGCTCGAGCGGCCGCGTGCATTTCCGGCTCTTGGCATCACCGCCGAGGGGCGCGCGCTCATCGTCGGTGGCTTCGACCGCTATGCTGTCAAGGCCGACGGCCCTGAAGTCGAAGCGACGTCCGAAAGCGCACCGATCCTCGAATACTTCCCGAACCGCGGCCTCTTCTACACCTGGCCCACCGGGCTCGCGTCGCCGCGTGGTGGCGCACACCTCGTCCCACTCGATGGCGGCGCGCGCTTCCTCGTGCTCGGTGGCGCCCCCAAAGCGACGCTGCAGACGGATCCGCCGCTGGCCATCGCACCGGACACCGTCCCCGCGGTCGAAGTCGTCGATACCACGACTCGCACGGTCTCGCCGTCCTCGCTCGGACTCGGCGTTACGCCGCTTGCCGGGGTCGCCTGGAACGCGTCCGGCACTGCGATCGTGGTCACCGGCGGTCGCCAATCGAGCGGGTTTCCGTCGAACCGAATTCAGCACGCGACAGGGACGCCTCAGAGCCTCGTCGACGGCACCGTCACCATCGTCGAAGACAAGACGCTCGGTACCCCGCGAATGGGCCACACGGCGACATGGTTGCCGGGCGATCGCGTCGCCATCATTGGCGGCAACACCATCCCCGATGCGGGGAAGTTCATCGAGATATTGAGCCCTTCCTTCGAGGCAACAGCCGTTACGACCTCGGGTCTCCTGGCCGAGTTCGAGTCCTTTGGGCTCCACGCCACGGCGCTTGTTCGCTCGGATGGTAACACTCACGTCCTCATCGTCGCCGGCGGGGCCGGGCTCGCGCAGTCCGGCGAGGACGCCGTCCCCGAATGGCGCGCGCCGTTCCAAGGGCCGGCTCGGCTCTTCGCCGTCACACTCGACGCCGTAGCGGCTACCGCCACCGTGCAGGCGCTCGACGCCGGCATCACGACGCCATCGCGCCTCCGTCGCCTCTTCGCCACGCTCACGCCGACACAGAATGGTCGCTTCGTCTTCGCCGGCGGCTACAACCAGCTCGGCACGCCGGCTAGCCCCGATGAGTCGTGCCGCCTCGACGCGGCCAACTCCGGCTGCTACCTCGACGACGTCACCATCCTGAACGTGCAGGGTGATCCAGGCGCCGTCACGATCTCGACCGACGCCACCGCTGCCCATCTCGGTGAAGCGCGTTTTGGCCACGGCGCCATCCGCCTCCCGGACGGCACGATGCTCCAACTCGGGGGGCTCAACGCCGTCTCGTCGGATTCGAACACCCTGTCGTCAGACGTCGAGCTCTATAACCCACCGTCCGGCGACAATCCCTGTCAGTAGTTCCCGGCGACAATCCCTGTCAGTAGTTCCCGGCGACAATCCCTGTCAGTGGTTCCGGAAGACAGTAGTTCCGGAAGACAGTAGTCTCGGTTGCGCTAGTCTCGGCCCTCGACGGGCCTCTCATGCCCGGGCCCCCACTGCCGGTCCGAGGAGGGCCCCTAATGGAGTTTCTCTCGAGCCTCGGGCTCTTTGCCGCCAAGGGCATCCTCATCGTCGTCGCTGTCGGGCTCGTCGTCGGCATGATCTCACGGGCCTTCCGCCGCGGCAGCCACGCACGCGGTGCCGTAAAGCTCACGAACTTGAACGACGCTTGGCGGCAAACGGCGCTCTCGATGAACGGCGAGCTGCTCCCGTCGCGAGAAGCCAAGCTCGCTTTCAAGGCCGCCCGCGCCAAGGCGAAAGCGGACGATAAGCGCGAGGACAAGCGTCCGCGCGTGTTCGTGGTCGCCTACGAAGGGAACACTCGCGCTGCGCAGACGAGCGCCTTACGCGAAGAGCTCACGGCCATCTTCGACGTGAGCCGACCCGGCGATGAAGTGCTCGTCCGTTTGCACAGCCCAGGCGGCTTCGTCCATGCCTACGGGTTCGCGGCCAGTCAGCTCGAGCGAGTGAAGGCGCGCGGCCTACGGCTCACCGTGGTGGTCGATCAAACCGCGGCGTCCGGTGGCTACATGATGGCCGTCGTCGCTGACGAGATCATCGCAGCGCCTTTTGCCATCATCGGCTCCATTGGCGTCGTCGCGGCCCTCCCGAACTTCCACCGCTTCCTCCGAAAGCACGACGTCGACTTCGAGCAGCACACGGCTGGCAAGTACAAGCGTACTCTGACGGTCTTTGGCGAGAACTCCGAAGCGGGGAGGCAGCACTTCAAGGAGGAGCTCGAGGTCACCCACGCGCTCTTCAAGTCCTTCGTGAGTCGCCATCGGCCGAAGCTCGACCTCGAGCAGGTCGCTACTGGCCAGCACTGGTATGGCTCACAAGCTGTCGAGCTTGGCCTCATCGACCGCTTGCAGACGAGCGACGACTACCTCCTCGAGCGCCGTTCGACTGCGGAGCTGTGGAGCGTTGAGTACGTCGCCCGACGAAGACCCCTCGACCGCGCCGTCTCCATCCTCGCAGGCAGCGTAGTGAAGGGTACCGAAGCGGGCGTTGCTGGCGGCATCTCGCAGGCCGCCGAAGCGTTGCATATCCCGGTTCATCGGTAGACGCGCCCCTCTTCGGCGGCTGATGACGGCGGCTGATGACGGCGGCTGATCGTCCTCTCCGTCGTCGATTAGTGGGAAGCCCTTATCTGCCCCACCTCTGGTCACGATGTGCCTCCCAGTCCGGAGCGCTGTGCTGGCATTAGCTAGAACGAACAGAGCTGACGCGGCACCTCGGCGTGCACTCTTGGCGCCGACTGGGTATGGAAACAAGGGCGGTACGATACCCGCCGGACTTTGAAGGAGTGGAAATGCGAATTCTCATCGTCGATGACTCGAGCGCGATGCGTCGTATCGTGCAGCGGTCCCTACGCATGGCTGGCCACGACGGACACACTGTCTTCGAGGCCGAGAATGGCGTGGTTGCGCTAACAGTCGCGGAAGAGTCCTCACCGGACCTCGTCCTGTCGGACTGGAACATGCCCGAGATGAACGGGCTCGAGTTCCTGAAAGCGCTACGTGCGAAGGGATCGAAGGTCCCATTCGGCTTCATCACGACGGAGTGCACTCCGGAGATGCGCGATCAGGCAACGGCGGCGGGCGCCGGGTTCCTGCTCGCTAAGCCCTTCACACCGGAGGACATGTCGATCGCGCTTTCGAGCGTGCTTTGAACTTGCGCGCGTCCCTGTCCGCGGCGCCAGCGACGCCGCCTACCTCCGCCGAGAGCGCCGCACTCTGAGCGAGCTGCACCGACTTCATCTTACTACCCATTGACGACGTTTCATGTCACCTGAAGGGGGCGAGGCGCTACCTCGCGTCCAGCCCCAGCGCCGGCGCCGCGGGCTTCAGCCGGAGCTGACGCTGGGCTATCAGCGGTCGGCGCCGCGCCGGCTGGTCCGGCGCGGCGCTCAGCGCTGCTCCTGAGCAGTCAGCGGTCGGCGGTCAGCTCCGGCCAGTCGGCCGGCCGACGTGTCTCGCACGGCGCGGTGCTTCCTTGGCCTTGCATGGCTGACCGCTGAACGCTCGAGACTGACTCGACGCCCACGGATCTTGCCGGCGGTGCCGGCGGGTCGCGCAGAGCTGCTCACAGGGCTTTCAGCTTTCAGTGGTCAGCTTCTGCGGGTCGGCCGGCCAGGTGGCTCGTCCCGTTCGCGCGGCGAGCGCGTCCTGGCGCAGCTGACCGCTGACCTCTGACCGCTGATAGCCCTGCGTCAGCCCCGGCTGAAGCCGGCAACGCCGGCGCTGGGGCTGATCGCTGACCACTCAGGACGAGCAGTGAGCGCCGCGCCGGCATCGCCGGCAGCAGCCCCGGACATCGAGTCAGTCACGAGGCGGCCTTTGTCTCCGGCGCCGCCGCTGGCTTCGGCTGACGCGATGACGCGACCACGATGAGGACCGCGCCCACGAGGATGGCGATGTCGGCCACGTTGAAGACGGGGTATCGCTTCGGAATCCACGACGTCAGCGTGTGGCCGGGCAAGTCGAAGTCGAAGTAGATGAAGTCGCGAACCCAGCCGAAGTTGAGCCGGTCCCAGATGTTCCCGATGGCGCCTGACGCGACGAGCCCAAGGCCGAAGAGCATCGTCTTCTCCTCCGGGCGCGCGATATAGAGGTAGAAGCCGAGCGCCACGAGCGCGAGGATCCCGATGACCGACAGCAGCAGCACCTGCCCACTCATGAAGCTGAACGCGGCACCGAAGTTCACGGCCCACTTCCAGGCCAGAACCCCTTCGAACACGGGTATCACGGGCGTCCCCGGAGACGTCAGCGGATCATAGCCGTTCGGGCGCACTGCCCCTTCGGCCCAGACCTTGGTGGCCAGGTCGGCGATGAGGCCGATCAAGGTGACTACGTAGAAGAGCATCTTGCCCTGGTAGAGGCTCTGAAGCTGAAAGCGGCTCGGGGTCGTCATGGTGGCGGAAGCTACCCGCTGATCAGCCCGCTGTCACGGGAGGAGGCCGGCATTTCCGCGAGCTCGCGGGCGGATCTACCTGCCCCGGGAGCATAAGCATGCTGAAGAAAAGTGCGTCGTGATGGGTCAATACAGACCCTTCTTCGTGGACGCGATATCAAAAAACCAAATGAAAACGAGGTCATTCTGGCTCGGAGATGGTGGGTCAAAAAAGACCTTATATCGGCGGGGTGGGTCACGTTCTACCCATGTGGAAGGCGAGGGATGACCCGAAGCCGACTACCTGCCGGGGGCGTCCCGGCCTAACCCGTGTGCTCAAGGTTTCCGAGACCCAGCCACGCAACGAGTATCAGGAGTGTGCCATGAGCCGAATCGCGACCAACATCTCATCCCTCGAAGGACAGCGCCACCTCACCAAGAGCAACAGCATGCTGAACAAGTCGATCCAGCGCCTGTCGTCGGGTTACCGTATCAACTCGGCGATGGATGACGCCGCTGGACTCGGGGTCAGCGAGGGCATGAAGGCCCAAATCCGCGGCTTCGCTCAGGCCTCGCGAAACTCCATGGACGGCCTCTCAGTCGTGCAGACGGCGGAATCGGCCATGGGCGAGATCTCCGACGCTCTGATTCGCCTCCGCGAGCTGTCCGTCCAGGCGGCCTCCGACGGCATCAGCGACGTTCAGCGGTCATACATCAACACGGAGTTCCAAGACCTCTTGCTGGAAATCGACCGCATCTCGGCGACGACGAACTTCAACGGGTCGTCGCTCCTCGACGGTTCGTTCGCCACGACCGGCCTCGACTTCCAGGTCGGCGTCGAGTCTGGAACGAACTACCGAATCACGGTCAACGTCGCGAACGTGTCCAGCGCCGGTCTGCTCTTCACGGGCACCGAAGCGGTAGACACGAAGCTCAACGCCCAGAGCGTCATGTCCGTCATCGATACCGCGCTCTCGAGCCTGTCCAATGCGCGTTCTGACCTCGGCTCCAAGGGCAACCGTCTCATGATGGCGGCCTCGGCAGCGGACGCGATGGGGGAGAACCTGTCGGGGGCCAACAGCCGCATCCGAGACACCGACATGGCAGCTGAGACGGCGAACCTGTCGAAGTTCCAGGTCCTCTC
>CANMLD010000204.1 GCA_947498315.1 Pseudomonadota bacterium | reverse complement strand
GTCGGCGACCTGAGCGACCTGATCCCGAAGCTCCTCAAAGGCTGCATCGAGAATTTTCAGTGTGATCCTGAGTACCTCCAGGAGTTTGGTGCGGCGTTGCAAGGCATCGTAGCGCTCTTCCAAGGGCAGGACGGGGAGCAGGCTGACTTCTCTGCAGCGCTCCCGGCGCTCCTCGAGCTCGCTGACAAGTGCGGCGGCCTCGACGAGTTTTTCCCCTTCGACGACCTCTTCGGAGCGCGCTGATGAGCACAGCTCGCGTTCTCGTCCCGCTCACGCACGGCGTCGACGTCGTGCAGGCGCTCACTGCGGTCGATCTCCTGCGGCGTGCCGGGGTTCACGTCGTGACCGCATCGGTTGCGAGCACGAACCCGATCATCGGCGCTCGGCGCATTCGAGTCCTCGCTGATCTCGACCTCACAGACGCCATCGCGGAGTGGAGCGACGACTTCGACCTCATCCTTCTTCCCGGCGGAGACGCGCCCGGGCTCCTCGAATCGGCTGAACTCCTCGCTCTCATCGCCGCCATTCGCAGCGGCACCGGAAGAACGCGAGCCTTCGTAGCGGGTGGCCGTAGTGCAGCCGTTCTCGTCGCACGCGCCGCGCCGGTCCGCGAGCCACCGTCCACCCTCGCCGGCCTCCTCATCGGACGCAACGGCGTAGCTCTCGAACACGTGCAGACCCCGAACGCCGAGGCGCCGCTCGGCGTTACCGGTGCGCGCCTCGCTGAACAAGCGTTGATGCTCCTGGGCCTGTCGGCCGCACCCACTACGTAGTCGTCCTTTCGCCCTGAGTGGGTCGGACAAAATGGAGATTGAGCGGACGCCGTGCAATTTTCGAAGCAGCGAGTTGGGGCCGCTAGGCGCGTACTTCAGCGACGAAGGCGGGCTGCATCGCTCGTTGAGGAGCGAAAGTAACTCGATGCTCGAAAATTGCCGGCGGACGCCAATCGGAGTTTTGTCCGACCCTCTAAGCCCATCCGAGCCGAGCCCGAGTACGTCATGCGAATCCTGAACTGTGCGCTCTTCGGTGCCGCGGCGGCGCTTCTGCCTGCGCTCGTCGTCATCGCCTCCCTCGCGCCCGCGCCCGATGGCGCACACGCCATCGGGACCTACGGCCTCGTGCTGGCGCTCGAGGTCGGTGTCGGCGGCACCGTGGGGCTCGTCGTCGGCGCCATGCTCGCGCTGCTGAGGCTGTCCGGAGCCGATATGGTCGCTGCCATCACCGAACGTCTTCGTCCACTACGCCTCGTGCGCACTCGTGCGACGGTCGAGGTCCTGGTTTGGCCGGTCGTGCTCGCCCTCTTCCTGCTCGCGCAGTTTTTCGTCACCAGAAGGTTCTTCGCGTTCAATAATCCGACCCTTGCGTCCGTCGTCCTCTCCGTTTTCGGGACGCTGATGGGGCTCTCGGCGCTGCGCTTCGGCCGCGTCACCGTTGCTCGGCTCGAGCGGCCGTGGGAGCGACTTGCGGAGCGTCTACCATGGGCCCACGAGCCCCTCGTGGTCGCTCTAGCGCTCGTTGGCCTGGGTCTTGGCGCGTTCGTGGCCTTCGCGTCACGGAATGCGACTGCGCTCTCGGAGACCCTCGAAGCCGTGCCGCTAGCGGGTCCCACGGCGCTCCTCTGGTCATTGGCCGTTGTAGTCGTCCTCGACGCGGCGAGCGCGAAAGCGCCCGGCCTGCGTCGGGCCCGATACCTTGGCTTTGCCGCTGGCGCGCTGGCGCTCGGCGGCGCCGGGCTATCGCTGGGCAGCGTGAAAGGCCTCGAAAATGGCTGGCTGCACGAGAAGGGTCGCAGCGCAGCGACGTGGCTGGCCTTGGCGGAGAAGGTGACTGACCGCGACCGCGACGGTTTCAGCCCGCTCTTCGGACACGGCGACTGCAACGACCACGACAAAGCTGCTTTCCCCGGTTCCGACCTCGGTGACGACTGCCTGCCCGATGAAGAGCTCCTCGACCGCGCTGCCTTTGAGCGGCGTCTGCACGGCACGCGTAAGCCGGTCACCGTCTCGCCGGGGCCCGCCGCGGCACGGGTTGCGGCACCGTCGGCTCCTTCAGGCATCCTGACTGCACCGCAGCCGCCGTCGACCCAAGCGACGCCTCCGCCCAAGCGGCCAATTGAGGAACCTCTGGCCGAGGTCGCGCCCTCTTCTCCCCTCGCCGCAACGGCGCCCCTTGCCGAAGCGCCTCCCCTTGCCGAAGCGCCCCCCATACCTCCGCCTCCAGAGGGCCGGTGGAAGACCCCCTACAGCGTCATCCTCATCACGGTCGACACCCTGCGCGCCGATCACATGGGCTTCGGAGGCCACAGCCGCGACACGTCGCCGCGCCTCGACGCGCTAGCAGAGCGCAGTGTCGTGTTCGAGAAGGCCTACGCGCCCTCGAATATGACGCCGATCTCGATCCCCGCCATGCTCACGGGCCGTTACACGTCCGAGCTCTTCCGCGACGACGCCCACTTCATCCGTTTCGACGAGAAGAACGTCTTTCTTGCCGAGCGCCTCAATGACGCGGGGATCGACACGCGCGCGGTGGTCACCCATTGGTACTTCGAGAAGAAGAAGAAGGCTGGGCTCGACCAGGGCTTCCGGTCGTGGAAGGTGGTCGGCACGAAATGGGGCAAGGAGATGGAGGACGCCGCGACCTCGCACCTCGTCACGGACGCCGGCATCGCCGAGCTGCAGGCGCTCCCCGACGACAAGCCCTACTTCCTCTGGCTTCACTACCTCGACCCCCACAAGTGGTACATCTTTCACGACGGTTTCGAGAAGCGCTTCGGTACGTCGAGCAAGGACCGCTACGACCACGAGATCGCGTACACGGACCACCACATCGGCCGCTTCCTCGACGCGCTCTCCAAACGCGCTGACGCCGGCCGCACGGCGGTCATCGTAACCTCCGACCACGGTGAGGCGTTCGGCGAACATGGCACCTCGTTCCACGGCTTCTCCATCTATGAAGACCAATTGCGCGTCCCCTTGGTGGCGCACGTGCCCGGGGTGACCGACGCCCCAGCCCCAGCAGGAGCCGCCCAGTCGCGAGTGGCGAAGCGGGTCGGCCTCATCGACCTCGCACCGACCATCGCGGACCTCCAAGGCGTTGCCGTGGAGGGGATGCAGGGCGAGAGCCTCCGCCCCGAGCTCCTCGGCGAAGACGTGCCCCAGCGGCTCATCTACGCCGAACGGGTGCGCGGGCCTCACAGCGCGGGGTTCCGAACCCTCATCGATGGTGACTGGAAGCTGATTTGGCGTGCCGCTGGCAACCGCTTCGAGCTCTACAACCTGAAGGACGACCCCGGCGAGCTCGACAACCGCATCGAGAAGAACCCGACTGAAGCCACCGAGATCCGGCGAGCGCTAGCGTCGATGCTCGAGTACGCTCTCGACCACAAAGACAAGGTGCGTTCGGCTCCAGACTAGCCCCCTTCCACGAATGGAGACGTCGTGCCACACTCCCCGGCCATGAGTGATTTCGAGCTCGTCGCCGGCCGCTGCGGCGCGTGCACCAAATTCCTGAAAGATTTCGGCAGCGGAGCCAAGACCTACGGCCATTGCGGCGTCAAGCCTCGGGCCGGGTCCATCTCTGTGACGACGTTCAAGTGCGATGTCTATTTGCCTCGTCCGGAAGTGGCGCCGCCGCCACCCGTGGTGGCCCCAAGGCGCGACCTCGATCGCGCTGGCGTGCGGGACCCCTTCGCGATGACGGCGGAGATATCGAGAAGGCAGCCTGCGCGCGAGGCGCCGAAGCCAGCGCGTTCGGCTCGCACTGATTCGACCGGCCCGCTCATACGCTCACGGATAGCCGAACGCGCCAAGCACGATCAAGACCCCGTCGACGGACTCCTCGAGGAGGAAACGATGAACCGCGCCGAACTCAGAGACCTGATCCGTGAAGCCATCGAAGACAGCCTCGGCATCGGCGAAGTGGAGCTCATCGACCGTTTCAAAGGCGGCTCCGTGATCCTCCGACCGGGCACGCCTGGCACGGCCGAGCGCGAGCTGTCCATCGACGCGCTCCTGCATAAAGTCGTCATGATCCGCGACAACCTTCGCGTGCTCGAGCAGAAGGTGAACCAGCACGATAAGCTCGACGACACCGACCGCATCGCGATGCAGCAGTACATCACGCGTTGCTACGGCTCGCTCACGTCGTTCAACATGCTCTTCAAGAATCGGGACGACTGGTTCAAGGGCGCGTCCACGAAAGACGACTAGCAGGCTCGTAGGAGGGTGCTGCTTTTCTCCCTTCGCCTGCCGTCGCGCTGCCGCACGAGAGCGGCGTCAGATGTCGGCGATACGTCCTTACGTACCCAGTGCGTAACCTCTGGGAGTTTCTCGACATCTTCCTTGATCCCGTACGACATCGCTTCGGCCTGCTCGGTCCGTAAATCAGGACCCTCCTAGCCGCGTCACTTCGGAGGGTCAGGAGCGGTTCAGGCTTCCGGCGACCTGGGTCGCGAGTGGGTTCGAGTTGAGCTCATCCACCGGCGTGCGCTGCAGGATCGACCAATTGGGCCGTTCACGCGTCGTCCCCGGCAGATTCGGCCGGTCGGTTGATCCCGTAAGGTCCTCATAGGTCGCGCACAGTAACGCTGATGGTGCCGTCGCGAGCGCTTCGTGTAGACCGAGGATGACCTCCGCGGTCGCCGAACCCTTTTGGAGTCCAGAGACTTGTGAGAGCCGCTCGCGCATCTCTTCGGCGCCGGCCGAGTAGGGCTCGAGCGCATACGCGCGTTGGTCGGCCTCGTCTTGTCCGGTCCAGACGCCAGCGATCGTCGCGAGGTCGTGCGTCGTGAGCGCCGCCATGGCCAGCTCGGGATAGCGCTCTGGGCGCTCGTCTTCGAACACGGCGAGCTTGTAGGACAACACTCGGCTTCGAGCCAAGGTCTCCCGAACGCCGGCTTCGACCGTCCCGAGATCTTCGCCGACCACCACTGCGCCAGCGCGCTGGCTCTCGAGCGCGAGGATCCCGAGGAGGTCCTCTGCGGGATAACGCACGTACGCGCCGTACCGCGCTCCTCGCCCTTGCGGACACCAGAAGAGCCGGAATAGGCCCATCACGTGGTCGATACGCAGGCCCCACGCGTGCCTTAGGCTCTGCCGTATCGTCTGGATGAAGGGCTCATAGCCCGCGGCTTGGAGCTTATGGGGGATGAACGGCGGCAAGCCCCAGTCTTGTCCGCCTGGCGCGAGCTCGTCGGGTGGTGCGCCGACGCTCATGCCCTTGGCGAGGACGTCCTGGAAGAACCACCCGTCCGCGCCACCGGAGTTGAAGCCGACGGGGAGGTCGTGCATCAACATGCGTCCGGAGCCGGCGAGCTGCTGGTCGATGCGCCACTGCACCCACGCATGAAAGGCCACAGCGCGACCCTCCGAGGCCGCGAACTCGCGCACGGCGGGCGACTCCGGGTGCTGATACTCTCCCGGCCAGTCATACCACGACTGACCAAAACGTTCGGCAAGTGCGCACCATAGGGCGAACTGCTCGAGCGTCGCGCCGGCCTTGGCGCGGTAGAGGTCGAACTCAGGGTCGCCGCCGAAGGTCTTGAAGAGCCGTTCCAGCGCGTTCCTCTTGGCCGTGAATACGCGGTCCCGGTCGATGAGCCGCGTTGCCAGGGAGTCACCCCGTGCGCTTGCGACGAGCTCTGTGAGGCCTTCGAGGTCGGCGGCACCAGGGATCTCCTCGATGCGCAGATAGAGCAGATTCTTGAAGAGTCGGCTCGAAGCGTAATAAGGGCTGGGCTCTTGGGGCCAGCAGGGGGCGTTGGCCCCGAGGGGCGAAAGCAGCAGATAGTCGCCGCCTCGCTGCTTCGTCCACTCGGCGAGCGTTCTGAGGTCGGCGAGATCCCCGATTCCCCAGCTCCCAGCCGAGCGAAGCGAGTAGACCTGCGCGGCGACTCCCCACGCACGCAGCCGTTCGGGAAAGTGACACGATGACGGTGCCACGATGAGCCTCAGCTCACGCGATGGCCGCCCATCTGCTCCAAGTACGCTGGCGGTGTGATAGCCGAGGGCCAGCGCGGTGCTTCCTCGGGCGACCAACGCCGTGCGACCGTCTTCCGCGGTCACCTCCGCCGTGAAGGGCAGGGGGATGCCCTGCCGGATGACCCGCACCGGCGGATCGGGCGGGACGGTCTCGCCCGCTGTCTCCATTGCGGCCAGTATGGCAGTTCGCGTCTCGGGATCGGCGCCGTGCCAGCGCCCCTTGATGTCGTGGTAGCCGTCGTCGATGCCCCAGTAGTTCATTGGCCCCCACCTTCATCCTTCACGCCACGAGCTCGAGACGTGCCGAACCGTAGCAGAGCCACCAGCAACAAGGCGAAGAGCGCGCTCAGGGGCAGGCTACCGGACGACACCGCCGCTGCGGCGCAGCCCGACGCGCCTTTGCCGCCACCCTTACTACCGTCGTCACCATCACCATCCGCTGTCGCCCCGGTCGTGCCATCGCCGCCGTTGCCGTCATCCCCACCGCCTGCATCGGCCCCCCCGCCGGTGTCGCCCCCGTCGCCCGCATCGGCCCCGTCGCCCGCATCGGCCCCGTCCTTTCCATCACTGCCATCACAGATGCCGTCCGCAGCCCCAGCCGTCCCGTCTGCGCCGTCCTGGCCATCGCTGGCGTCCTGACCATCCGCCGCGTCTGCGACCGCGCATACCGAGACTGCAGCGCCAGTAAGCAACTTGCATTCGAGCCCAGCGCCGCAGAACGAGGTCGCGATGTCGCAGGGGAGTTGGCAGGCGCCAAGCTCGCATAGGTTCGTTTCGCAGTCGGCGTCGGCGCTACAGGGGACGCCGATACCGCTCTCACCAGCGATCTCGCACGTGCCGAAGCTGCTTCCCGGCGTCGCCCGCAGGCAGGCTTGACCGGCCGGGCATGTGGCCTTGGTCACCTGGCACGGGTCACGGCAGATCCCCGAAACGCACGTATTGCTCACGCACTCGGCGGCTCCGTTACACGCATTGCCGCTCGGCACGCAGCTGACCTTTTCGCCGGGGATGCAGTAGCTGTCGCCGCTCGTGAAGTCGGTACATTCGAAGCCACACGTGCAGGTCCCGCTGCACCCAACGGTGCAGAACGGGGCATCGATCCCATTGACGCCAATACAGATCCCCGAGTCGCATTCGTCCGAGAACTCGCACGTCGCACCCAGGCCACCCGAAGGCTCCGCCGGGAAGCAAGCGCCACCACCGCCCACCAGGGCGAAACATGCGAAGGCTTCCGGGCAGTTACCGAGCCCAAGGTCACACACGTCGCGGCACAGGTAGTTGCCCTGGAAATCGCCCGCGCAGAGGCCAGAGAGGCACTCGGATGGGCTGTCGCACGGAGAGCCCGGCCCAAGCGCGGCGCCGCTCCCCTCGTCAGGCAAGCACGCGCCAAAGCCGCTGGTCTGCAGCGAGACACACTCTTCGCCCGAGCCACAGCTTGGCGCACCGGGGTCGCAGGGGACGCGGCACGTCCCCGTGGGAGAACCCGCGCTCCCGACGCAGAAGTACGTGTCGCACTCCTGGCTCGAGAGGCATGACTCCCCGGGCGCCTTACCGGGGTTCGTCGAGCCGTCCGAGCCGTCGCTGCTGCCGCCCTCGTCGGGCAAGCACACGCCGCCAGCGGCGTTCGAGTATTCGATGCACTGAAAGCCTGAACCGCACTGCGCCGACGTCGTGCAGTTCTTGGCGCAGAGCGAGTCGCCGAGACCCGTCTGCTGGCAGAAGAGGCCATCCAAGCAGTCGTAGTCGCTGCCACAGTCTTCCCCGAGCGGCTGCTCGCCTTCCGGGAGCTGTGGCGAGATGCCGCCGCAGAAGCCCGACTGGCAGGCGAGGACGCCCGTGTAGATTTCCTCCCCAAACTGGTTCGTGTCCACGACGTAAGGGCAGTCGGCGTTGGTCGTGCAGGTGAACTGCGTCTGCGGATACAGGAAGCAGGCGACGCGTTTGTCGTCCTCCTCGAGGGTCTGGCTCTGGAGGTTGGGGTCGGCGGTCGGTGCCATCGTCGGTGGGTTCGCGCTCGAGTAACCACTCAGAACGTGCTGAGCACCGAAGAAGTGGCCCTGTTCGTGGACGGCGACGTTCAGCACGTCGACCGTGTTCGACTTGCCGTTCGTGCTCCAGGTGTTCTGGTAGCCGTTGAAGGTGATGTCGGACTCCGAGATGTTCCCGTCGGGGACCGAGAAGCTCGTGTTGGTGACGCCGAGGACCCATTGGCCGTAGACCCACTCGGAGCCTTCTGCCCATGTCACCTCATTAGCGCCGTTCGTCGGCCCACCTACGGCCATCGTGGCCTTGTTCGTGGTCGGAGGACCTTCGACGAAGTTCAAAGCCGAGCACGCGACGTCGTTCCACTGCTGCCAGCCGGCTCGCAAGTCGCCGAGGTCCGATTCGTCGACGATATCGGCGCTACCAGCGCTGTGGAGGCGATAGGTGATGGAGGTCTTGTTCCAGCGGACGATAGCGCCGCCGGACTCGACGAGGCTCACCGAGTACGCTGACGCGATAGAGGGGATCAGGAGAGCGAGCAGCAAGGCGACTTGGTACTTCATGATGGACCCTCTTCGTGATGTGCAGCTGGCACCCACGGCGTCGTGGCGTCGGTGGGATGCCAGATTCAAGCACTAGATGCTACTTGGAAACGATGGCGCTCTCTGGCGGTGCTCGGGAAGGGAGCCTCGCCATCACTGACAGGTCTGTATCCTGGGCTCGCTCGACGTCGTGCACGCGAAGTTGCTCCCGATGAAGGTGCCGCTGCAGGTCGCGATCCACTGTCCCGAGTCACCGCACGCCGCCGCGAGGCCCTCCCAGCCGGCGGCCTGCACACAGCAGAACTTGTCGCCGCAGGTGAGACTCCCGGTCGCGCTGCACTGCTTGACGTGCGTTGACGGGAACTGGCGCTCCTGCGAGAGGTCGCAATCCCAGTCGAAGCTGCCGTCACCACGGTTCGTCGCGAAGAACTCGGTCTGGCCCGGCTTGGCGTTTGGGTTGCCGTCGTAGCAGTCGCCAGCCACCTTGGTCACATAGGGCGCGACCGCTGCGCACTGGCAGCGAGTGTCGATGGTGAGGCCATAACCATCGGCATCATCATCTCGGTACCACGCGGAGCAGCCAGAGGAACCCGCTTCGTCGATGCCGAGCTTGCAATTGTT
>CANMLD010000203.1 GCA_947498315.1 Pseudomonadota bacterium | reverse complement strand
TGAGCTTCTGAACCTTAGGCAGCTCCTTACCATTTCGGCCCTCTTGTGCGGCTCCTCCTTGGCGTGCAACACCCCAACCGTGCGCGAGGCGGAGCCGTTGCTGCTCGAAGAGGAGGATTTCCGAGAGCCTGACTCTGAGCTCACCATCGCCCGCGCCACGCTCGAAGACGTCATCTCGAAGGGCCCAGGGCGCTTCTTCGAGCGGGTCGAGGTCGAACCCGCCTTCGCGAGCGGCGGCAGTGGGCGACCGCGTTTCCTCGGCTACACCCTCCGCACCTTCTACGGCGGCATGACCCCCGCATCGAACGGCGTGCAGGTGGGCGATGTCGTGACTGCATTGAATGGGCTTGCCGTAAGTCGCCCAGACGAGTTCATGAAGGTCTGGAAGAGCGCCCTTCTACAAGACGCGCTCGAAGTCGACGTCCTTCGTGACGGTCGCCCCCTTCGCTTCGTCTACCTCATCGTCATCGAGTCTCCCGCCGGCGACGTTGGGCAGGACGGCACGACCGCTCCCACAAGCGAGTGACGCAGGTTCGGTCGAGCCCGAGTCCACAGGATCGGGGCATACCGCGTGAGGACGACCGTCTGAGGGCAGACCAACCTCGGTTGACGTGCCGCCCATTGAGGGTTTTCATCACGCGGTGTCCGAGCGCCCCCACGCCACCGCTTCCGCTGCTCCAGGGCTTGCCTCGACTGAGCCTGTGCATCAGCCCACGTTAACAATAAAAAAACCGCCGAGTCGGGTGGACGCTCCACTTGCGCTGGCTGGAGGCCTCACGATTTGGGCGCTCCTCGTCGCGGGACCGCTCCTGCGTGGGCTTGCGATCCCGAACGCCGCACCGATTGCCTGGGCCCTGATGGCGCTGCCGCTCGGCGTCCTCGCTGTCGCCCTTCGGTCTCGGTCGCCCCTGGGCCTCATTGCTGGTGTCCCCTTCTCGCACCTGCCACTCCTTTTGACGCAGCCCGTCTTGACGAGCCCAAAGGCTCACGACGCCGCCTCCTTTGCCGCGCTGCTCATCGCGACGTTCGCGCTCGTCGCGAGCGGTTCCGGCTTACGACCGCGCAGCAGGCCGGATTCGAACGTGATCGAGGGCACGGAGCCCTCATCGCGTGTCCCCCGCTGGCGAGAAGCAGCGCTTGCAGTGGCGTTCTCGATCGCGTTACTCGTGCCGCTCCTCCGGCTCGGCTTCGATCTCGGTTTGCGCGCACGTTTCACGCAGAGCCACGGCGATGACGCTATCCGCGCGATGACGCTCACGGGGCTACTGGTCTTCACCGGGTGGGCCGTCTCGGTGCGTTCGGCCATCGCGAGCCTCGGCAATCTGGGGCGCGACCCCTCGATCCTGGCGCGCACGCTCGCGATCGATGGTGCTCGCCTCCAGCAGACCGGCGAGATCCGGTTCAACCTCGCCCTTGCCATTGTCTTCGCTGCCGCTGCAGCGCTCACGCTCTACGCCTATCTGGTTGGTGATCTGGGTGCTGGGGCTTCTCGAGGCTCGCCATGACGTCGGTCTTAATGGGTTCTGAAACGTCCATCCACCCCACTGCTCCGGGCACGGCAGCACCGGGAGCCCACCTATGAACGTCGCTAAGGAGCTTCTCGGCCTCGGCCTCGTGGCGGGGAGCGCCTTCTTCTATCTGCAGTCAGTTCGCTTCTTCGGTGAAGGTGACCACGTCGCGGGGATCCTCCAGATCTTCGTGGGGCTCGCGACGACCCGCTCGGGTCTCGAGCTCGTCAAGCTCGGCCTCATCGCGGAGAGCAGTACCAAACGCAGCGACACGCGCCGAACTGACGGGGAGAAGTCCTCATGATCTCAGTGAGTCGGATAAAGCCCCGATTGGCGTCCACCGGCAATTTTTTAGCATCGAGTTGCTCTCGCTCAAAGGCGGGCGATGCAGCCCGCCTTCGTCGCTCGAGTACGCGCCTATCGGCGCCCAGTCGAAGCAAGTGGGCGGCTGCGTCGGCGGTGCATGCGCTTGCGGGTGGGGGACGACCCCCACACCCCCCGGCGTGCGCGGCGATCGCTCAATCTCCATTTTGTCCGACCCACTCAGCCGAATCGTTGCGTCGGCACGTGACTTCGGCTCTGGTAGTCCTCATCTCCGCCTGCTCGGAAGACGTGCCACCACGCCAAAGCGCAGGCGTCGAGTTGGCTCCGATCTCGTCGTTCGCCGATCCGGCTTGGACCGGCTCGCCCAGTGCTAACGCTCGCACAGCCGACGACACCATCATCGCGACCGTCGAGGGCATGCCGATTACCCGAACCATGCTGGAGCGAGAGCTCGCACTGCGCGGCGACGGGGCCGACCCTCGAGCGGTCCTCGAATCCATCATCGAGTTCGAGTTGCTTGCCAGGAAGGCCTTTGACACCGGCCTGTACACGAAAGACGTCGTCGGGCGGCCTGTCGCCAAAGCGCTCGTGCGTCGCCTCATCCACGAGGAGATGAACACGTCCCTGGGCCATGAGGACATCCCGGCCGAAGCAGTCGAACAAGCCTACGGCATGGCACGGACGCGCTATCAACACTTCGAGGTCTTCGACGTAGTCGACGCTCAGGTCCTCTGTTGCCCTGCGGAGAACCCAGACGCGTGTTACCAAGACATCTTCGACAACGTCGAAGAGCGCCGAAACCACGTCGCCGACTGCTTTCGGACCATAGAGCCGATGTGGGAGACGCTGCGTTCCAAGGTGCAAGGGGCCAAGACCAAAGAAGAGTTTCGACTCCTCGTCGACAGCGCGTTCCTCGACCTGCCGCCCCCGGAGGCCAAGCTCACCTTTCGACTCGACCCGAAGCTGCACGAGTACGACTTCCAGTACGATGTCGAAACCGCTTACGATCCGCAGTTTGAGGTCATTCGTTATCAGGTCTTTTACAAGGAGATCATGGACGGTGCGAAGGAGACTTGGTTCGGATCAGGGCGAGAGACCCCAGCGGTCTCACCCGTGATACGAACCCCCCTCGGGCTGCACTTACTCTTCATCGGCGACGTAAGGCCGCGGAAGAATCAGCCCCTCTCCGATCCGAACGTTCAGGCCGAGCTACGGGAGCGGCTCTTTCCTCAGTTTCGTTCGGCAAAGTTTCTGGAGCTCACAGGCAGGCTCTGCGAGGCGGCGTCGTGCCAGATCGTCTCCGAGAACCTGATCCCGCTGCAGCACCAGGGTCCTTGACCCCAGCTGCGGTCAACGACGCCGAACGAACTCGCGCGCGCGCGTCGTCCAGTCAGCCTGGAGCAGCCGAGACGCGTTCTGTCGGTTGACCATCATCTCTTGTCCTATAGGTCGCCCGCCGACAGTCTGGCCAGGCCCGATTGAGCGGCGATAGTGGTTCCACATGGCGCCACGCACGGCGGTGTAGTTCGCAGCGGCGTTCGCCGGGGGGCCATTGGTGCCGTGGAGCAGCTGCTGAATCGCGGGTCTCTGTACCTCCGCTTCGATGAAGGTTCGAGGGTAGAGGAGCTCGAATATCTGAATGCCGCCCTGCCCACCCCCCGCGTCGGCCCCGAAGACGCGCGAGGCGTAGTTCTCAGTCGTGTGGCCCGTGGTGGTGTGGGCGTAGACGCTCGCCTGTTCCCCGAGCGCGCCGGACAGCTCCGATGCAAATGAGTTTTGGCCTCGCCTCTCGCCTTCTTCGTGGTTGACCCAGTCCTCGTAGGCTTCGGTTTGTCCTTGGTCACGAGCAGCGCTGCACGAAAAGAGCTGCACGCGGACGTCTGCCGTCACCGCGCCACGTAGACCTGCCGCGAAGGTCTGCACACCTTTGGACGTCGTTCGCGCTGCGGTGTCGGTGTTCGGCCGTTCGGTCCCGGCGCGATCGTTCGTGGCTCGAAGGGTAAAGCGGTTCCCGGCGTCCACTCCGATACCGAAGGGCTCGCCATGCGCGAAGAGAGCCAGGCTGCGCACGAGCGTTCCAGGTGGCACTGGCGCGACACACTGATTGCCGCACAGCGCGAGGTGCAGCGCCTGAACCCGTTGTCCGACTTGTTCGATGGCCGTTACACCGATCGCTTGGCCCTGAACCAGCTCGCCGGCCGCGTTCAGCCCGACCGCGTTCTGTTGGCCAGCGTACTCGGCAGCTCGCCGCTGAAACTCGGCCGCGTCCGATACGCCCCTGCCATAGGCTGCATAGATCGCGACCACGATCCCGTTTGGGTTGGCCGCGAGGATGCGCTCACGAACAGTCTGCGGAGCGGTTGCTGGAGCTGCTGCAGCAGGCGCTGGAGACGCGGCGGCTTGAAGCCCCAACGCCGCTTGGGCGCCGCGGTCCCCAACGGTGGGGCCGGCCTGACCGGGGCCGACGGTCCCCGCTCGCTGTGCGGCGCTGCTCGCTGCAGCGGCGGGTGCGGCGGTCGGCGCGCCGAGCGATCCGACGTTTAGCGTGACGGGTTGGTCGTCTTGAGGGCGTTGACGACGGGTCGGCTCGGCCATTTCGTATCTCCACTGGGACAGCGGGGTCGACGGGACTGCGGAGGACCCACCGCGGGCGCAATTGGGCATGCAATTTACTTGCCAAAAGACTCGATGCACGGAGAGCGCGACCGGCCGCGCACCCAATTGCCGTGCGGGGCTTGACGATCGAGCCTTCTGGGTCGAACGTCCAGGCATGCGCGCCGTGATGCTCGTTCTGCCTCTCCTTTCCATAACCCAGGTCGCAAGGGCCGGCTCGCTCCCCAACCCGCTCGAGGTCTTCGGATACGATAACGCCGCGTACAAGGTCACGTTCTCGGCCAAGGGCGCCGACTTCGAAGGTCAGAGCTATGTAAGGGTGGGGCCAAACCGATTTCGCACGGGCTCCCTCCCTCAGGGCTGCGGCCTCGCGAGGTCCATCGCGACCCAGGTCGAGCTCGACGTCTCCACCCGGGGAGTGACCGTGACGCATCGTGAGTTCAGTGTGCCCTGTCGCGGGCGGCACCTGCCGACCTCCGTTCGAGTCCGTCGCTTCGCGTTCACGCCGTCTGCATCCGCCACCTGCGCCCGCGGGGCCGAGACCTGGGTGCGCAACCGCGGCACGGGCGTCGCGACCATCGACGTCGACAACCCGTGCGATGGCTCTTTGAAGCTGACCTGGGCGGAGGGGCTCGCCACCTGGGTGAGCGGGGACACGCCAAAGCGCGCCGTCCGCGCCGCGCCACCGACGCGATGGAGCGGCATCATCGGCAAAAGCAAGCTGACGGTGTCCGCGAAGGGAGACCCGATACGCCGAGATGTGACGGCCCCAAGACCCACGGGCCTGGCCGGCACCTTCACCGCCCGCGACACGCTGCCCGGTCCCAACCGTTGACCTTCGAAGGCCCTCCCCACCTCCACGGAGACCGACGGTCGGGCGCTGAAGAGCAACGCGAGGTAGGCGCTCGGCAGTTCAGCCGGGTAGTCATCGCCTTCTACGCCGCCATGGCGTTTGCCGGCTACCTGCTGGCGTGGCTGACCAGCACCCCCATCGCCTGGACCAATGGCCCCGTAGCTGCGCTTGCCGACGTGGCCATCGGCGCTGGCGTTGGGCTTGCCATCGTCTTCATCACGACGTGGGGAGAACGTCGCTTCGAGTGGGCCCGCCGTCTCTCAGAACAGCTCGCGAGCAGCCTCCCACCTCTACCGCGTTTTCACGTGGCCATAGCGGCCGTCACCAGCGGCATCGGAGAGGAGTTGCTCTTTCGAGGAGCGCTTCAGCCACACCTTGGGCTCATCGTCACGTCATTGCTGTTCGGCGTCATCCATGGTGGCGTCACCGGCCCTTTGCGGGCGTGGGCGCTGTTCGCGACGGCAGCCGGCTTCATCCTCGGCGCACTCGCAACGGCGCGAGATGGTATTCTAGCCCCAGTGGTGGCACACATGGTGGTCAATGGCATCAACTTGGCGAAGCTGACCGGACCGAGACGCACATGAGCGAATATCACTACGCCGCCTGGGTGGTCCTCGACTTGCGCTTGCTGGTCTTCGTCCTGCTCAGCAGCGGCTTCGTGACGCTGGGCCTCGTCGTCCTCTTCTTCCGGGGGCGCCGCTGGCACGAGTGGGTGACGGCGTCGATCAGCATCTTCTTCGTCATGACTATCTTGGCCGTGTTGATCTTCAACCGAGTCGCGGCATACCCGGTGTTCCTCATTGAGGACATCTTCCCCTTCCCGTGACCGTCCTCCTGCTCCACGTCCCTGTCGGCTTCGAGGAAGCCTATCCCCTGGCGCTAGCGACTATCGCGGCGCCGGTAATCGCGTCCGGCCACCCGGTGGAAGGGCTCGATGTGGCTCGGGCGGGCCTGGCGGGCCTGCGCGCACGTCTTGCGCTTGGCGACGTCGACCTGGTCGGCCTCTCAGCGTGGTCTCCTGGTCTCAGCGCAGCACGAGACACCATCGCCACGATTCGGCACGCGGCTCCGAGAGTCCCGGTGGTGGTGGGCGGTCCTCACCCAAGCCTCGCGCCGGGCGATCTCGACGCCGACGTCGTGGTGAAAGGCGAAGGTGAGCTGTTGTTCTCCGAGGTGGTGAACACCTTCGCCCGGGGGGACCGACCACCACCCGTGATCGGCCCACCCGCTCCTCTGGATCTCGCAACCCTACCCCTCCCTGACCGCACCGTCTTCCGAGTCCGGGACTACCACAGGGATCACAACCCGCGCGGGCGCGTCTACACAGCGTCGGTCACCTCCCGTGGGTGCCTTCATGAATGCGGCTACTGCTCCGCCCCGGCGCTCTGGGGCCGCGGCCACCGTTTCCGGCCCGCCGAACACGTCGTGGACGAGTGGAGCCGTCTGCGCCGAGAGCACGGTGTCGACGCGATCCTGGTCGAAGACGACCTCTTCACCCAGCTCCCGAGTCGGGTGAGCGAGCTCTGCGAAGCCTTGATCGCAGCCCAGCTCGGCATCGGCTTCGAGCTCATCAACGGACTACGGCCCGAGACCCTGAGCGCCGGCCTCCTCCGGGAGCTGGCGGCGGCTGGCTGCACCCGGATCGCGCTGTCGCTCGAGACGGCCTCGGAGTCCGCACTGAACGCGCTTGGACGTGGCTCGGACATTGGCCGAGTAACGAGGATCGTTGCGGCAGCCCGCTCGGCCGGCCTCGGAGTCACCGGGTATTTCCTGTTGGGTCTGCCAGGAGAGACCGCTACCGACCGCGAACGCACGTTCACCTGGGCGAGAGAGCTGGGGCTCGACATGGCGCACTTCTCGGTGGCGAGCGCCTGGCCAGGTACTCACTTCGACGGCCCCCTGAGCCTCGTCACCCGGCAGGAGCGCGCACGACTCTACGCAAGGTGGTACATCCACCCAGTTAGGGCGCTTCGAGCCGCCCGGATGCTCGGAGTGACGCCGAGTCAACTCCCCATCATGGCCGAGCGCCTCTGGACCTGGATGACGAAACCGCTGGAAGCCAGGACGGGAAGAGACGCGTGACGATCCCAAAGTGGTTGCATGGCCTGCTCCTGAGTGTCGTCGCCGTTGCGCTGCTGTCAGTGCTCCTCGCGAGCGTAGACATCGAGATCGTGGCCAGCGTCCTGGCGACGGTCCATCCGCTTCACGCGCTCGGACTCGTCGCGTTCTCGCTGCTCACCTGGATTACGCTGCCAACCTGGCGATGGCGGGCCATCCTGAGCGCGATGGGCCACCGCGTGCCCTTTTGGGGCCTCGCTCGCGCGCGCATGGGCAATCAGCCACTCAAGGTCATCATCCCCTTCCGAGGGGGCGAGGCCTTCCGAGCGCTCTGGTTACGCAGCCAAGCCGCCACACCTCTCCTCTCAGGACTGGCATCGGTCCTCTTCGACCTCTTCCTCGTGGCGCTCTCTCAAGCGATCTTCCTCGGAGTCGGCTTGAGTCTCGCAGTCGGCCTCGATGGCCAAACACTCGGCACGAGCGCGATCGTCGGCGCCAGCACCGTCGTGGCGGTCGTCATCGCTCTGTGGTTCAGGCCGCTTCACCTCCTCGGGCTCGCTATCGCCCAGCGTATCTCTCCGACCCTCGCCACCCGAGTCGAACCCCTGGTGCACGGCTTCCTCCGTTTCGGGATGCGGACCAAGCTGCGCTTGCTCGGCATCGCGCTCATCGTGGAGTTTGGGGAGTCGATCGCGCTCTGGGCCTGCTTTCGGACGGTCGGCATCGAGGTCCCCCTGTTTGCCGTGTTTACGGCGCTCCCAGTCATTTTGGGGATTACACTCTTGCCGGTGACCATTGGCGGCTTCGGGACCCGCGAGCTCGCCGTCGTGTGGCTCTTTTCGGCGTACGCCGACCCGGCGAGCTTGACTGGTGCCGCGCTGCTCTTTTCCGCCGTCGAGTTCGTCATGCCGGCGCTCTTCGGTCTGGTCTTCCTCGGGCGCTTCAGCCGCGATCTGGCCGAGGTGACCGGCAGCCCGAGGCCCAACGTCCGATAGAGGGCGCCGAGCGTCGGGCGCTGAAAGAGCCCGACGGCGTCGCAGCTAGTCTCGTTGCATCTGCGACCGCCAAAGGCCCGAACTCATTTGACACTCCAGCAGCTCACACGTAGATCGATTGTTCTTCCGACCTGGGAGGTCCTGTGCCGACTCGCGCTCGAAAAGACGTCAAGATCCTCTGTTCCGACGATGACTTCGAGATCCTCGAGATCCTGAAGTCCCACTTCCGTAGCCGCGGCTTCGACGTCGAGGAAGCCAACAACGGCGAAGAAGCGCTCGAGCAGGCGTTCACTTTCCGCCCCGACGCGATGGTCCTCGACGTCATGATGCCTCGCCTCAACGGCTGGGAAGTGGCTCGACACCTCCGCGAACGCGACGACTTCGACAAGACCGGCATCGTCATGCTGACTGCGATCGGGCCCAACCTGAACGCGCTCACGTCGCCGCTCTACGGCGCCGACGCCCACGTCGACAAGCCCTTCGAGCTCGAAGACGTCGAAGCGGCCGTCGAACGAGTCCTTGCAGAACGCGCCGGCATAACGCTCTCAGACGACGACGACTGACCAAATCTCGGTCGGAAATAAGCGGGAGAGTTGACCGCGCCGCGCCCGGCTTGGGCCGAGTCCGAAGACTTACCCCCCGTATTTCAAGGCAGATCTTCTCTACTTGGAAGGGGCCGGGCGGGGATGCGGCGCGACGACAATCGACCTACTTATTTTTGACCGAGCCGTTCGCCCGCCGCGCCTCCGTGACCCAGCCGCGTGAACCTGCGGACGCTCGAGCGCACCGTGCACCGAGACTCTCGGACCCAGCCCGATCCGGTCACGCGGCCGTACCCACCGACTTCCTACGAAAAATCAAGACTTTGTCTCACCCAGG
>CANMLD010000202.1 GCA_947498315.1 Pseudomonadota bacterium | reverse complement strand
CCACTGCTAGGAAGTCGCCCACTGCTGGGAAGTCGCCCACTGCTGGGAAGTCGCCCACTGCTGGGAAGTCGCCCACTGCTGGGAAGTCGCCCACTGCTGGGAAGTCGCCCACTGCTGGGAAGTCGCCCACTGCTGGGAAGTCGCCCACTGGGGCGAACTCGCGCGGAAGCGCTGCGTTGCTACGCGCCTTCCGAGCTGGCGTCAGAGTCGCCCCCAGCGTCATTGGGGGCGAGCAGGGACCAGCGTGGCCAAGGGACCCGCCGGGGACGATGGCGCGTTGCGTCTTGTCACCACACTACGGCTTCGGTGACCACTGGCTCAGTCGCCGCGCGATCAACTCATTTGCACTCGATCTGCAGCGTCCACCCCGTCATGAGGCCCGACGGCGAGAAGTTCTGCTTCGCGTCTTCTGCGCCGATGGTCCACTCGCCATCCGCTGTCTCGCCGTCGAAGTCGTTCAAGCCGATGAAGCTGTCCGACCCGTAGCCCAAGTAGATCGGCTCAGAGGCGCCGGGAGCCGTCAGGAAGATGTCGTAGTCGTCGAGGTCGAACTTTGCCGAGTCACCCGTCGCACCGAAAGCCAGCTCCACCGTGACGGTCACCGAGCCAACGCCGTCCATGCAGCCAGAACCCGATACTGTCAGCGTATCGCTGCCGCGCGTGCGATCGGTCACGTTTGGTCCCGTCGCGTCTGGGAGCGCGACGAGGAGGGACTCCCGCGACTCCGTGACACAGGTGCCCACGATGTTGCAGACGCCACCGTCTGGGCACAGGGTCAGATTTTGACTGTTCACGCAGGCGCTCGGGCCACACGCGTCATCCGTACACGGGTTGCCATCATCGCACACCACAGCGCCGCAATCCGTCGGGCAAGAGTCGCAGCTCTCACCGGCCGCAACGCCGCAGAGCCCGTCGCCGCAATCGACGACGTCGATACGCATGTCGTAGGTGTTCGAGGCCCCAGATAGCCCGTTCACACGGACCCAGTACTTGCCCGCGCTTACCGCAGTGAAGGTCAGCGTCTCGCCGTCCGCCGTCTCGAAGGCTTTCGCGACCGGGGTTGTGACGTTGCCTGTCGAGTAGAGGCGTAGATCGAGGTCGCCCGACTTGACTTTGAAGTCCAGGACGACGCCCAGCGCTTGCCCGGCGTCGAGCTCGACACCGTACCAGTCCACGTCGAGTGGGCAGACCGCGAGGCCCTCATAGAGTCCCGGCGCGACGACGGGTG
Organism: Pseudomonadota bacterium; assembly: GCA_947498315.1. Lineage (GTDB taxonomy): Bacteria > Myxococcota_A > UBA9042 > SXOO01. Next base: position 8,018 of record CANMLD010000202.1, on the reverse strand, counting down.
CGTACGAGGGCGCGTTGTTCGGCTCGGACGCATCGTCAACGCAGATCTGCTGGACCAAGAACGGCGCCGAAGCGTCGTTGTTGTCTTCGTTCGATTCGGAGATCTGATCGTTCGGATCAGCGACCACGAAGATGGAGTAGAGCCCCGGCGTCGTCCCGACGGGGATCGTGAACTTCTGCGCAACGTCGATGAAGCTCCCAGCGGCGATGGTGCCTGGAGTGGGGCGCACCGCGATGAAGGTGTCAGCCGTGTCGAGCGCGTCGTCAGCAGAGAGGTATACGCCGAACTCGGAGACCGGCACGGGGTCGAGACACTGATTGACGAGGCGGAATCCGACTACCTCGTCTTCGCCGTCGAAGGCGCCGCCGGTTGCTGGTTTGACGTCTTCGACTTCGAGGTCGACGCCAAGGAGGCCGTCGAAGAACAAGTCGTAGTTGAAGCTGTCGATCCCCGTGTAGGTCGTCGACTTGGGCTGCACCGCGAGATAGTACGTCGTTGGACCGGTCGCCGGAGAGGAGATGGCGAGCGTGCCGTTGCCGGCGGTCTTGCTGAGCTCCTTGGTAGTCGGGTCGGTGTAGAGGGTAATCTTGAGGTCCGAACCCGAATTCGTCAGCGTGGCTGACACGTTGGACGACGCCGGCAAGGTGAAGGTGTACCAATCCGTGTCCCGCAGGCACAGGGTCGCCTTGCGGAGCCCGCAACCCGTGGTCGCCGCGTTCTTCCAGTCGTTGTTGGTCTCGTAGTTGTCTCCAAGGCAGGCGTCCTTGGGGTCGCCGTCTTCGACCGTGAGCGTCAGCGTGTAGGTGTACGGAAGACCGGTGTCGTTTGGTTTTTCATTGAAGACGCGGACGTAATGGGCGCCGCCGTCCCAGACGTAGGGCAGGGTGGCCGTGGCCTTTGACGCCGTCTTGCCTTCAATCAGGGGTTCGATTCCGTTGCGGTCATGGATCTGAACGTAAACGTAGCCCGCCTTGCTCGCGTACTTGTACTCGACGAGCGCCGTCAGCTTCTGGCCCGGCTGTAGGTCGACGCGGTACCAATCCTCGAGGTCAGGGCAAACGCCGAGGCTCGAGTACGTCGCCGTCGTCGAGGGGAGGAGGGTCGCGGTCGCCAGCGTGTTGTTCGGCTCGTAGGCGACGTCATCTTCGCACTTGTTCGCGGCGTCCACGAAGACTGCGCCAGCGAGCCCAGTGTTGTTCGTCTCGTTCACTTCGGTGACGGTGTTCTGGTCATCGATGACGGCAAAGATTGAGACATCCCCACCCGCCAGGTCGGCGGGCAACACCACGATGTCGAGGCGCTTCTCGGCTGTAGCGGCGGAGAGACCGGTAAATGCCACTTCGCCGATGCGTCGGTCCGTATTCACGTCGAGTTGGTCGTCCGTCGACGCGTAGACTCCGAGCTTGAACGCCGTCACGGCAGTATCACCGCCGTTCACCACTTTCCAGTCGAGGTGAAGAGCCCCACCCGGGAAGGTGGTCTCGGGTGATGCAAGGAGCTCTGCGGGTACGAGATCGACTCCAGGGACTGGGGGGTCAATTCGGATCTCCGCATCGTAGTGAGCCTGATTCTTGGCCTTCGCAGGCTTCACACTGAGCTTGAAGGTGCCGTCAGCCGGCACCACGTACGCGATCACTTTGACGGTCCCTGCAGCGACGGCTGCCGCATCGACCAGTTCGCCAGCGGGGTCGCGCAGCTCGACAAGCAGGTCGGACGGCACCGCGTTGATGGCCAGAATCGGCTCCGCGATGATCGTGGCCGTAAGGGTGTTGCCCTTCGGGGCCGTTATCGCGAAGTGGTCACCATCGTCGCAGAGGCCAAGGTTCTCGGTCAGCCCGATGCCGAGCGCCGAGGGCGCGTTCTCCACGTTGGGCTCCGATGCGTCCTCGAAACATCCGCCCTTGGCGTCTTCGACCACGAGCTTGCCGGAAGTGGAGGCGACGCCGTTGTTGGTCTTGTTCGTGTCATCGCCAAGGGCCCCTTTGCAGTCGGCGAGAACACCCACGGTGTAGGTTGTCGTGGTGTGATCGAGCTCGATCGGGAGCGTGACGGTCCAGGTCTTCACCTGAGCCTCTTTCTCTTCGGGGGTCAGTTTGGAGTCGGGCCTCAGCTCCGCGATGATCTCGCTGGCGATGATGATGTCCTTCTTCGATGTGATGTCCGCGACCTGAATCTTGTCGTCCTGACTGAGGACGGCGCAGACCGTGACGCCCGCGGCGGTCGAGGTGTTCTGGTTGCCGAGCGTGTACCCCATGTCGATGGTTTGGCCTGCCTTCTGAGTCAACGGCGTGTGCGTCACCGCCTTGGCGTAGACGTCCGTGAAGGCCTTACTGGCGATGGTGACCTTCTGGTCGCTCTTCCGGATGTTGTTGCTCTCGTCGATCTCGTCCAATACGTCGCCGTCGTCGACTTTGACGAAGCAGAAATAGTCCTTCAGCGGGATCTCGTTCGAGATCTTGAGCACCGCGGTCACCGACCGCTCTTCACCGAGCGCTAGACCTGCCTGACCGGTGCAGCCGCTCGTCGACGTGCACATCTTACTCGACAGCGATGTTGGCGCCTCGGAGCTGGACAACAGCACCTCGTAGTCCCATTTCGGCGTGACCGTGGTGCCGTCGTTGCGAACGACGAACTCGGCGGCGAGCGTGCCGTTCCAAGCGGCTTCGGTCGGCTTGCATGCGACTTGGATCAGGTTCAAGTCGGAACCAACGGGGGCCTTGAACTGCACGTCGAAGCACGCGGGGATCGTGGACTTGTTGTTGGTCTCATCTTTCTCGAGCACGGCTGCACCGGTGTCCACGCTCGCGTGGAAGCAGTAGCGGCCATCGGCCGTGTCGTTCGGGATCGGCCAACCGCGCTGAATCGGCAGGGTCACGAGTCCGCTCAGCTTGAAGACCTGATAGTCCTCTGGCTTCCCCGTCACACCTGTGTTCGTGTTTACGCACGTTGGGTCTCCGGCCGACTTGCCCTCGGGGCACGCCTGGACGCGGTAGTTGAACTGGGATGATTCACCCCCACCCGCGTTGCGGATCGCGAGCTGGTAATTGACCGTTTCCCCCCAGGTCTTCGGGAAGGACTGGCCAGTCTGGAGTGACAGCGTCTCCACGGTGAGGTCCGGTTCGAGTCCGAGCTTCGCGTCGATGGTGATGAGCGTGCCGAAGAACTTCTCGTTGTCGGAGCGGTCGTCTTCGTCGAGTTGGTCGAGTGAGTCGACCTTGCAAATCAAGAAGTAGCCGGCTTCCGCGGTCTCGGCCGGGATACACATCTCCTGCGCCACGTATTCGATCTTCTGAGGGAGCGACTTCCCGTCCTTAATCGACTCGATGTCGGCGCTCCAAATATCGATTCGCGAGGACGCGCTCTCTTCGGCCCAGGTGTCGTCCTTGCTCAGTGCGCAGCCGACCTTCATTGGGTTCACGACGCGCCCTCCGACATTGGTGACCGTGATCGCCACGTTGAGGCACGCGCCGGGAGCGACCTCCGACGGGCCCGTCAGGATGGGCTCGCTCACACTCAGCGCCGGCGAGTTACGCACTCGGATGTACTGGCAGTCCTTGAACCGCTCGTCGGGACGGATCGTCCGGAACGCAGTGCAGCAGACCTCCTTGTCGCCGGGGGAGGTGAAGGTCCAGTCGAGGGACGGAAGTTTGGCCGTCGAGGACTCGATGGTCCACTCGTAGCCAAGAGCCTCGGGGGCCTCACCTTCCACAGAACAGCTGAGCGTGGCCTTGAGCGGTACGTTTCCCTCCTCGGCGGTGCTTTCGACCGTCACCACGAGCGGCTCGAACTCAACGTAAGAGTCCTCTTCGACTTCGGCCACATCCGGTACGTCGGCTGCGTCGGACGTCGAGGGCTCCGTACATCCGCCTGCGAAGCTCACGGCGCAGAGAGCGAGGCCGAGCGAGGCCTTCACGAAATGGACGTCAACTCGAGCTCGGAGGGTGCGATTACGGAGCGCTGAGGCCATGGATTTCGCCTTCCTGTGCGGGTCGGGGTGCTCGACCTCTCGTCGAGCGCGCCGGGTGAAGTGGCTGGCCAAGGCCCAACCGCTTGACATGAAGATTCCATAGGTCCCACAGACGGCCCGTTCAGTCAAGCCCAATGTGGCGGGCGCGTCCGGCGGTTTAGTTCCTGATTTCGAAGAGTTATGGCCGATGAAAACCTCGGCTCCAGAGCGTAGAGTCGCGAAGGGTCCGCGTGCGCCCAGGCCCCGCGTCTTGCCGACGCAACCCACGCTTGCACCTCGCGGGTCCGCGGGCGATAACCCGCGACCGTCACCCGCCAAAGGCAGGAATCCTCCATGCGAATGAGCCTCGTCCACGCTCCGACCCTGAAAGAGACCCCGAAAGAAGCGGAGGTCCCGAGCCACGCTCTCCTTCTCCGAGCCGGCTTCATCCGCAAGGAGGCCGCTGGGATCTACTCGTTTCTCCCGCTCGCCATGCGCGTGCTCAAGAAAATCGAGACCATAATCCGGGAAGAGTTAGACCGGGCTGGCGCTCAAGAGGTGATGCTGCCGACTGTCCAGCCGGCCGAGCTCTGGACGGAGAGCGGCCGCTGGGAGAAGTACGGCCCCGAGCTGCTTCGTTTCAAGGACAGGAAGCAGGCCGAGTTCTGCTACGCGCCGACGGCCGAAGAGGTGATGGTAGCCCTCGTGCGCCGCGACGTCCGGTCCTACCGTCAACTCCCGGTAAACCTCTATCAAATCGCTAACAAGTTCCGGGACGAGATCAGGCCCCGGGCGGGTCTCATGCGTGGTCGCGAGTTCGTCATGAAGGACGCCTATAGCTTCGACGCTGATGAAGCCGGGGCGTCACGGACCTACCAGGCGATGTACGACGCTTATGTCCGCATCTTCGAGCGGTGTGGACTCGCGTTCCGCCCGGTCGAAGCCGACACCGGCGCTATCGGCGGCTCGCGAAGCCACGAGTTCCAAGTCCTCGCTGAGACGGGTGAAGACAGCATCGTGTCGTGCCCTTCCTGTAGCTACACGGCGAACGTCGAGAAAGCGGAGCTCCAGCGGCCCACAGGGCCCATCGGGAACGCGCCCGGAGGCAAGTTCACGTCCATCTCGACTCCCGGAAAGAAGTCCATCGACGATGTGTCGACGTTCCTCTCACTCCCGAAGGACCACATCCTCAAGAGCATCTACGTCGAGACTGACAAGGGTGCCTTCCTCGTCTTGATTCGAGGGGACCGAGAGCTCAACGAGATCAAGTTACGCGCCCGTACCGGTGCCACGTGGGTGGAGTTCAAGGTGGGAGCCGAAGGGCGCACCCCCGATGGCCGACCTCCGACCGGCGCCGGCCTCGCCTTCGGCTACCTCGGTCCCATCGGCCTCGGCCGCAATGACATCCAGATCCTGGCCGACGACAGCGTTCGTACGCTCTCCAACTTCGCCTGTGGTTCCAACGTCGAAGGTGAGCACTTGATCTCGGTCGAGCTCTCCGACCTTCCCATCACGGACACCCACGATCTCGGTATGGCCGGCCACGGCGACCCCTGCGGGCGCTGCGGCGGTCAGTTCGCGTTCTTCCGCGGCATCGAGGTCGGGCACGTATTCTTCCTCGGCACGCGCTACAGCGAGCCCATGGGCTGCCGCTTCCTCGACAAGGACGGTCAAGAGCGAGCCATGGTCATGGGCTGCTACGGAATCGGCGTCTCGCGCATCATGGCGGCGGCGATTGAGCAGAATCACGACGGCCACGGCATGAAGTGGCCCGTGCCGCTCGCGCCCTTCGAGGTCGCCGTCATCCCTCTCGCAGCGGATGGGACCATCGCGGAGACCGCCGATTGGCTCTATGGTGACCTTAGAGCCGCTGGGATCGACGTCATCATCGACGATCGACCGTCTCGTGCCGGCGAGAAGTTCGCTGACGCCGACCTGATTGGCTTTCCCATCCAAGTGATGGTTGGAAAGAAGGGCCTCGAACAGGGCGCGGTCGAACTCAAGGTCCGAGCGACCGGGGCGCGTGACCTCGTCCCGCTCGACGTGGCCGTCCAGCGTATACGCGAGCTCGTCATCGCCGGGCGACGTGGTCTTCGTTCATGACGCCGGGGCCATCGGCCACACCCAGTCCAAACGGCCAGCCTCTCGCGGCGTCTCAGATCTGCGTCGCACTCGATGTTCCGACACTCCTCGACGCTTCTGAGCTCGTCGCCCAGCTCGTACCGATGGGCGTCACTTGGTTCAAGGTCGGCTCGAGCCTCTTCTGCCGGGAAGGGCCCGAGGTGGTCCGGCGGCTGGTGGGGCAGGGGGCGCGAGTCTTCCTCGACCTCAAGCTCCATGACATCCCACATCAAGTAGCCCTCACAGTCGCCGCCGTCCGCGATCTCGGGGCGGAGCTCCTGACGCTCCACGCGTCCGGCGGCTCTGAGATGATCGGCGCTGCTGCCCGCGAAGCCGGTTCCATGCGACTGCTGGCCGTCACGGTGCTCACAAGCCTCGAGGCGGCCCTTGAACAGGTCGTATCGCTTGGCAAGCAGGCCGTCGATGCCGGGGCGGGTGGTCTCGTCTGTTCGCCCCAGGAAGTTGCGGCGCTCCGACAGGCACTCGGCGATCAGTCATGGCTGGTCGTCCCAGGGATACGTCCCGAGGGCGACGACGCCCAAGACCAGACGCGTGTCGGGTCGCCGCGATCGGCCCTCAGAGATGGCGCCACGCTCCTCGTGGTGGGGCGTCCCATCACACGGGCGCCGAACCCCATCGTTGGCCTCCAGCGGCTCCTTTCGGCCTCCTGAACGTGCCACACCCTGCATTTCAAAGCGCCCGGACTGAGTCCGGCAGAGGCATGCCCCATGGCTGAACATCTCGTTGGCGTTCACGCGGTCGAAGAGTGGCTAGTCGCCGACCCCGCCCGAATCGAAGCGCTTCTCGTCGAGCCCGGAGCGAGCCCGCGGACCATGAAGCTCATCGATCTGGCACGCCGAGCGGGGATCCCGGTACGAACCGTACCGAGTCCTGCGATGGCCAAGATCGCCGGCCCCCGCAACTCGCAAGGGGTCGCGGCGGAGGTAAAGCCTTTCCCGTACCTGACAAGCGAGGGGCTCGAACGCATCGTCGCTGCAGTGGCTACACCGCTCATCCTCGCGGTCGACGGCGTCACCGATCCGCAGAACCTTGGCGCCATATTGCGATCCGCGGCCTTTTTCGGAGTAGATGCAGTCGTTCTCCCGCAGGACCGATCGGCTCCAATCAGCCCGGTCGTTGAACGCACGGCAGCAGGCGGTGTGGCGCGGGTGCCCATCCATCAAGCAGGCAGCTTCGTGAACTGCATCGACCAACTCAAGGCCACCGGTCTTCGCTGTGTGGTCTCCGTCGTCGGCGGAAGCCGTCCTGTGGACCAAGGCGCCATGCGTGGCCCGAGCGTCCTCGTCGTCGGCAGTGAAGGGCAGGGGGTGCGTCCCTCCGTTCGGAAGCTAGCGGACGACCGCGTCATGCTCCCGGCCGGCAAACTCGAATCGCTCAACGTCGCAACCTTCACCGGCATCTTCTTGTACGAAGCGGTGAGGCAGCGAGGACTGGGATCAGAGGGCACGGCCGAGCAAGAGGCAACGAATTCCCCTTGACGACAAGGACCAGCGACCGGTATTAGCCGCGCCGGAACCCCGGGTCAGTCTGGTGCTCAAAACGCTTGACACGAACCGCCCGGGCATCTATGAAGTGCCCCCCTGCCGGCGAGTAGGGTTGTTCTTTGGCAATTACAGGTCGCCCCGAGCAAGGGCCGGGTCAACGATGAAAGCACCTCCTGGAGGTCGCCTGGGTAACCACCCGACGACGAACAGGTGCGCAAGACCCATGACTACGCTGGCGTAGCTCAATGGTAGAGCAGCTGATTTGTAATCAGAAGGTTGCGGGTTCAATTCCCATCGTCAGCTCCGAACTCCAAGCTCGCGTCGTGTAACAACGACGTGAACCCTGACTCCGAAGGTGAAAGCCTACGAAACTTTCAGAAGACAGAGCGACCACCCGGAAAAGCCGGGACGACCCTAGCAAAGCAAAGGTCGACCAACGCGGAAGG
>CANMLD010000201.1 GCA_947498315.1 Pseudomonadota bacterium | reverse complement strand
GGTGGCGTCTCGGTGGGCGATCCGTCGAACCGTCGAACCGTCGATCACCGCAGGTAGGCGATGGCGATCCCTTCAGCGAAGACGCGGCGCTCGACATGGGAGACGCCGTAGCTGTCGACCCAGACCTCCTCTTCGACCCAATGGTCGGTGACGAGGACCGCGTCCGCGCCGAGTTCGTTAGTCTGATCTTCGAGGACGCGGAGCACCGCGGGGAGGCTGGCACTCGAGTGCGTCCCTTCGCTGTAGACCCGCCCGATCTCTTCCCAAGGGACGGCCGGGTTGGCGTCGAGATAGATGTCGATAGATGTTCCGGGTGGATTGGCCGGGAGGAGACGCCCCGTGCGCACGGCACCGCCTTCGAGGCAACCGGTGAACACGAGCAGTGAGAGCAACAGGAGCGCGATAGCGATGCGGGTCGCTTTCGAGGAGTTGGACTCCCTTGATGAGCAGGACGGCGAAAGGGAGGCGGGCAGGTTCGAAGAGAAGGTGCCAGTGTGGTGGTTCATCGCAAGACTCCGTTTGCTCGAGAGGGCTGGCCGGCAGGGCCTGAAGACGCTCTTGGCAAGCGGCGTGCCACGAAGCCGAACAATGGCGATTTCGGCTGGGGAGCCAGATCGAAAGGCGGGTTCACACGTTCCGGGCCGCGGTCCCGTGAGACGCAGGCGAGCTCGAGGGAAGGCCCAGAATGTTGCCTTGTGGTGCGAGCGGCACAGGTCTGGGCGAGCTAGTCACGGCGTGGCCGCAACCTCGCCAGACAATGCCGCCGCGAGTGGTTCGAGCGCCGAAGGGCCATACTCGCGACCGACGAGCTCGATCCCCAGGGCGGAGACGTGTCTTGCGTAGTCGGGTGAAGCGAGCAGCGCAGCGACAGCGCGTGCGATCCCGACGGTGTCCTCAGGCGCAGCGAGGAGGTTCGCGAGCTCGCCCGGGTAGGCTTCGGCGATGCCGCCGACGCGCGTTGAGACCGCGGGCAAGCCCAAGGCCATCGACTCGATGAGGCTCAGCGGGAGGCCGTCGCGGTCGCCGTTGGGCGCGACTCGGCATGGGAGGAGCGACAGGGTGGCAGCCATTAGGCGTCGTCGTATCTCGGCGTGGGGTAGGGGGCCAAGATGGCGGATGACCGAGGTCGTCCAGGGGGGGATCCGTCTCGAGGAGGGGCCAATGACCTCTATCAGGTGCGCGTGGCCCATTGCGCGTAGTTGGTCAGAGATTGCAGGCAGTAGGTCGAGCCCCTTCTTCGGGACATCACGTGCGATCACGAGCAGTTTGGCCGGCTGAACCCGGGGAGACTCGGACGGCGCCACACCGAAGAAGTCGGGCGGCAGCGGCGTTCGAGCGAGCACGGCCCGTAGCGGTGGAGAAGCGCCGACGAGTGCGCGTAGTCGAGCGGCGATCGCCTGATGGGAGACGCGGACGAAGGCGGCGTTTCGGCAGCGGTAGGCCAGAGCGCGGGGCGCGCTGAGGTAGACCCCAAACGCATGAGCGGTGAAGGACCAGGGTCGGTCGAGGAGCGCGGCGACGAGGCTCGCCAAGATCGCGGCGCCGCGTTCGAAGTGGGTGTGGACGTGGTCGACGTCGCGTGCACGCTCCGCGATCCAGGCGGCTGCCGGGAGAGCGCGAGCGGCCCATGCGCCTTCAGTGGGCGAGAGCCGGAGGTGATCGGTCACGATGGCGATCGCCCTGCGTGCACCGGCGCCGCCGAGCGACCAGGGCGAGGCGAGGCGCGCGTAGCCAGTGCGGCGTCGCCACTCGTCAGCCCCAGGGAGCAGGCACGGTCGAGCCGGACGCCGCAGCGAGAACGGAAGCACCTCGAATCCACGGGCTTCGAGGAGAGTGCACTCCGTGGTCACGAAGGTCTCGGTGAGTGATGGGAACTCGCTGAGGACGTAGGCGACGCAGCGAACATCGGCCCGTGGACCCGGGGCCTGGTCAGTCACGGGGCGGCCGCGGGCCTGGTCAGTCACGGGGCGGCCCCGGGCCTGGTCAGTCACGGGGCGGCCGCGGGCCACGGCGGTAGCCCTTGGGGCCGGTCACGGCGAGATCGGGATCGAGGATCTCGATGACCCGAAGCTTCGCCGAGCGCGCGCGTGGGTTCAGGTCGGCTTCGTCGTCGCTGCAGTCGATGGGCTTGCCCGCCTTCTGCGGTCGACTCGCGAGGACGACGTGGCTGGCCCTGCCGTCCCGGACCGCACCTTTGAAGACGTCTTTGGCGACGCGGTCCTCGCCGGAGTGGAACGTGATGGTCGCGATTCGCGCTCCGGGGGCGGCTACGTCGATGGCGAAGCGGAGTGCACGTTCGATGCGCCCGAGCTCGTCGTTGACGGCGATGCGCAGCGCCTGAAACGTGCGACGCGCGGGGTGGTGCTTTCCGTCTCGGTGGCCACCGACCGCCTTCTCCACCGTCGCGCAAAGCGCCTCAGTGGTGAGGATCGGCAATGATTCCTTGATAGTACGCGCGATTCGTCCCGCATACCGCTCTTCACCGAGCTCGCCGATGAGGCGTTCGAGCGCCTTCTGGCCGATGTGCTCGAGGAAGGTGCTCGCTGCCTCCCCGCGCGTGGGGTCCATCCGCATGTCGAGGGGGCCCGCGTGGCGGTAGCTGAAGCCGCGAGATGGATCCTCAATCTGCGGTGAGCTGAGCCCGAAGTCGCCAAGGACAGCGCGCGGGCGGAGACCGAGGCTCAAGAGCGCCGCAACGTCCGTCGATGTGCCGAGCGCGCCGATGTCGTCGTGAATCAGTCGCACCTCGCCATCACCCGAGACGTTCCGCCCCGCTACACGTAGGTGGTGGCTGGCGCGGACGAGGGCGTCGGGATCGCCGTCGACGCCGACAGCGACGGTGCCCGCAGGAGCGACATCGAGGAAGCGGCGCAGATGCCCTCCGGCGCCGAGAGTGAGGTCCCAGTACGGCCCGCCTCGTTCGGGTAGCAGCGCTTCGAGTACTTCGGTCACCATCACGGGTTCGTGGGCGTAACGAAGGAGGTCCGGCGGGGCCGTGGAGAGTGACTCGGGAGCGGGTTCGAGCGGGTCCATGGCTCCGTGTGTAGCGCACGGGGCGCGGTCGGCAAAGCGGGTAGCGTGTAAGGGGGTAGCACGTGACAAGATGTGCGAATTGGGAGGTCCGGCGTTGCGAGTCGGCTCGCCCGGTGGTAAAGCGACGCGCGTTTAGGCGGGACTTCGTCCCGTGTCAGACGCGAGTCGGTCCTAGCGACCCCTGGAGTTCTCATCATGGCAGAGAAGGCGCTTCTAACGCTCGGCGGATCTTCGATCGAGCTCGACACGACCGTCGGCAGCGAGGGCGAGAAGGCGATCGACATCAAGCCGCTTCGCGCGAAGACCGGCTACATCACGCTCGATCCCGGCTACATGAACACGGGCTCCTGCGAGAGCAGCATCACCTTCATCGACGGTGACCTCGGGATCCTGCGTTATCGTGGATACCCCATCGAGCAGCTCGCTCAGAAGTCCAACTTCGTCGAAGTGGCTTATCTCCTCACGGAGGGCGAGCTCCCGACCCGAGAGCAATACGACGCGTTCTCGCAAAGCCTCACGCGTCACAGCCTCATCCACGAAGATCTGAAGCGCATGTTCCAGGCCTTCCCTCCGAAGGCGCACCCGATGGCGATCCTCAGCTCGGTGGTGTCAGCGCTCTCGTCGTTCTACCAAGACGAGATGGATCCCCTGAACCCCGAGCAGGTCCGCATCAACACGCATCGCCTCTTGGCGAAGCTGCCAACCATTGCGGCGTACAGCTACAAGCAGACCCGCGGGCAGCCCTATATCTACCCGGACAACGGCATGTCTTATTGCAGCCGCTTCCTGAAGATGATGTTCGGCTACCCGACTGAGCCCTACACGGTCGACACCGACGTCGAGCGAGCGCTCGATCAGCTCTTGATCCTGCACGCTGACCACGAACAAAACTGCTCCACCACCACGGTCCGTCTCGTTGGCAGTGCGCGCGCCAATCTCTACGCATCGATGTCCGCCGGTATCTCCGCGCTGTGGGGCCCACTCCACGGCGGGGCGAATCAGGAGGTCCTCGAGATGCTCGAGATCATCGATCGCAACGGCGGCGACGTCGACAAGTGCGTCGAGATGGCGAAGGACAAGAACTCGAACTTCCGTCTGATGGGCTTCGGCCACCGAGTCTACAAAAACTTCGATCCGCGCTCCCGCATCCTCCGCGAAGCCTGCGACAAGGTGCTCTCGAAGCTCAACAAGCACGACCCGCTGCTCGACATCGCTCGCAAACTCGAAGAGCGCGCGCTGTCGGACAACTACTTCATCGACCGCAAGCTCTACCCGAACGTCGACTTCTACAGTGGCATCATCTACCGGGCACTCGGCATCCCGACGAACATGTTCACCGTCATGTTCGCACTCGGGCGTCTCCCGGGCTGGATCGCCCACTGGAAAGAGAACCTCGACAAGGGCTATGCCATTGGGCGCCCCCGTCAGGTCTACACGGGCTCGACCGTCCGCGACTACGTTGCGATGGAGAGTCGCTCCTAGTCGGGCGCTGGCGACCGCGGGCCCTCGTGGCCGCGGTGCCACTCACAGATCCTCGTCTACTGCATTCCGCGCAACAGCGCCGGAGACTAGAGCATGAATCGCAAGTTCCTGATCGTGGCGGCGTTTGGTGCCGCTCTCGTTACCGGCGCGGCTGGTTGCAACAAGGACGCGGCCCCCGCTGAAGGCGCCGCCAAACCGGCTGAGGGCGCGGCCAAGGTCGACGGCGAGAAGCCGGCCGAGGGCGCCGCACCCGTCGAGGGCGGGGCGAAGCCAGAGGGCGGGGACAAGCCGGCCGAGGGCGGCGCGAAGCCGGAAGGCGGCGACAAGCCGGCCGAGGGCGGCGCGAAGCCGGAAGGCGGGGACAAACCTGCCGCGGGCGGTGACAAGTCTGCCGAAGGCGGGGACAAAGCGCCTGGCGACAAGGCGGCGGAGAAGCCTCCCGAGGCCAAGCCGGCCGAGGAGGGCAAGAAGCCACCTGAGGGTGAAGAGAAGCCAGCCGAAGGCGGGGACAAGCCGGCCGATCCGGCGGCGGCAGCCAAGGCCGCACCCGAGGAAGAGGCAGAGCAGCCCGAAAACAAGGATCCCCTCGCTGCGCCACCGAGCGTAACAGCCCCGCCGGCGTCGGCCATGAAGACCGCCTCGGGTCTGGCTTCCAAGATCATCAAGGAGGGGAAGTCGGAGCGTTTGCCCACGGCCGACGACACGGTCCGGGTGCACTACACGGGCTGGACCACCGACGGGAAGATGTTCGACAGCTCTATCCCTCGCGGCGAGCCGACGACGTTCCCGCTCAACGGGGTCATCGCTGGCTGGACGGAGGGCGTCCAGCTCATGAAGGTGGGGGAGAAACGTCGCTTCTGGATCCCGGAAGGACTCGCCTATCAGGGCCGTCCTGGCGCGCCGGCCGGTATGCTCGTGTTCGACGTGGAGCTGCTCGACATCCTCGAGAAGCCCAAAGCACCGCCGGACGTCGCCCAAGCGCCAGCAGACGCCGAACGCACCTCATCGGGCCTCGCGTCCAAAGTGCTGAAGGCTGGCACCGGTCAAAAGCGCCCCGCCGCGACGGACACGGTTCAGGTCCACTACTCGGGTTGGACGACGGACGGAAAGATGTTCGACTCCAGCGTTTCACGCGGTGAGCCGGCGATGTTCCCTCTGAACCGGGTCATCCCGGGCTGGACCGAAGCCGTCGGGCTCATGGTTGAGGGCGAGAAGCGTCGTCTCTGGATCCCGGAAGAGTTGGCCTACAAGGGTCGCCCTGGTGCTCCAGCGGGCATGCTCGTCTTCGACGTCGAGCTGCTGAAGGTGATGGGGCCGCGCTGACGACCCCGCTGTTCATCCGGGCCTTCGATGCCCGGGGGCAGCCTCTCCTGTCAGATGCGGGCGCCCGCCGTGCGTGGCGCCTGCGTCCGCAGATGACGAAAGCCGACGAGGCGCAAGGGGCTGGCGTGGCGGTCCACTGAGAACCGGTCTCCGAGCGTGAGCTCGAGCTGCTCACGATGCCCGTCTAGGTAGAGCGCCGCCGCACGCATCTTACACGCGAGGTAGAGTGGCGACTCGCTGATGCCGCGGTCGAGCATCAGCGGTGTCTCTCCCCAGCGATACGGTTCGCGTACCACGAACTGAATGCGCGGGTCGGCTGGGTGCATGAGCGCGCCGCCCGCCGACCGAATGGCGGCGGTCGAGCCCGCGCCTGTGGCGATCCAGACACCGGATGATTTGTGGTCTTCGGACTCGTCACCCACCGTCAGCGTATAGCGGCTCGTGGCGGCAGGGCAGGAGTGCGCAAAGAGCACTTCGTTCAGTACCGGTGTCGGGTGTGCGACGCCGTTGACGCTCACTTCGAGGCGGTTCATCGGCGTCTCGGGCGCGCTGCCGAGGAGCCAACGGTCGAGCGCTGCGCCGAAGCCGCGGGCGTCGGTCGCACAGAAGTGGCCGACGGACAACACCGAGGAGTTGACGCCCATGAGCGGGCGATTGAGGACGGCGTGGCTCACGTCGAGGAGCGTGCCGTCACCACCCACGGAGACAATGAGGTCGAAGTGCTGAGTCGATTCACGTTCGGCCCGATAGCGGATATCGGCAGAGATCCCGCGCTCTTCGATGGCTGCTTGCACATCAGCGAGAGACGCTTCGTTTTCGTCGTGAGCCTGAATGAAGCGCGCGTGAAACGCCGGATCGCGCTGCTCGAGTTGTTCAAGCACGCCCGGATCCTTCTCCGTGAAGAGCGACAACTGGCTCTTCTTGTAGACGACTAGCAGTCTCGGAGTGCTCACGAGAGCAGCCTAACCCAACGCGATGCCGGACGACAAACGCGGTTAGAACGATAGCTGCGCTGCATGAGAGACCGTCTTCCCTGTCAATCCAGACGCCCGCTGTCAATCCAGACGCCCGCTGTCAATCCAGACGCCCGTCCAAGAGACTTGGTGACGCTGCAGGAAGTGACGAGGCTGGAGACGGGGTGGGAGACGGGCCGACTGATGGAGAAATCACGCCGAGGGGCGTTGGAGGCGATACGGCGCTGTCCGAAGGGGCGGCCGGGATCCCGCCGTTCTGCTGTAATGGCTCGAGCCCCCCCGCAGCCGGCGCTGGGCGTGTTCGGGCACCTCGTTCCAGGGAACGAATCTTGTCGGCGAAGGAGCGAAGGTCGTTCGGATCGCCCCGGCCGACCTCGGCGTCGCCGACGGCCATCGCGCGCGAACTAGCGGCACCGGGCGTGGCAACGAGCGGTCCGTTGCCTTCGCGAGCCAGGCGACGGTAGCCGCCTTCGAGCGCTGCCTCGACGGCGACGCGCGTCGACTCCGGGAGACGGCCCAGCAGAGAGGAGAGACGGTCGGCTTCGGCTTGCACGATGGCCTTGGGGATGTCAGCACGGAGTCGGTAAGCGTAGAGCGCGGTCAGGGCGCGTTCAGCATCGCGAAGGACCGCCAGCTCAGCCGGGGAGCCGGCTTCCACGACGCTCACCTCGCGAAGTGCGAGGGATCTTGCGCCCGAGTCGGCCCCGGTGGCCTGGTCCAGAACGTCGCTCGCGACGTCGTTCGACGCGTCTCCCGTTGAGTCTTCTGCGGTGACCACGTCATCGAGGGTGCTGACCTCCTCGCCCGAGAGGGGGACGATGTCCGTAAGGACAAACGGTCGGTCGGTGAGGACGGCGGTAGCGTCGGAGGAGTAGTCAGGGCCGCTCGTGCCGACGTCAGCAGACGCGCTTGGACGGTTGACGGAAGGGATGGAGACCCGTTCTGCGTAGGCGGTCTCGCTCAACGGGGGCGTCGAGAGGCGAGCCGGCGGGGGGCCAACGTCGAGGAGACCGCTCGGGAGATCGGGGATTGCGTGGGACTGCGCGAGCGTGAGGTCAATCTGAAGCTGGTGTTCCTCGTTGGCCCGATGGCGGACGCGCGCATACACGAGGATGGCAATGACGGCCATGAAGGCCACCACCAGCAGGATCACGATCTCGGCCCAACGCGGCATCGCTTCATTGGTACCGGAAGCGGAGAGGGAAGTGAACTTCCTGAGCGCCGATCTCACGAGGCTGCTTACCCCCTTGGGTGAATTGGGCTCGATTGTTGGGTCCAGAGATTGCGGGAACTCGAGCGACTTGTTAGATCGGTTGGGTCATGAGCATCACGCTTCGCACTTATGCGTTCCTCGACAGCCTCCAACCGCAGCTCGCGTCCTTCATGGGCAAAACTGCGAAAGGCTTCCTCCCCATTCCCGGCATGGCCAGCCTGTGGGTTGAGATCGCGCCTGGTATCGCCATCAACCGAGTCACTGACGTCGCTCTAAAGGCGAGCCGTGTGCTCCCCGGGATTCAGGTCGTCGAGCGCGCCTTCGGCGTTCTCGAGGTCCATCACGGCGACAAGGGCCAAGTCATGCAGGCAGGCGAGGCCATCCTCGGCGCCCTTGGCCTCGAGCCTAAGCAGCGTAAGAAGCCGAAGGTCATGTCGCAGCAAGTCATTCGGTCGATCGAGCCGTACCAGGCTCAGATCATCAACCGCGACTCTGCCGGCATGATGCTGCTCCCCGGGCAGTCGCTGTACATCCTCGAGACGGAGCCGGCTGCTTATGTCGCGTTCGCTGCGAACGAAGCTGAGAAAGCAGCCAACGTCGCTCTCGTGAACATCCGCCCGATCGGTGCCTTCGGGCGCCTCTGGCTGGCGGGTACCGAGTCCGAGATTGACAGCGCTGCCGAGGCAGCGATGAAGGCGATTGAGAGTATCGAAGGCACCTGATCGGAGCCAGCCGCCCCGCCATGTTGGCGCAGGCGGCCTTGGCCCTAGCTCGAAGACTGCAACCCACCGGGACGAGCAAGAACGCTCGGGTTCCGTGCACGAAGGAAGAACTCACATGGCTGACGCACTTGGGATGATCGAGACGAAGGGCTTCGTGGGCATGGTCGAAGCGGCGGACGCCATGGTGAAGGCGGCCAAGGTCGAGCTCGTCGGCTACGAGAAGATCGGCGGCGGCTTCGTCACCTGCATCGTCCGTGGCGACGTGGCGGCTGTGAAGGCGGCGACGGAGGCGGGGGCCCGCCAGGCCGAACGTGTTGGCGAGCTCGTCAGCGTGCACGTCATCCCGCGTCCGCACGCGAACCTCGACGCTGTGTTCCCGCTCGGTCGTAAGAACGTCTCGGAGAGCTGAGCGCTATGATCATCGGCCGCGTCGTCGGCACGCTCGTCTCGACCCGAAAGGAACCCGAACTCGAAGGGCTCAAGCTGCTCCTCGTGCGGGAGATTGACCCCGAGCTGAAAGAAGTCGGC
>CANMLD010000200.1 GCA_947498315.1 Pseudomonadota bacterium | reverse complement strand
CTCACGAGGTACGCCAGATGTTCGAGCCGGTCCCAAGCGAGAGCCGGGCTTCGTACTTCCCGCTCACCGTCGGCGTGAAGGCGTAGACGTGATCGGCGCCGCCGTCGGTCTTACCGGGCATGGTGTCGAGGTCGGCGATGCACACGGTGAAGTCGATGTCGTTGTTCGCTCCGGACGTGTCCGACGCGATGCTGTAGGGCACCGATGGGATGACGCGCGGATCCTGGCACGACTCGCCCACCTGCGACGCCGTACACTGACCGTTCGTCCCACAGAGGTCGCTACCGGCGCAGCCTCCACAGTAATCTCCGCACGACGTCTCGATGCCGCAGCCGCCGCCCGCGCAGTCGGGCGTGCAGCCGTTGATGCTGATGGTGTACTCACTGCTGAACTCGGTCGCATCCGAGGTCTCGTCGAGGATGACGAACGCCGTCTCACCTTCGAGGAGGTCTAATTGGATGGACGAGAAGTTGATACTGATATCTCCATCGAGGCAGGTGGTCAGCAGCTTGGTGCAGTCCTTCACGGCATAGAGCGCTATCGTGCCCGACATGCCGGAGACCTGGAAGCTGACTTGAAAGTGTCCCGTGTACGGCGCCGTGAACTCGAAGACCCGCTCTTTGCCCTTGCCCCCCGTCACCGCCTCACCGCTGCACGACGTCGGCAGCGTGAGCACTTCGGTGCTCTGGCTCAACCACGAGCCGGTGGTCTGCCATGGCAAGGGGCCCACCACCTCGCCGTTGAGACAAACCTCGGCCGCGAGTGGCGTCTCGCACTGACCCTGCGTGCACTGGTCGGGCGACGTACAGGTCCCGCAGCTCCCGCCACAACCGTCGGTACCACATGACTTTCCTTCACAATTCGGAAGGCACTTCTTCTCGATGGTGAGGGTGTAGCTGCCGGCGTCGTTGTCACCGGCGAGGCCGTCAACGACGACGAAGACAGGATCACCGGAGAAGAGGTAGGTGCCGTAGGCGCCCGTCTTGCCCGCGGCGACCTTGCCCGCGACCTCGCACGTGGTGGTCGGGCTCGTAGTCCTCGAAGACCCACACGATACCGTCGAAGCTCGCACTGAGCGTGAACGCATAGGAGCCACTGACCGTGGGCGTGAAGCGGTAGACCGCCTCGGGCGCGCCGGTACCGACGCCGGAGAAGCCGCTGCCGCAGCCCGATCCCGAGATGGCGAGCGATCCAGCGCCGAGCCCGTTGACGATGGTCGAGCCGGAGTCTGTGAACGGGAGCGCGCCCACCTCGATGGGGCTCTGGCATGACGTGAGCGGGACGGCGCCGGTGTCGGGCTGCTCCGAGCTCGTGTCGGGCGCCTCGCCCGTGTCTAGCGCCTCGACCGTGTCTAGCGCCTCGACCGTGTCTAGCGTCTCGACCGTGTCCGGAGGCTCGACCGTGTCCGGAGGCTCGACCGTGTCCAGAGGCTCGACCGTCTCGGGCGCCTCGACCGTGTCCGACGGCTCGACGGTGTCTAGAGGCTCGGCCGTATCGGGACTAACGGTGGTGTCCGGCTCGTCGGCGGTATCTGGACCATTGCTGATGTCGGCGTCGTCGACCGTGTCGCCCGTGCTCGCGACATCGTCGCCACCGCTCACGTCGGTATCGGGCGGCGTGGTGTCGGCATCGGCCGCACCGTCGACGGCGTCAGCGGCGTCCTCCGCGCCATCCGACCCATCGGCCCCCTTCGTGTCAGGGACCTACACGATATCGACGGTATTGGTGCTGCCGTCATCCGAACCGGTCGAGGTGCCCTTACCGGCAGTCGTGTTGCAAGCGAGGGCGAGAGTCACGATGGCGAGGCTGAGGACGTGCTTCATCTCGTGATTCCCGAGAGTTGCAAACGAACGTCGGTGGCGTTCGATGCGTACTCGAACACCGTCTCTTCGGCGATGAGGCCCGAGCGGAAGTGGGCGATGAGCGCCTGATCGAAGGTCTGCGAGCCGACCGAGGTGTGCCCCCTCTCGATGTATTGCCGGATCTCGTGCGTCTTCTCGGGGTTGGCGATGCAGTCTCGGATGAGCTCGGTCACGACCATGACCTCACACGCAGCGACGCGGCCCTTGCCCTCCTTCAAAGGCACGAGGCGTTGGCTGACGACGCCCTTGAGCGTGCTCGCGAGCGACTTGCGCGCCTCGTCACGCGAGTGGGGTGGGAAGAGGGTGATGATGCGGCTGACGGTCTCGGCCGCGTCGGTGGTGTGGAGCGTCGAGAGCACGAGGTGGCCGGTCTCGGCGGCGTGGAGCGCGGTCTCGACGGTCTCGAGGTCGCGGAGCTCGCCGATGAGCACGACGTCGGGGTCCTGACGGAGCGCGGCGCGCAAGCCGCTGACGAAGGAGGCCGTGTCTTGGCCGACCTCGCGTTGGTTTACGACCGACCGCTTGTCCTCGTGGATGAACTCGATCGGATCTTCGATGGTGAGGATGTGGTCCGGGCGGTTCTCATTGATCTCATTGATGATCGCCGCGAGCGTCGTGGATTTCCCGCTGCCTGTGGCGCCAGTGACGAGGACGAGGCCGCGCCGCAGATCGGTGAAGCGGTGCACGGACCGCGGCAAGCTTAGGCTCGCGAGCGGCAAGACGCTCGACGGGATGATGCGCAAGACCATGCCTGCCAGCTCCCGCTGGTAGAAAGCGTTGACGCGAAAACGCCCAACGCCGTCGAGTGAATAGGCGAAGTCGACCTCGCCCATCTCGTCGAGTGTCTTGCGATGGCGTTCGCCCGCCATCTGATCGACCCACTCCTTGATGTGGATGGGCAGGATCTCGGAGGTGCCCTTGTGCGGTACCAGCTTGCCGTCCTTTCGGTAGATGGCGGGCCGGCCGACCTTCAGGTGAACGTCGGACACCTTGTTCTTCACGGCGAACTGCAGGATCTGGTCGATGGTGATGCTCATCGACGGCTCTCACAGACGCCCGGTGATGTAGCTGCGGATGTGGCTGAGCTCGTCGTCGCTGACTTGCACGAACTGAATCCCCATACCCGATGCGCCGCCTTCGTCGCGCTTGACCCAGGCGACCCGACCGACGGCCTTGACGGTCGCCCCATCGACGTCACCGGGAAGTGCGAAGCGGACCATGACGAGGGCACCGGGCGGCTCCGGCGTTCTCGTGCGGATGAAGCAGCCACCAATGGAGAGGTTCTGCATGAGGTGGGGGGTGAGGTCGGGCTCGGCCCCCAGGATCATGTCGAGGTCGACATCGACTCGGGGCGCGGTACGGCGGTCATCGGACATCGGTGCGTTCTCCCGGCGAGGTCTCGTTGCGCTCGAACGCTACCTGCTCCCGCCGGGCGCGGCTACTGCCAAAGCTCGAAGTCCTTGGCTCAAAGGTCGCGGGTAAGGTCGCCCAGGTACTGGTGA
Organism: Pseudomonadota bacterium; assembly: GCA_947498315.1. Lineage (GTDB taxonomy): Bacteria > Myxococcota_A > UBA9042 > SXOO01. The sequence goes on along the minus strand of CANMLD010000200.1, from coordinate 5,997 downwards.
CCGTAGAACCCCCAAGCCATCGGCGCCTCCTGGTGACCTCGGAGCTAAGATAAAAGTTGTTATCTTAGAGAGGGATGACGTGCAAGCCCTTAGAACAACAAGGCTCCTTGAGCCGCAGGACCTTCGCCAGAGGCGCGCCCGTCACGCAGATCGGGGCTCAGTGGGAGCGGCGGGTGGGCACGCGGTGAGCCCGGCGTGGAGACCACCGAACTCTGAACGGCGGAGCTCTAGGAGGCTGCTGTTTTTCCCCCGTCGCATGCCTTCGCGCTGCCGCACGGGAGCGGCGTCAGATGTCTGCGATACGTCCTCACGTACCTTTTGGTACGCTCCGGGCGTTTCTCCCTCGGGGGGCGCGGGGGTGTCCCCCGCTGGCAAGCGCAAGAACAGCCTTCCTTGCTCCCGTCCGGCATCGCTTCGGCCTGCTCGGTCCGAAAAACAGCAGACTCCTGGACGCTTCTCGTGGAGTCGCCGCTGCCCGCCGCGGTACCGCCGCGTAAGACGCCGGTCTCCCAACTTGCGCGACGATCAGCGAGCGATGCGCCGTGTCAGGCGCGCTTTCGTCGCGTCGCGAGGAGGAGAAGTCCGGCCATCGCGGCGAAGAGAGAGGCGAGGGAGCCGCGAGACCCGGTGGTGCAGCCGGAGCTGCCGCTAGAGCTACCGCCTGAAGCGCCGTCGCTGCCCGACGTGCCGTCCGCGCCATCGGCCCCGTCTGCGCCATCGGCACCATCGGCCCCATCCGTACCGGTCGGCGGCGTGAAGGTGCCAGAACCGTCATCGCCGTCTGCGCCCGGGTTCGTCGGGCGGTCCGACTGGCCGGGCGTCGGGGTGCGGAGCTCGATCTTCGCTTCGGCCGCCGCGACGTCCTTCGGATCGACGGGCTCTGGGCCGCCCGACTCCGACAGGATCTGGATCTCGCCAAGGGCGCCGTCACCATCGGTGCCGCCTTCGACGATCGGCGGTTCGCAGCTCTGCCAGGTGACCGCCTGTGTCTCCGTCGTTCCGTCCGGGTAGGTGAGCTTAACGCTCGTCGCTTCCGTCTCGCCCGGCTTGCAGACCGGCGTCGCGGTGGCGGTGTGCTCGTTCGAGACGTCGCCGAGGTCGGGGTTGAACGAGAAGATCGGATCCTTGGTCATCTCGTCCGGGGAGATTTGGGTGTAGACCCGCGTCAGGTACGGGTGCAGGTCAAAGAGGCGCTGGGCCTCTTCGGACGGCTTCACGATCTTATCGTCGAGGTCGGCCGCGAAACCGGTCGCGTCGAAGACGTAGCCGTCTGGCATGTACTGGAGGCAGGTCTCCATGTTCCAGGTGTAGAACTCGGGGTCCTCGTCACAGTCCTCGGGGAGTGACGCCGGCTTCGGGATCCACTTGCGGATGATATCTTGGGTCGACGACGTGCGCGGGAAGCCCTGGTTCAGCATCTCCTGGAGGAACGACATGGGGTCCGTCTTGGACTTCAGCGCGTCGAGGTCGTAACGACCTTCGGACCAGAGCTGCTCCTTCATCTTCTCGGAGGTGCCGGCGTACTCCGTCACGAAGGCGTGGCCGTTCGCCTGATCGGCGGCCTCGGACACCATGTCGGTGTACGCGGTGGCGCACTTGCTGTTGTCCCCGCCCCACCAGTAGCCCGACGCACATTCCAGCCATGGATAGGCTTTCGCGTTTAGCGTCACGTGGAAGTAATTCATCGGGATCGCTCGCGAATCCGCGAGCACCCAGGTCGTGACTGGCATGTCCTCCGACGCGGCGATCGACGTCAGCTTCAGCGGCACACACGCGAACTCTTCCGACGTGTAGCTCACGACGACCGGCTGCAGATCGCCGGCCGACTTGTCCTTCAAGAGCTTCAGGGCCAGGAACACGAACTCCTGGTTCACGTAGTGCCCGACCAGCGGCTTCGACGCTTCGGGCTGGTCGTAGCCGTTCTCATTCAGCCAGTCGAAGAGCGCGTCGCCCGAGTCGGACTTCACGACCTTGTAGTCGTAAGGGCCGACCTCGCCTTCGACCAGTACGACGACGGGGCTGGGTTCGCCGCCGTCGTCCCCGCTATCGGCGCCGTCGCCGAAGCCGTCTCCGTCGAGTTCACAGAAGTTGCCACCGCTGCACCCTTCGACGGTCTCCCAGTTCAAGTAGAAGCGCGGATCGGTGACGCCACGAAGCGCCGTGAAGAGGAGGTCCGTCCCCACACCGAGCGTCGGGACGGATGGGAGGGGGAGCACCCACGAGAAGCTCTCGGCGTCACCTTGGTAGGTGACCTGGATGTGGGCTGTGACGTTGTCGCCGTCGACGGCGAACAGGATCTGCTCGCCCACCTGGTCCACGGGGACCTGAGAACAGAAGAAGCCGCCGCAAGCCGATGCGACCGGCGACGCGAGCAACGTGGCCGCAGCCACACCAGCGAGTGTGTTTTTCATGAGTGCCCCCCGAAACGCGAACGATTAGGCGCGCTTGCGGCGCGTGACGAGGAGGAGCAACCCGAAGGCTGCCGCGAAGACGGACGCCAGCGAGCCACGCGAACCGGTGGTACAGCCGGAGCTGCCGCCACTCGTCGCGGTCGTCACGGTGTCACCACCACCCGCCGGTGGCGTGAAGGTGCCGGCGCCGTTGTCGCGGTCCGGGAGCGGGTTGGCGGGCACGTCCGACTGGCCCGGCGACGGCGCGCGCAGCTCGATCTTCGCCTCAGCCTCGGCCACGTCGCTCGGATCGACCGCCGTTGGCGCGCCCGATTCGGAGAGGATCTGGATCTCACCGAGCGCCGACGCGTCACCGCCGCCCGTGACGATGGGAGGCGAACAACCCTGCCAGGTCACTTCCTGGGTCTCGGAAGTACCGTCCGGGTAGGTCAGCTTGACGCTGGTGGCTTGAGATTCGCCGGGCTTGCAGATCGGCGTGGCCGTGGCGGTGTGCTCGTTCGAGACGTCCCCGAGGTCGGGGTTGAACGAGAAGATCGGGTCCTTGGTCATCTCGTCGGGCGAGATCTGGGTGTACACGCGCGTCAGGAACGGGTGCTGGTCGAACAGGCGCTGGGCCTCCTCTGACGGCTTGACGATCTTGGCGTCGAGGTCGGCCACGAAACCCGTCGCGTCGAAGACGTAGTCGTCCGCCATGTATTGGAGGCAGGTCTCCATGTTCCACGTGTAGAACTCGGCGTCTTCGTCGCAGTCTTCCGGGAGCGTCGCCGGCTTGGGGATCCACTTACGGATGATGTCCTGAACGGACGACGTGCGCGGGAAGCCCTGGTTCAGGAGCTCTTGGAGGAAGCTCATGGGGTCGGTCTTGGTCTTCAGCGCCTCGAGGTTGTAGCGCCCTTCCGACCAGAGCTGATCCTTCATCTTCTCGGAGGTGCCCGCGTACTCGGTCACGAAGGCGTGGCCGTTGGCTTGGTCCGCCGCGTCGCCAACCATGTCGGTGTAGGCCGTGGCGCACTTGTCCGAGCCGCCGCCCCACCAGAAGCCCGAGCCGCACTCGAGCCAGGGGTAGGCCTTGGCGTTGAGCGTGACGTGGAAGTAGTTCATCGGGACGGCGCGAGAATCCGCGAGCACCCACGTAGTGACCGGCATGTCCTCAGACGCGGCGATCGACGTCAGCTTGAGCGGTACGCAAGCGAACTCTTCGGCCGTGTACTTCACGACGACCGGCTGCAGATCGCCGACCGACTTGTCCTTCAGCAGCTTGAGCGCAAGGAACACGAACTTCTGATTGACGTAGTGGCCGACCAGCGGCTTCGACGCCTCGGGCTGGTCGTAACCGTTCTCGTTCAGCCAAGCGAAGAGCGCGTCGCCGGAGTCCGACTCGACGACCTTGTAGTCGTAGGGGCCAACTTCGCCGGCCGCGAGGACGCTCACGCCGCCTTCGTTCTCCGACGGTGGGCTCTCGGGGCCACCTCCCCCGGCCGACGCATCAGCCATCATGCAGTCGTTACCGCCACTACACCCGTCGACGTACTCCCAGTTCAGCAAGAAGCGCGGGTCGGTGGCGCCGCGAAGCGCCGTGAAGAGCATGTCGGTACCCACGCCGAGAGTGGGGAGCGACGGCAGCGGCAGCACCCAGGAGAAGCTCTCCGCGTCGCCTTGGTACGCGACCTGTATGTGTGCGGTAACATTGGTGCCTTCGACCGCGAAGAGGATCTGTTCGCCCACCTGATCGACCGGGACCTGTGAACAGAAGAAGCCGCCGCACGCCGAAGCGGCAGACGGGGACAGGAGCGCGGCCGCAGCCACGCCGAGTAGTGTTCGTTTCATCGAGTTCGTCTCCTGATGCCAGCCGACCGCCATCGGCGTCGCAACTCTAGCGCACGGGAGGGTCGGGTGCATCGACTTCCCACGAATTATCGTGGGTTCACCCCGGCGCGGGGGTGTGATGAGGCTCACGTCGTGCGAGGGCGAGATAGGCGGCGAGGATGCGGCTGTAACGACGATCCCTGGCGATGACCGGGTCGGCCGTGCTCACGACGGCCGGCATGGACGCGGCAGCGAGCCCGCCGGAGCGCGACAGCGCCTCGAGCTCGCGGAGCAGACGGAAGGCGCGGGGCTCCGACGCACGGTCGGCCCCTCGAAGCCCACGCGCGTACAGCGCCATGACATGTTTGACGAAACGATTGGGCGCCGTGTCGGTGGTGACGCGAACGCGGCGGTCCGGGAGCTCGGTGAAGCGCACGGGCTCGCCGTCGATCTCGAAGTGGACCGGGTCCGAGTCGGCCCACGAGAGGGCGCGCGGCTCGGTGATGAGGTCCATGAGGCGTTCGGTGTCAGGATCGGTGGCGTCTTCGAGGTTCACGATGGGCGTGTCTTCGTGGAGCCCGCGGTGAGGATCCCCAGCGATCTGCCGGAGCGCAGCGAGGGGCGAGAGCGCCACGTGGGAGCCTCGGGGGCCGACCTCGAAGAGCTGAACCAGTGTGGCGCGCCGCTCGCGAGCGAGCATTGCTGCGGCGGCGTCGTGCTCAGAAGAAGGAGGCATGACCGGCGTCGTCGAGCTGGGCGAGCATCTGAGTGACCTTGCGGATGGTGCGTTCGAGGCCGCGGCGGCGAGCGAGCTCGAAGAGGGCGTTCAGCGGGTCGCGGAGCTGCGTCTCAGAGCCGCGGAGCTTCGGCATGACCTTGCTCATGAGGAGGAAGTCGAGGGTCACGGGATCGGTCTCGCCGCCGGATTCCCGAATGAAGGTGAGCATCTCCGAGACCACGCGGTAGCCGAAGTGGAGCCCCTTCGGGGCGAGCGCCGCGTGGAGCTCGTTCAGGAGCGGCTCGAGCGCGGCGAAGTCCGGGCGGTCGCCGAACGCGGCGCCATAGCTCACCTCGGTGAAGTCGAGGACGAAGGCGCGGTCGAGGACTTTCGGCGAGAGGCCATAGGTGGTCTCGTCGACGTTGATGGTGCCGATGATGGTGAGGTTCGGCGGGAAGGCGACGCGCGGCGGGATCGGGTAGAGGAGGCAGAGCGCGTGGCGCTTCTCGTCGATGGGCGGGAGCGGCGCCGCGGGACGGGTCACGAACTCGAGGCCCTTCACGAGCGGCTCGTAGACGAAGCGGCGCTCGTCGAGCTCACGGAGAGGGACCATCTGCTCGAGCGTGCCGGTGCGCGCTGCGCTCATGACCTTCTTGCCGCCAGTGTCGACGCTGCTGAAGGCTGCCTGGGCTTCGGCCTCCGAGCGCTGATCGTGGACGCCGCGCGAACCCTGGCTGACGACCAGCGTGTCGAGCGGGTGAACTCGCGCCAGCTCACCGAGGCGCACGCGACGCGGCTCGTCGGGATCGAGCGAGCAACCGGACTCCATCAGCGACAGGATGTCCGAGAAGTAATGCTCGACGCGCGCGAGGTTCATCTCGTCGAGGATGAGGAAGTAGGACCCGGCTTCGGCCCCACGTTCGACGAACTCCCTGAAAGCATTGAGGAGTACGACCATAGCGTCGGTCGGGTAGAAGCGCCCGGTCAGCGGGTGGTAGTAGCCGAAGACGCGCTTGGCGTCGGTCCAGTCGGGACGAACGGGGAGAACGCCGACGCGCTTTT
>CANMLD010000199.1 GCA_947498315.1 Pseudomonadota bacterium | reverse complement strand
CGGCGCAATGCGGCGAAGACCTCCGAGCGGTCGTGTACACCCGATGCGACCACCACGGTGACGAGGCGGTGCTCCTCGATGAGCGGGACGGAACGAAGCGGGCTTCGTACCGCCACGCCCGTCGCGCCAGGAAGAGCCGTGAGCGTGAGTCCGATCTGCGTCTCGTCGTTCGCCATGGCAGACGGAGGGACGGTCGTCCGGATCGTGTCGAGCGAATCAGCGACATGGGCGAGGTCGGGACGCGCTGCGGGATCACGCGCCATCATCGCCTGGACTAGGTCAGCGAGCCCCGAGGAGACATGTGGGCTCATGATTTCGAGGCGCGGCGGTGACTCCAAGAGCATACGCATCAATATGGCGAAGGCGCTCTCTCCTACGTAGGGAGGCGAGCCCGTGAGCGCGTGGTAGAGGACCGTGCCGAGGCCATAGACGTCGACAGCGCGCGTGGCGTCGTCGGCACGCGCCTGCTCGGGTGCCATGTAGGCCGGTGTGCCTACGATCTCGCCCGTCCTCGTAAGGCGCGCTCCCTCGCTTCCCCAGGCGAAAGTGGCGAGGCCGAAGTCGACGATCTTCACCTCACGAGTCGGACCATGCAGGAAGAGATTCGACGGTTTCAAATCGCGATGAAGGACGCCCGCGTCATGTAGCGCCGACAGGCCTGAGACGGCCTGCCTGGCGATCCGAAGGACCTCCTGTTCCGCGAGCGGGCCATCCTGACGAAGGACCGCGCCAAGGTCGTACCCATCGAGCAGCTCCATCGCGAGATAGAGTGCGCCGTCGGCGGTAACCCCCGTGTCGAAGGCGCCACAGACGTTCGCGTGAGACACCGCACGCATGGCGCGACCTTCGCGGTCGAAGCGCGCTCGGTCGGCTTGGGTGCTGCGACCGTCGTGAAGGAGCTTGACGGCGACCTTTCGGCCGGACGCGAGGTGAATGGCCTCGAAGACCTCGCCCATGCCGCCGCTACCGAGCGTGCGCGCAAGCAAGTAGCCAGGCAACGTCACTCGCGGGGCCCCCGGAGAGCGGGCCTGTGGCCTACCGGCCTGGGTATGGTCGGTGCCTGAGCCCACCCGCCCGCTACGCGGCCCCCGCCTGCTGGAGGCGGCGGTGCTTTTCGACCACGGAGTCGTAGTGGTCGATCATGCGGCGCGTGTAGTTGCGCTTCTCGAGGTAGGTGCCCGGGTAGAAGCTGCGCTTGAATCCGTAGATGATGTAGTGGCGTAGCTCGCGGGCGTTCATGTGGAAGGAGCGCACGGCGAGCGCGATCTCGCGAGAGACCGTAGTAGAGCTGACCGTGCGGTTGTCTGTGCAGAAGGTGGCCGACAGCCGGCTCTTCAGCATCTCTCGGAAGGCGTGGTGCTCGACCATCTTCAGGTTCGGATTCGTCTGCAAATTCGACGTGATACACACTTCGATGGTGACGCGACGGTTCGCGATGTACTCGGCAAGGTCGTTCACGTAGCGACGCTTGTCGACGTCCGGGTGCTCAATGAGCCAGGGCGAGAACAGGTGGTAGCCGTGGCCGATACGCTCGGCGTGGAGATCCGTGATGGCCTGAAAGATCGACTCTGGGCCGTAGGCCTCGCCGGCGTGGACGGTCTTCTTCAGGAAGTTCTTGTGGGCGTATTCGTAAGCCGCGACGTGGTCCGATGCCGGGTAGCCGTTCTCCTGACCTGCGAGGTCGAAGCCGACGATCGGGACTCCGTACTCGCGAATAGCCGACACCGCAGCCCGCGCAAGCTCGAGCGATGCGAGACCGTAGACCTGACTTTTCGGGGCGTGGGTGTGGACGCCGAGGAGCTGCCGGTAGTACTCCGAGAAGCCCTCGGAGAACATGCGCATGGCCGACACGATGATGCCGTAGTTGAACTCCGGGCGTTCGCCGGTTTGGACTTCGCGCCGCGAGTTGTACTCGGCCTTGGCTCGCCGGAAGCCGCGATCAACCGCGTTCATCACGTCAAAGAACGTGCGCCCGTTACCCATGTGGAGTTGGGGTGCGAAGCGGGGCTCCACGTAGCACACGCCCTCGTCGATGTTGTCCCATGCGAACTCATAGGCGACCTGTTCGAGCGAGTCGGTGTCTTGCATCACGCCACACGTGTACTTGAACCCATGCAAGTACTCGCCAAGGCTGGCGTATCGCTCACGGAAGACCAAGTCGCGGAGCCCGGACTCCGTGTAGGAGGGCAGCTCGAGCTTCTGCTTCTTCGCGAGCTCGATGAGCGTGCTGATGCGCACCGACCCATCGAGATGGACGTGCAGGTCCGTCTTCGGCAGCTCCGCGATGAGCGCGTCAGTGATGATGACGTTGTCTTTGGGGTCTTCGGGGAGGTCGTCGTGGTGGTCCATGGTCTTCTCTCGATGGGGGCGTGAGGCGGAGTTCAGCTCTTGAGCAGCGCGACGACCTCCGCTTCGAGCGCGTCGATGCGAAAGCGGGTGGCGGCTTCGGTCTCGGGGCCAGTCCAGGGTTGGACCACCTGAATGTAGATCTTGATCTTGGGCTCCGTGCCGCTCGGGCGAACCAGGACGCGGGTACCGTCCGCGAGCCAGAGTCCGACGCCCTCCGTCGCGGGGAGTCCGTCTTGCGGGACCGTGAAGTCGCGAACTCGAGCGACCGGCAGACCTGACAGCGTCGCTGGGGGCGCGGCCGCGATGGCCGAGACGCGGGCCGTGAGACGGGCGAGGCCACCGTTGCTGGCGTCGGACACGCTCTTCTGGCGCGTGCCGTAGTATCCGTGACGCGCGTAGATGGCGTAGAGCCGGTCGATGAGCGGCTTCTGGCGAGCGATGCGGATGAGGGTCGCCGCGGCGCCGATACCGTCCTTGTCGCGGGCGACCGGGCCAACGCTGTAGCCGAGCGCCTCTTCGTACGCGAAGACGTACGTGCGGCCCGTCGCGATGAGGTCGAGAGCGCTGTTCCAAAGCCACTTGAAGCCGGTGAGGGTCTCGATGCCGTCCGCGCCGTAGTAACCAGCGATGGCGGTGAGCAGCTCTGACGAGACCAGCGAGCGGCCCACGAACGCGCGTTCGGCGAGGTTCTTCTCGCGTCCGCGTGCTTCAAGGAGGGCGTCGGCGAAAAGCGCACCGAGCTCGTCGCCGGTGAAACGGCGTATGCCCGTGGGAGTGACGACGCCGGCGGCGAGTCGATCCGCGTCAGGGTCGTTGGCGATGATGAGCTGTGCACCGGTGTCGAGGGCGGTCCGGTCGGCCATGTCCATGGCGCCGGCTTCCTCCGGGTTCGGGAAACGTACCGTCGGGAAGCGTCCATCGGGCGTGCGTTGGGCCGCGACCGTCGTCACCTCGGCGCCCTCGGCTGTCATCGCGGGTTCGCAGAGGCCGGCGCCAACGCCATGAAGCGGCGTGTAGGTGACGCGCACCGTCGGGGATCCCGCCGGCAGCGGGATGCGCGCGGCTTGTGCAGTGACTGCAGCGAGGTAGGCGTCGCCCGGAGTGATCGCGGTTCCCACGTCGGCTCCAAGCGGGATGTCCCGGCCCGACGCGATGACCGCGTCGATGGCAAGGGCGATGCCATGATCGTGCGGCGGGATGATCTGCGCGCCGTTCTCCCAGTAGACCTTGAAGCCGTTGTACTCCGGAGGGTTGTGGCTGGCCGTCACGACGATCGCAGCTGCAGCGCCGTGCTGGAGGAGTGCGAAGGCCATGAGTGGCGTTGGACTCTCGGGTGGACAGTTGAAGACCAGAAACCCCGCGCCGGTGAGAACAGCCACGCTCTCGGCGGCGAACTCAGGGGAGCCGATCCGAGCGTCATGGCCCACGACGACGCCCCGTTCACGCGCGTTCGGGACCCTCGCCAATAGGTAGTCCGCGAGACCGGCCGTGACATAGCGGATGAGGAGGCGGTTCAGGTGCCCTGGGCCCGGACCCAGCGTGCCGCGAATCCCGGCCGTGCCGAACTGAAGCCGACTTCCGAACGCGGCTTCGAGCGCGTCGCCGCCTGTCGCGAGTAAGGCTTCGGTCGCTGTGCGCGTCGCGGCGTCTGGATCGGCTGCGAGCCAGCGGCGGGCGGTCGTCGCAGTGGTAGATGATGTAGAGGAGGAGGGCTTCGAGTCGATGTCGTTCATCGTCATGCCGGGACCATTCACCCGAGGGCGCCGCCTGTCAAATCTCGTGGGCGGAAAGCGTACACGTTGGACGCGAAAGGCAATGGGTGCGGAGTCCACCCGAGGGCGCCTTAAATGACAGAGGCGACTCTCGTCGCCTCGTCCTCTTTGCTGGTGGTGGGCGCAGCAGGGTTTGAACCTGCGACCCCTGCCGTGTGAAGGCAGTGCTCTACCACTGAGCTATGCGCCCAGCAATCGAGCGGGGTGTACCGAAGCGGTCGGGCGGTGTCAAGACTGGTGTGGCGCTTTCCGGAGGCGAGTACGAAAGCGGAAGGGGCGAAAGCCGAAGGGGCGAAAGCCGAAGGGGCGAAAGCCGAAGGGGCGAAAGCCGAAGGGGGCGAAAGCCGAAGGGGGCGAAAGCCGAAGGGGGCGAAAGCCGAATGGGGCGAAAGCCGAAGGGGGCGAAAGCCGAAGGGGCGAAAGCCGAAGGGGGCGAAAGCCGAAGGGGGCGAAAGCCGAAGGGGCGAAAGCCGAAGGGGCGAAAGCCGAAGGGGCGTACTCGAACCTTCAGTCGGAGAGGCTCGTCGTGGTAAAGGGGCGCCGCGGAGAGGACGTAGCCTTCCCGCGAAGCCGAATCGCCGGCGCGTCCTGCGCCTCGGAGTGCTCATCATGGAGTCGCTCATTGCCCTTGCCCTCGAACGTCGTCCGTCGATCGCTCAGATCTGGTCTTGGCTCAAGGCGATGCCCGGTGGCGGTCGCGTCTTCTTCAAGCTGATCGGGCAGATTGCGCCCTACACGGGCACCATCGACGGCGAAGTGAGGAGTCTCGAGACGGGGCGTGCTGAGGTGGTGCTCTTCGATCAGCGAGGCTCGCGTAACCACCTGAACTCGCTGCACGCGATCGCGCTCATGAACCTCGGCGAGGTGGTGACCGGTCTGACGATGCTCTATGTCGTCGACGGCGTCGGGCGCGGCATCATCACGACGCTCAAGATGGACTACATGAAGAAGGCGAGAGGTCCCATTACGGCGACCTGCGAGGCCAACATCCCCACGAGGCAAGGCCGCCACGATGTCACTCTCGAGGCGCTGTTGCGCGATGAGAGCGGTGACGTAGTCGCCAAGGCGACCGCCATCTGGCGTGTCACCATCGGGAAGTAAGCGGACTACCGAGCGCGACCGCGTGGCGCGCCCCGGGTGGTGCCTTTCGTGCTCGTGGGCGGACGTCCATCACCCTCATCGCGGCGCGACGAACGGCCACCGCCTGTGCCCGGGACCCGAGCCCCCGCCGCTTTGGGGCGAGGGCCACCGCCTGTGCCCGGGATCCGAGCCCCCGCCGCTTTGGGGCGAGGGCCACCGGCCGTGCCCGGGACGCGAGCCCCCGCCGCTTTGGGGCGAGGGTCGGCGGCGACCGGTCGCGCGGCGCTGCTACGGCCCGTTCGGACCTTGGGGGCGGGGGGAGCACGGACGGGTGACTTCGATGCAGGAAGCGGCGTAGCGCGCACGTTCTCGACCTCGCCACTGGCGACCCGGGCCTTGAGCGCCCGAACCAGTTGTTCGAGGTCGTGAGGCAGGGGAGACGTGAACGTCATCTCCTGGCCGGTCTTCGGGTGCCGTATGGTGAGACGATAGGCGTGGAGCGCCTGCCGGCCCAAGCGTACACCGTCGGGCGTCCATCCACCCCTCTCGTAGAGACGTTCGCCGAGAAGGGCGTGGCCTCGCGTGGCGGCTTGCAGCCGGATCTGGTTTCTGCGCCCGGTGACGAGGCTCACCTCGACGATCGAGACGTCGCCGAGGGTCTGCGTGACGCGATACTGAGCACGGGCGAACGATGCGCCGGTGTCGGTCGCGTGGCAGATCTCCTGGATCTTGCGCGGGCCGTCCCAGCGCATCCAGTCGGCCCAGAGGCCGCGATCCGGCTCCGGGACGCCGCGTACGGCGGCCCAGTAGACGCGGGCGGGCTCATGCGCTTCGAACTGATCTTTGAGCTTGGTCTGTGCTTCCTCCGTCTTGGCGAAGAGCACGACGCCGCTCGTGTCGCGGTCGATCCGGTGAACGACATAGGCGTGGTGACCGGCACCTTTCAAGTAGCGGTCGACGGCGGCGCGGACGCTGGCGCGGTTCTCGCGTTGCTCCCGAGTGGCGGTGTCCGAGAGGATGCCGGCTGGTTTATTGATGGCGACGATGTCGGCGTCCTCAAACAGGATCTCGAGTCCCGCCGCATGCACGGCCCGACGCCCGTCGGTACGACCACGGCCGGTGCCGGGGCGATCGACTTCGAAGGTCACGACGGCGCCCGGCTCGAGGATACGACCCGAGCTCCCAGGGGCCGCGGCGACGCCGTCGACGAAGACCTTGCCGGCATCGATGAACTGGCGGGCCCGGCTCCGGGAGCCCACCCCGCCAATGGCCGTGACGACGACGTCGAGGCGGCTGCTTTTGTCCGCAATGACGGACACGGGTGGGGTACTTGCCATGAGAGGCCTCTAAGGCGGGTGAAAGAGGAACGGGGCGGGTGGGTGTTCAGGGGCACGCGTCGTCGTTGTGGATGCACGCACCGAGGGCCTTGTAACACACGTCTTTCGTGCATGCCGTGCTGTCATCGCAATCCGAGTCGTCCGTGCAGCAGTCGGCTGGGCCCCAGACGTTGTCGCAGGTGTAGTCGAAATCGTTGCATTGCCACCCGACGCAGGCGTTACCACTGTTGCAGTCGAGGTCGCTCTGGCATGGCGTCGATTCGGTGAGGTCGTCGCCCGGCCCGGTCGTGTCCGGCCCGGTCGTGTCCGGCCCGGTCGTGTCCGGTTCATCCGTATCGGGCTCAGCCGTATCCGGCTCACCCGTATCGGGCGCTTCCGAGTCGGTTTCGGGGGTGTCGGACTCCAGGGAGTCGTTCAGCGAGCCCGTGTCGTCGTTGGTGGCGTCGCTGCCCATGTCATCTGGTGGGACGCCATCGCTCGCATCGACCCACCCTATGTCAGTGCTTCGAGAGACCTCACCGGAGACCATGTCGCTCGAGGCGGTGTCGTCGAGCGCGGCGCCGCCCGCAGAGGAGCTGTCTCCGCAACCGACGAGGGCTACGCCGAGGGTGAACAATAGAAGGGTCGACTTCATGAGAGGAGCTGATCCATCGCCAGAGCCAGGGCGACGTCGAGTGTGGTGATGCCACCACGGTCATGAGTCCAGAGTCGGATCTCTAGCCGATTCCAGACGTTGCGCCAATCGGGGTGATGTTCCATCCGCTCGGCGAGGAGCGATGCGCGAGCCATGAACCCAAAGGCCGCGCTGAAGTCCGCAAAGTCGAGGTCACGGGCGAGAGCTGACGCGCCATCGCCGGAAGGCTCGAGTCGCCAGCCGGGCAGGGTGGCGAGCGCGTCCGTGAGATCGGTATCGGAGAGTCGCTTTGGTCGTTTGGTGTTCATCGGTGCCAGTGGTACCGCAACCCGCATTCAAAGCCCAAGGTGAAGATGCGCGCCGGCATCGTCTCAACGCCCGCGGGGATGCAGTAGGTCGGACGAAATGGAGATTGAGCGTAGACCGCGCACTGCGGGGGGCGCTCGGGTCGCCCCCCACACGCAAGCGCATTGACTGCCGACGCGGCCGCCATCTTGCTTCGACTGGGCGACTATAGGCGCGTACTCGAAGTTCGGACTTCGAGTCATCGCCCGCTAGATGAACTTCCTGAGCCCAAGGAGCAATGAAGGCCGGTATCGCAGAGTCCCGCTGTAGAGGAAGATGCCCTGCAACCCGCCTTAGCCCTTCAGGAGATTCTTCGCGATCGTCTGCCGCTGAAGGTTGGAGGTCCCTTCGTAGATCTGGCCGATCTTGGCGTCGCGGTAGTACTTCTCGATCGGGTATTCGCGCGTGAAGCCCACGCCGCCGAAGAGGTTCACGGCTTGCGAGCTGACGCGCTCGGCGACCTCCGACGAGAAGAGCTTGGCCATGGCCGCTTCGGTCAGGAAGGGCAGGCCGGCCTCCTTCAGGCGGGCGGCGTTGTAGACGAGGAGGCGGGCAGCCTGAATCTCGGTGGCCATGTCGGCGATCTGGAACTGCACGCCCTGGAAGCTGCCAATGGTCTGGCCAAACTGCTTGCGTTCCTGAACGTGGCGGACCGTGTGGTCGAAGGCGCCCTGGGCAAGGCCTACCATCTGGGCGCCGATGCCGATTCGGCCCTCATTGAGCGTCTCGATAGCGACCTTGTAGCCCTTGCCAATCTCGCCGAGCACGTTCGCAGCAGGGACCACGCAGTCCTCGAGGACGAGCTCGCACGTGCTGGAGGCGCGGATGCCGAGCTTGTCTTCTTTCTTGCCGACCTTGAAGCCCGGGAAGTCGCCTTCGACGAGGAAAGCGGTGATGCCCTTGTAGCCGAGCCCGGTGTCCGAAGTGGCCATCAGTACGAAGACGTTCGCTTCGCCGGCGTTCGTGATCCAGAGCTTGTTGCCGTTCAGGACCCAGCTGTCACCACGTTTCTCGCAGCGGCACTGAAGCGCGAAGGCGTCGGAACCAGAGGCGGGCTCGCTGAGCGCGTAGGCGCCGACCCAACTCGACGCGAGCTTAGGCAAGTAGCGGGCCTGCTGATCGCGGGTACCCCACCGGAGGATGGCGTTGATGACGAGCGTGTTCTGGACGTCGACACACACCGAGACGGCCGCGTCGACTTCGGCCAGCGCCTCAATAGCGAGGATGGAGCTGAAGAAAGAGCTGCCGGAGCCGCCATGTTCCTCCGGGATCTCAATGCCCATGATCCCAAGCTGAAAGCAGCCGTCGAGGATGTCTTGACGGATCTTCTGGTCCCGGTCCATGTCGGCGACGTGGGGCCCGATCTTGTCCTTAGCGAACTTCCGCACCATCGACTGGAAGAGCTTCTCGTCTTCGGAGAGGGCGGTGAGCGGGGCTGCGGTCATGGGGAGACTCCTCGCGACAAGGTGTCGCATCGCGTGAACATTTCGGTCGCGGGCCTCAATGGGCCCGTTAGAGACGACGCCTTGGTTAATGACGCCGCCTCTGTTGAAGACGCCGCCTTGGTTGATGACGCCGCCTCTGTTCAAGACGCCGCCTCTGTTGAAGACGCCGCCTCAGTTAAAGACGCCGCCTCAGTTAAAGACGCCGCCTCTGTGAAGACGATGCAGAACATGGCCCGGCCCGCCTCTGGGCGGAACCTAACGGCTGACGGGTCGGGAATCAATCGCAACGGACAGACGCTTCTTACGATTCGCACGAGTTGGTCGTTCCCGTTCGATGGCGACTCGGGCATGCTCCCGTGCCCCAGAGAACTGGAGCCGCAGCCAAGGGGCCCCGGCAGCCAAGGGCACGCGGCAGCCAAGGGGCCCCGGCAGCCAAGGGCACGCGGCAGCCAAGGGG
>CANMLD010000198.1 GCA_947498315.1 Pseudomonadota bacterium | reverse complement strand
GGGGGCTTGTTGAGCACGAACTGAACCCCTGTCGCCGCGAACTTCACCGCCGCAGGTATCGGGTCAAACGCGACCCAAGAGGAGGCGGCAAGGCCGCCGACGATTGGACGAGTTGGGCCGGGGTTGTCGTCCCTGCCCGGAGTCGGTAGCCTGCCGACCAGAGCCGTGCTGCGATGCCAGACGCCGACGGTTTCATCGATCCCGCGAGGAACTCCCAGATGCGCCGCCTTGTCCAGTTCGAATCGAGAACCCTCGCCGCCTTGCGTGGCCTCGTCGTTCTGTCGAGCCTGCTCATCTCGGCTTGCGGACCGGACCGGACCTTCGAAGATCGCTTCACCGAGTGCCGCGACCTGCTGAAAGAACGCGCGACATTCGCCGATCCCGAACAGACCCGCATCGTCCGCGAGTGTTTCCTTCCGGCGCAGCGTGGCATCCTCGACGCGCTCGTCGTTCAGAAGGGTGACTTCGTGTACGGCCTCAAAGTGAGCAGCCTCCTCGACTACGAGGACGTCGGCGGCGCTCCGGAGATCGAAGGTAGCTTCGCGTATCTGCCCGTGAAGGTGGGTCGGACGGTGCACCGCCTCCCGATGGTCTTTGACGCGGAGGAGGTCGTCTGGCGTTTCGACCTAGTCGAGCTCCCGCGCTTCTTGAATCCGCTCGATGAGCTCGGTGGGGGATCATGAGCGTTCGCCTGTGTCTCATGTCCCTTCTAGCTGCTCTGCTCCTCGTCGGGCCCGGCTGCAGCGAGAAGCCCGAAGTCGCTTATGAGCGCCTCGTGTTCAACGCGCGCACCGGTAACGAGGCCGCCTTTCTCGACGGGTTCACCAAGGACAGCCGCCGCATCATCGAGGCCGTGCTGGCGTTGCGCCGCGCCAATGGTGACCTCGTCGACCCGCGCGCCGATCCCTACCTCTCCATCGTCCTCGAGCAGGTCGTCAGCGCGACCGTGGAGGAGCAAGACGTTCAAGTCGAAGGCGGCATCGACAAGGTCAAGCGACCCGTCGCGACTCTGGTCGTCACCGACGGCAAGATCAACCGTACTTTGCGCATGGTTCAGCTCGACGAAGGTTGGAAGCTCGACGCGCTCGACCTCCAAAGCCTTTGGAACGACCCCAAGGCGTTCTCCCGGAAAGAAGAATGAGCGCTCGCCCGCGTCCCGCCCCGCGCCTCGTCCACCACGCATTGCAATCGCTTCGCGTCGTGCGGCCGCTCGAACGGGTCTACGCGGGTCAGTCGCGTCGCGCCGAGGTTGGGACTGGCGCCGTCCTCATTCGACAGATCCTCCCTGGTCTGCCGGATGACCAGCGACCTGCTACCGCCGCACTCTTCGAACGTGTCTCAGGACGGCTCTCTCGCCTCTCCGACCCTCGTTGCCTCCCCACTCGAGAGCGCCTCGACGCAGGCTCCGGGCCTTTCTACCTCGTCACCGACGCCCCCAAGGGCATCACGGTCGCCGAGCTGAGCCGAAGCCTCGGTACCCTCGGCTCTGCGGTCGCCGCGCGCATCGTGCTCGACATAGGGCAGGCGCTTGCTCATGCCCACCAGAACGAGGTGCTGCACCTAGCGCTCCACCGCAGCTCGGTCCTCCTCGGCCGTGACGCGCGGCCTCTGATCCTCGACCTGGGGATTATCCCTTTCTTCCTCGACGGCTTCGCGGGGCGGCTGCATCGCGTTCATCCCGCCTGGGACTCTCTCTTCCCAGAAGCTGCCGCCGTAGCCCCCGAAGTCATCGCCGGCGAAGCACTCGGACCCCATACCGACGTCTATGGGCTCGGGATCATCGCCTTCTCTCTGCTCACGGGACAGCTCCCCTACGACGGCGCCTCGATGGTCGCCTACAACTCGATCGTCGCTGGGCGGACGCCCGTCAGCCCGCGCGTCTTCGAGCCGCCTGTCGACGAGGGGCTTGCTGCCCTCGTTGCGAGGTGCCTGGCCCGGCGCCCGGAGAATCGGCCTTCGCTCGATGACGTGTTGGTGACGCTCGAGACCGTCGCCGCGACTCGCGAAGAGGTCGCCGCTCGTTGTGCAACGGCGCTTAGTGACCGTGCCTACCTCGACCGCTTCGACCCCATCTTGCGCGTCGTCGAACGCCCAGACGGGCTCGAGGACGCCGCGCTATCCGAGCCTGAGACGGTGGTCCCACTCTTTCAGTTCCCTGGCCGCAGCTTGTCTGAGTCGGAGCTGCTCGCGCGCATGAGCCCAGAGCAGCGGCGCATCTACCTCACCGGCGGGTCGGTGCTCAGCCACCGTGATACTCGCCGCACCGAACTTCGGCGCGGCGTGCTGCTCGGTGGCATCGTCGCCATCATCGCGCTCCTCGTGTTCATGCCACACCTCCTGTCGGGCGGCGGCAGTGCCGAGTCGGAATCAGCAGCATCGGAGTCCCCGGCCGCGTCAACCACCGCTGCCGTCCGCGCCTCCCCGCTGAAACGTCATGACGACGACCTTCCCGAACGTCGCGAACGTCGCGGGCTCGTTCTGTATTACTGACAGCGAGGACTTCTCATAGAGGGGCCTACCTAGCGAGTTGCCGCGATCGCGAGCACCCGGTACGTTGCGGCCGTGTCAGACGTTCGTTCCCATGCCCCCGTGGCTCCATCCATCCTGGTCACCACCTTCACGGTCGCTGCGGTCGCCGTGCTGTTGGTCTACGGTGTTCGCAGCATCGTCGCCGCCGTCCGTGAGTCGTCACCGCTCATGGTCGTGACCGAGCGTCTCGTGCGCACGGGTCGGCTAGAACCCCTGAAGGTCGATTGGGATCCGTCTTGGACGCTGTCCAGCCTCGAAGACGCGCCCTGGCAGAAGTCGGCCAAGGTCGCGAGCATCGACCCACGTAAAGGGGTCATGGTGGTCAACCTCTGGGCATCTTGGTGCGAGCCCTGCCGTACCGAGCTACCGTCACTGATCAAGTTGGCTCGGGCAGTCCCGTCGGCTCACTTCGTCTTGATAGGGTATGACGAAGAGTGGACTAGCCCTGAAGCGACCTTCCGCGAGCTCTTTGGCACCGTCCCGCGAGGGGTCCTCATCGCACGGGATCCCTTGGGCAAGGCAGGTGGCGATCAGGACGGCAGCACGTTCTGGCGGCGCCTTGGCGCGACCGGCATCCCCGAGACCTTCTTCATCCGTGATGGCGTCGTCGTGGGCAAGACCGTCGGCGCCATCGACTGGGCCCATCCTGACGTCGCAGACTTCTTGGCCGAGCTGACGCGAACGTGAGCGCAGACCGACCGGACGCCGCCGCCGGGGACCTGGCGCGTGCGCGTGTCGGGGCCGTGTTCGCCGGCCTCGTCCTCGTGGTCTCGGTCGCGAGCGCCTTCACCCCGCGGCCCGACGCTAGCCTCAAGCCCGATTTCGACCTTGACGGCTGGCAGCCCGATCCAGCGAGACTCTCGCGAGTGTGGGCAGCCGACGACGAGGCTGCAAAAGCCCATCCGATTGACGCCGATGGCCGCAAGGTCCTCGATGCCGTCGCTGGGCTTGGGGTCACCGAGGTGGCTGCGAACGGCAACATCGCGGATCCCGATTACGCTTCCGCCACCGAGAGGGCGCTCGCCGCCGCCAACAGCTACTGGTTCGATCACGGCAAAGAAGCCTACCTCGCGCTCGGGGTCCACTACCGCCGCGTCTTCGAGGCCGCCGTGCTCGACCTCCTCACTCGCGCCCGCGCCGCCAAGACGCCCGTTCGCCCCTGGCTAGAGGCACGTACACCCAAGCGGGGCGTAGCCGCTGCTGCGATTTCGCCGCTCTCACCGGGCGACGATGCTGGCGCCGTCACTCATTATCGAGCCGCGGCCGGCAACTTCATCGAGAATGCAGTCGGTTGGGGCCTCGTCCTCGAGGATGGTCGCCTCGCTGGGGACACGCCCGAGCTCTTGCGAGTACACGCCCGTCTCCGCTGGGTCATGCTCGTCTCTGAGATTACCGACTATACCTTTCTCCTCGATCGGGAAGAGTTACGAGCACTTTGGCGCTGGCGTCTCGAAGGTGACCGCAACCTCGCGATGGAGCAGCGCGTCCGCGTCGCCGGTTGGCTCAAGCAGCAGATAGAGCCGGACTACCCCGCCTTTCGGGTCCTCGGCTCGCTGCACGCGCGACGCGGTCAATCCGACAAGGCCATCGGGTACTTCCGTGAGGCGCTCTTCGACGACCCCTTCGATGAGGTCTCACGCAAAAACCTCGAGTACCTGCTTCGTTATCGCGATGGCGTAGAGGGCGACCCATGAGACAGATGGCAGCAACCGTCGCCGTAGCGGCGTCATTGGCGCTCGCCTCGGTCGCTCACGCTTTCGAGGCTCCGCTTCACGAGCAGGTGACTCGTGCCGCCCTCGCTAACAGCCCGCTCGTGGCCAGTGGGGAGATCCCTGCGCTGCGGCGGGGTGCGCACGACGCGTTCCGCCGCTGGTTCTTCGTCCAAGTCCAGACGGTAGCTGACCCCAAGCTGCGCGCCCGCTTCCTCCAGCGCTACCCCGACGCCCGCGCTTTCGATGCGCGGGCCTTCCGCGAGCTGGTGGGCCTCACGGCGGCACGGGCGCGCAACGTCCCGGGCTTTGACAGCGTTCGATCGACGTCACCCATCGCCGCTTCCGAGCTCCTATCTAAAGCTGCCGCCGCCGCAGAGCTCGATCTCCGACATCGCGATCGCGTTCTGCAGGGCCCCAGCGGTGAGACTCCCAGAGGTTCGGATGGCAAAGGGATTCCGGTCGATCCTGCGGACGCGAACGCGGCGCCCTCGACCGGCGCCGCGAGCGACACCGCCGCGTTCCTGGCCTTCCCGGTAGGCGAGGGCGGTGCGCTGCCGGCCGCCACGCCCGTCCGCTTCGACTGTGGCGACGCCTGTGCCAACACGGGCCTCGGCACGCGCGGCCCGGCAATGTCGGGACGCTTCACGGATCTAGCGCTCCTCGCGGCGGCGTGGCCAGAAGGCGGTCCTAACGGCCAGGCCAAGGGTCAGCTCTCGCTCGAGTACGCAGGCGCGGCCATGCATTACCTCCAGAAGGCGGCCAGTCCACTCTGGACACGCCAGTTCGGCCACGCGACCCTTGGGGACTACGTGGCCAGGCAGTTCGCATGGCGGGCATTCGTCTCGGCGGGCGGGCGTATCGGGCCATTGAGGGCTCTAGGGATCTCGAAGGAGGCCCTCCAGCGAAACCTCCGCCGTATCATCGACCGACGTGCAGTCGAGACGAACGCAGCCGTCGCGACCATCAGCTCGGATCCCGAAGCGCTCCTGGCGCTGCGTCTACGCGCAAATGAGCTGCAGCAGCCGACACGTAGCTTCGCCACGGCGCTCGCGCTCGCCGCTGCTGGCGCCGCCGACGAAGACGCCGACGCTGTCTTCGAAGCCGCTCTCGTCGCCACCTGCGGTCGTGTCAAGCTAGACGGCTTCGTCTTTCACGATCCCCGGGCCGCCGTGGCCGTGCCGAGCTCATCGGTGTTCTGCGACGTCGAGTCGGAGCGCGTGACGAAGGCGCTGGCGTCCATGGACGGCCTGAACCAGGCCGCCATCCGGCGTGCCGCCGCCATTACGAAGCTCTACGCCGAACAGCTCGCACAGGCCCTCTCGTCGGGCGTTGCCGCGGACGCGTCTGCCGCGGCGCTGGAGCGGCTCGTGCGTCAGGGGCTCGATGATCTCGACGCCGCCGACGCACGACGCACGCTCTGGCAATCCGGCGCCGCCCTTCCGGAGCAGGTGACAGACACGACATGGCTCGTCATCGATCTCGCGCTCGTCGGCACCATCGCGTTTTGGGTGTTCTGGATAGTCCGCCGGTCGCCGGCGCTCAGGGTCGGACGGGTGGCGCCGCTGGCATGACCCTCTCGGTCAAATGCCGCCCTCGTGACGTCGTGATTGCAGCACCCGGGGCCAACAGATAGACTTCAACTCGGCGGCGAACCGTCCCGTCATGGGAACTGTGAGCCGCCCCTCTTTCACGAGGATCTGCCACGAGGAGTCAGCGATGCTCGATCCGGTGATCATCCGTAAGATCCGTGAGGAAGAACGGCGCCGTCGCGAACAGCAGTCCTATCAGATCCCGCTCTACTACGAGCCACCGCGCGGCGAACCCCGTCAACGGCCCATCGAAAACAAGCAGGAAGAGCCGCCCCTGGGCAGCACCGTCATCGAGATCGACATGTAGCGTCGGCGCACTCGTCGCCTCGACCTCCTCGTTGGCTGCCCGACGCAGCCACCCCATCCCCCTACAGCACTAGGAGCCAGCGATGACCGACGCGTTCATCCTGTCCGCGACCCGCACCGCCATTGGAAAGCGTAAAGGCGCTTTCGCGTTCGCCCGACCCGACGACCTCATGGCCGACTGTCTGAACGGGCTCGTCGATCGAGTCGGCGTCGACCCCGCCGAGATCGAAGACGTCGTCGTCGGTTGCGTGACGCAAGTCGGCGAGCAGGGCATGAACATCGGCCGCACCGCCGTGCTCGCTGCCGGTTGGCCCGTGTCGGTCCCGGGCACCAGCGTCAACCGCATGTGCGCCTCTAGCCTCCAATCGGTGAACTTCGCCGCGCAAGCCGTCATGGCCCGGACCATGGACCTCGTGGTCGGCGGCGGCGTCGAGTCCATGACGCGCGTCGCCATGGGCGGCGACGTTGGGCCCATCTCGGAGCGCATCCGCGACCGTTTCGACGTGGTCGGGCAGGGCACCAGCGCCGAGCTCATCGCGGAGAAGTACGGCTTCTCTCGCGGCGAGCTCGATCAGCTTGCGGTCAACAGCCACACGCGCGCCCTGGCCGCCATCGACGAAGGGCGCTTCCGACGAGAGATTCACCCGATCATGGCGCCCGGTCCTGACGGCAGCCTGCACCGAATCGACACCGACGAAGGGCCCCGGCGCGGCTCGACGCTCGAGACGCTCGGCGCGCTCCGGCCGGCGTTCCGCGAGGGCGGCGTGATCACGGCTGCGACGTCGAGCCAGATCTCGGACGGCGCCTCGGCCATCCTCATCGGCTCGCGGTCCAAGGCAGACGCCCTCGCGCTCGTCCCCCGCGCCCGCATTCGCGCCATGGCCGTCTCGGCCACCGACCCCACGATGATGCTCCTCGGGCCCGGCCCCGCCACGCACATGGCCCTCAAAAAGGCCGGCCTGACCATGAAGGACATCGACCTCTTCGAGGTGAACGAAGCCTTCGCATCGGTCGTCCTCGCCTGGCAGCGAGACACCGAAGCCGATCTCGCACGCACCAACGTCAACGGCGGCGCCATGGCGCTCGGGCACCCGCTCGGGTGCTCCGGCGCGCGCCTTCTCGTGACGTTGCTGCACGAGCTCGAGCGACAGGACAAGACCCTCGGCCTCGCGACGCTGTGCATCGGCTGGGGCATGGGTGTCGCCACCATCATCGAGCGAATCTGAAGCTGGCGAAGCTCGAGCTAGTGAGTTCGAGACTGACGAGTCGTAACGCAGGCGACCCACGCGTATCGGCGTTTGGGTGAGCACGAGAGCGAGGGACGCGATGGGACTTCTGGATGGCAAGGTCGCGCTGGTCACGGGCGCTGGCGGTGGACTTGGGCGAGCGCACGCGCTGCTACTGGCGAGTGAAGGTGCCGCCATCATCGTCAATGACCTCGGCGGCGGCCTCGATGGCAGCGGTGGCGGGAGCGCCATGGCGGATGCCGTCGTCGCCGAGATTCGAGAGCGAGGGGGACGCGCCGCGGCCAGCTATGGTTCCGTCGCCGACGCCGGAGCGGCGCAGGCCATGGTCGACGCCGCTCTCGACGCCTTTGGTCGCATCGACATCGTCGTGAACAACGCAGGGATCTTGCGCGACAAGACCCTCCTGAAGCTCGACGACGCCAACTTCGACGTCGTCCTCGCCGTCCATGCACGCGGTACTTTCTTGGTCACGCGCGCGGCGGTAAAGGCGATGAGCGACGCCGGCCACGGCGGCACGATCATCAACACGACGTCGATCGCGGGTATGAAGGGCAACTTCGGCCAGACCAACTACTCGGCCGCCAAAGCCGGCATCGCGGGTATGACCTTCACCTGGGGCCAGGAGCTTCAGCGCTACGGTATCCGCGTGAACGCCATCGCGCCCATCGCCAAGACGCGCATGACCGAGACCATCTCGGCAGTCCCGGACGACATCACCCCCGAGATGATCTCGCCCATGGTCCTCTTTCTCGCCTCCGACCTCAGCCGCGAGGTCAATGGGCGCGTATTCGGCTGCCACGGCAAGCACCTCTTCGAGTACCACGTCGAGATGAGCCGGGGCGTGGAGCTCGACCGCGCTTGGACCGTCGCTGACATCGCGGCGCGTTTACCCGAGATCTCGCGTCTCGGTCCGGCGCCGGCGCCGGTTGCAGCAGCCCCCGTTTCGACCGGCGGCAACGCAGCCGTCGACGCCGTCTTCGCGGCCATGCCGAACCTCTTCCTGCCCGAGAAAGCGGGCAGTTGGTCCTCCATCGTCCACTTCGAGCTCAAGGGCGCCGGCAGCTGGGGCCTCATCATCGATGGCGGTAAGTGTACGAGCGCGAAGGGGAAACCCGAGGGCGCCAAGTGCAACATCGTCTACGAGTCGGCCGACCTCTTCCTCGGCGTGCTCTCGGGGGCGGTCAAGGCAGACCAGGCCTTCATGGGCGGCAAGATCAAGACCGACAACATGGGCGATCTCATGCGCTTCGCGCAGTGCTTCGACATGTTGAAGGGCGCATCCATGATGAAGTCCTCGTCGGCTCCCGCCGCGCCGGCGAAGCCCGAGGGCCTGAATCGGGCCGCGATCGGTCGTCGCTACCGTTCCGGCGCCGAGTTCGTGATGCCCGACGCGGTGGCCGCGTATGCCGAAGCGACCAATGACCCGAACTCGGGTTATCCCGAGATCGCGCCACCGCTGCTGCCCGTCCGCCTCGTATGGAACGTCGTCAAGCAGGTGGTCTCCGATCCGGACGTGAACGTCGACCTCATGCGCCTCGTCCACGGCGAGCAGGACATGGTCTTCCACGACGTCCTGCGCCCCTGGGATCTGGTCGCGGCGCGCGCGACAATCGAGGCCATGGAGGACAAGGCCTCCGGTGAGGTCATCACGGTCTCCCAGCGCCTCATGCGCGACGGCGACCCCGCCCTCGACATCACGAGCAAATACTTCATCCGCAAGGCGCAGAAGGGCGAGAAGCCCGCCGGTGGCGACAAGAAACCCGACGTGGCCGTGGAGCGCACGCTCGCGTTCACCGCAGTCCAGACCGTCGACGCCGATCAGTCGTACCGCTACGCCGCCGCGAGCCTCGACGACAACCCCATCCACGTCGACGACACCACCGCGCGTGCGGCCGGCTTCCCGTCGGTCATCTTGCACGGGCTCTGTACGATGGCGTTCGCCGGCCGGGCGGTCATCGAACACGGCGCGGGCGGCGACGTCGCGCGCCTCGGCCGCCTCGCCGTACGCTTCGCCCGCCCCGTCTTCCCGAACGACAC
>CANMLD010000197.1 GCA_947498315.1 Pseudomonadota bacterium | reverse complement strand
GCCGCGCAATTTTCGACGCAGTCACTTGGCGCCGATAGGCGCGTACTCGAGCGACGACGACGGGCTCATAGCCCTTCTAGGAGCGAGAGCAAGTGAATGCTAGGAAATTGCCGGCGAACGCCAATCGGAGTTTTGACCGACCCTCTCAGACCCCGCAACAGCCGTCACCCTCACTCCACCAGCAACGTCCCAGACGAACCGCCCAGCGCGATGTCCGCTACGTCGCAGGCCTGGTCGCTAGCGAGGTTCCAGAAGTTCGTGTCGAAGAAGTCGCGGACTCGGCAGCCAATGCTCTGCGGCCCCGGGGGAGCGTCGTCGCGGACCCGGAACTCGATGGTCGCGACGTGGACTCGCTCGGCTCGCACGCAGTCGTCCTGGACGTTTGGGCTGATGGCGTTCATGAGGAGCTCGCCAGTCTGGTTGGCAAGCCCCCCGCCGTTGTGGACGGGCGCGGCGAAACCGGTGCAAGCCCCGCCCGTCACGGAGGCGACCTCGAGGACCATGGGATCGAACTCGACTCGAAGGTCGTACGCAGCCGGGGTGCTGCCCGTCGTCTCTAGGTAGACCGGCACGGCGAGGGTGTCCCCAGAAGCGAGTGGGAACGTCGGGAGCTGCAGTCCAACCCCTGGCCGCGTCACGAGGAGGGGGGACGGGGACGGGTAGATCTCAAAGGAAGGCACCTCGCCGGTGGTCTCGAGCACGACGCCATCGATGTCGAACGCCGCGGACGCGGCCTCGATGGTCGAGAGCGCGTCGAAGTCGACGGCGTCCAAGGTCCAGACGATGGCGCAACGTCCGCTGCCGTCGGTCGTACACGACGCTGGGCGGGGTGAACCCCACCGGGGAGAGGACAGCCACGCGTCGACGAGGATTCCGACTGCGGCGTTGCCGTCTTCTGTGGCAGCGACGTCGAGGACGGCCTCGGGCGCGTCGCGATGCAGCGAGGGCGTCACGACGGTCGCGTCGAGCGTCACGGCCCTCGGCTCGAGTTGAAAGGCGCCCCCTTGGTCGAGAGCCGGCTCGTCGAGGTCGGCCTCCACCGTTCGGACGTCGCTGGCGCCGATGACGGTCAACGCTAGGGGCGCGGAGAGAGGCGGCACCGGGAGCGCCTCATAGATTCGCGTAGGCCGGAGCTCGCCGTCGCGAAGGGCTGAGTGCGCTGCCCCCGGTGTGGCTGTGAGCGTAGACGAGGTCTCATTGGTCGCCGTGCGAGAGTCGCCGTCACTGGCGAGCGTCGTTTGCCCTTCGCTCTCGTTGCGCGGATCCATCGCGGGGAATTGGGACATCATCGCGCCCGACTCACATGCGAAGCCGAGCAGAACGACTGGGGCGAAGAGCGAAGCGCGCATGGGGACCTCCGAGGAGCCTGTGTAGCAAGCGGCACGCCACAGGCTCTCGACGCCAAAGCGCCGTAATTAATGACTTATGCCCTATAGCTCCGTGAGTCAGGCGCGACCCAGTGGGTCTGCACTCGCCCGCACTTGCCCCGCGGCGCTCCGTCGCGCATCGTCTCGGTGTCGAAACCAGAACGCGCCGAGGAGCTCCTGATGACATCCGCCTCACCCCCGCGAGCCCGAAGGTCGACCTGGTTCGCTGCCGCCATAACCCTTACCGCTGCGATCGCGAGCGCCACCCCGCCGACGCAGCCAGAGGGCAGCACGGGACGGCGCGTCGTCCCACCGTCTGAGGCGACGAAAGCCATGGTGGCTGCCGCTCATCCACTGGCGGTGGATGCAGGTCTCCGCATCCTCGACGGGGGCGGTAGCGCCGTTGACGCCGCCATCGCCACGGCGCTCGCTCTCAACGTGGTCGAGCCCCAGTCCGCCGGGATCGGAGGCGGCGGCTTTCTGCTCGCTTACGACGCCACTACGAAGCGAGTCCGCTCGTACGATGGCCGAGAGACCGCGCCCGCGACGATCACTCCCGACGTGTTCCTCGGCAAGGACCAGTCGCCGCTCCCCTTCATGACCGCGGTCGCGTCCGGGCGCTCCGTCGGGGTCCCCGGCGCCATACGGCTCTTCGAGCTCGCGCACCGCAGGCACGGCAAGCTGCCATGGCGAGCCTTGTTCGAGCCCGCGATAGCGCTCGCGAGCGATGGCTTCACCATGACGCCCCGCCTCCACGGTCTCCTGCTGATGATGTCGCCGTACCTCCTCGGCAGTGAAGGTGCCGCGAGGGTCTTCTTCGACGCCGGAGCTCCGAAGGCCGTGGGTAGCCTTCTGAAACAACCAGAGCTCGCCCGCACTCTCACGCTCATCGCCGAAAGCGGACCCGACGCCTTCTACGATGGGCCCATCGCCCTCGCCATCGTGGCCGCCGTCAGTAAATCCCCCGCCCCGGGTTCGCTCACCCGGGACGACCTCGCGGGCTATCGCGCCGTGGAGCGAGACGCCGTGTGTCTGCGCCGACGAAAGGACACCGTGTGCAGCATGGGACCGCCGTCGTCGGGGGGGATCGCGGTCCTTCAGATCTTGGCGCTGCTCGAACCCTTTGCGCTCGCGAAGCGCCCCGAAGCCGAACGGGTCCACCTCTTCGCCGAAGCGAGCCGGCTCGCGTTCGCCGATCGCGACCGCTGGGTCGCCGATCCCGACCACGTCTCGGTGCCGACACGTGGCCTCCTCGATCCGGGCTACTTGAAGACCCGCCGAAAACGCCTCAGCACGGCGGCCTCTATCGGCACCGCGCTCCCGGGGTCGCCGCCCGGCGCACCTCGAGACCGACGTAGTGGGCTCAGCGGCGAGAGGCCCTCCACGACGCACCTCTCCGTGGTCGACGCCGCGGGCAACGCGGTCTCTCTGACCGCGAGCATCGAGAACGCGTTCGGGTCCACGTTGATGGCCGCCGGCTTCTTGCTGAACAACGAACTTACAGACTTCAGCTTCGAGCCCGCCGAACCCGCCGACTCTCCGCGCGCCGGCGCGCCGATCGCCAACGCCGTCGCGCCTGGAAAGCGACCGCGTAGCTCGATGGCACCCATCATCGCGCTCGATTCGAAGCGCGGCTTCCGGCTCGCGGTCGGCTCGGCTGGCGGTCCCCGCATCATCGACTTCGTCGCGTGGTCGGTCATCGGCGTCCTCGACGAAGACCTCGACCCTCAGGCCGCACTGAATCGCCCCCACGTCATCAACCGAAACGGCGCGACGGAGCTCGAGTCCATCCCGGGCGAGGCTACCCTGGCCTGGTCGAGCGCCACGCTGGAGTTCCTGCGCGAGCGTGGCCACGAGGTGAAGGTCACGGAGCTCAACAGCGGCATGCACGCGATCGAGCGACGCGACGGCGTACTCCGAGGGGGCGCCGATCCGAGGCGCGAAGGGGTCGCTCGAGGGCGGTGATCCTGCCGTCGCTGTGGAGGCTCCGGCCTCGAGGCTCTTTCCAAGATTTCGATGACATGCGTGGGGTCGACGACGTAGAGTGCGGCCCATGAAGCCTCTCCCTGCTCGTCTCTCCAGCGCCGCCCGGCGCGCCCTCGCGACCGCTACCGCCGTGGGCCTCCTCGGCTCGTGCGCTGCTGAGTCTAGTGTCGCCACCGGCGCTGTGGATGGCACGGTCGGCACCGACGGCAGTGACAGCGCTGACAATACTGACGACACCGACGCGGCTACGGATTCGACGGACGGCGCGCCCGACACGACCGACGGCAGCACGGACGCGACCGATGGCGGAACGGACGGCACGACCGATGGCAGCACGGACGCCATCGACGCTACGGACGGCGGGACCGACGCCAACGACGGTACCGGCTGCGGCGATTGCGATGACGGCGACCCCTGCACGACCGATCAGTGCGGCGCCGGTGGGCAATGCACCCACAAGGCCGGCGGCGGGCCGGAGTGCGTGCCGACGCTCGAGATCGCCAGCCCGAGCCGCGGCGAGACCCGCATCGGGGAAGAGGCCTTCGAAGTCGAAGGGACTGCCCAGGACGCGTCGGGCGGCCCGGCGCTCCTGACGATCAATGGCAACGCCATCCCGGTAAACGCTGACGGCAGCTTCCTCGCGGCCCTGTATCCAAGCCACGGCATCAACACTCTCGAGGCGGTCGCGTCCACGGAAGGCGGCTACAACACCGCGCGTATTCAGTCGGTGCTGGTCGGCGACACCTTCTACCCCACTCATCAGGGCCGCGGTCCGGGGACCATCATCGGCGACGGCATCCAAGCCTGGCTCGGCAAGGACTTCTGGGATGATGGCGATCGGGGCGACCTCGACGACTTCGCGGCCATCACGGCGGCCATTTTGGAGGACACCGACTTCCTGGCCTTCCTTCCTCCCACGATCAAGGGCGAAGGCAAAGCGGGCGGCGCGCTCTGGTGCGAGTGGACCGTGAACGTGACGGCCATCGACTTCACCATGGGCGATGTCGACATCACGCCCACGCCCGGCGGCCTGTCCTTGTCCATCGCTCTGAAAGACATCGTCGTTGCGTTCGAGGCGATCGCCCCTGACCTCGGTTGCCCGGACGCGATCGGCACTGCCACCATCGAGTCCGTTACGGTCGACACGTCGTTGGCCATCGCGCTCGCCGGGACCGGCGCCATCCTCGTCGACGTCCCGGAGCTCGAAGTGCAGATCACCGAGCCCGTGCTGGACATCACTGACGGCTTCGCGGCGTTCTTCGACTGGGCGTTCAATTGGTTCAACGGGACCTTCGCCAACGTGATCGAGACGGGCATCGAAGCTGGCGTGACGGGCTATGTCGTGCCGAGCATCCAAGAGGCGCTCGAAGGCTTCACCTCCTACACGACCACGCTCACCATCCCAGCCTTTGCAGGCATCACGAAACCCGTCGACGTGACCCTCGCGGCGGACCCGACCACCTTCACGCTCGACTACGGTGGCGCTTTCATCGGGCTCGGCGCCAGCGTGATTGCAAAACAAGGGATCCCCGACACCATCAAGGTGCTCGGTTCACTGGCGCGACAGAGCTGCCTCGGAGCCGGTTCGGCCCCGTTCGAGCTCCCCCAAGACGCGCCGCTCGCGCTCGCGATCAGCGACGATCTCTTGAATCAGCTCCTCTTTGGCGCCTTCTACGGCGGCCTCCTCCACCTCGACATCCCGGGGTCGTTCATCGCCGACAAGCTCGGCTTCGACGGACTGAAGGTCGACACCATCTCCCTGAAGCCGCTCTTGCCGCCCGTCATCACGTCATGCCTCACGCCGGGAAGCATCACGTTGCAGATCGGTGACTTCGGCGTCAGCGTGTCGCTCGACGTCGGCGGGAAATCCGGCACTCTCGACGCCTTCCTCTTCGCATCGGCGGACGTCACTTTGAAGACGGTCAATGGCCCGGACGGGGTGGAGCTCGGCGTCAGCGTTGACGCGCTCGACACCTTCGCGTTCGAAGTCATCGACGCGACCGGCGCGCTCGATGGCTCCGAAGCGGTCATCGAGCTGCTGTTCAAAGAGCTGGCCTCGAGTCTCGTCAAAGATGCCGTTGGGAACGGCTTGTTGCAGAGCTTCCCGATCCCGAGCTTCGACATCTCGAGCTTCGTGTCGGGGCTCCCGAGCCTCTCCCTCGGCTTCAACCCGCAGCAAATCGGCAGCAAGAACGGCTATACGCTCATCACGGGCACCGTGAAGGGACAATAGCGAGTCCAGCGAATCAACGCGCGGTCCGCGCCGCCACCACCATGATGCAGGCGTCGGACTCGACTTCGAGCCGGTCGCCGGCTGGGGTACGCAGCGACGCCGCCTCTTGAAGCACGACGTCGTCAAAGCTGCCGGGCTGCAGCCAGATCCGGGTGAGACCGGCAGCAGCGCACTCGGCGAGTACCTCCACGGTGACCTCGGGCGGCGTGACGACGTTGACGAGGGAGACGCCTCGAGGCAGCTCATTGACGCTGCGTAAAGCCGTAAGGCCTAGCCCCTCGAGGACGCCGCCGCGAGGGTTCACCAGCAGGAGCGTGTAGCCATGACGCTGCAGCTCCCGCGGGATGATGTAACCGTACTTCGTGGGGTTTCCGGATGCACCCACGATGGCGATGACCGTCTCCGGCGACTTCTTTTCAAGGACGTGATCAAAAAGGCTCATGTCGGTATCATGACTGTCCGAAGGGGCCGCGGCCAGAGTTCAATCGCTGGCACTTGGGTTGAAGCCACCGGCACCGGATCCTTGCCCGGCGTGACGTATCAGAAGCCCGGTCGCTGTCTCTTCAGCCGACCCTCGCTGCGGTAAAACTCGAAGTTGGAGCGCGTGTCGAGATGACCATCCCCGAAATCGACCTCATCGATGGGCGAGCCGCATTCGACGCTGGCTTGACCACCTTCCTCGATATTCGTCAGCCGAACGACCGGGCCGCTAGCGCCGTCCCAGGGTCAGTCGCGCTCGGCGACCACAACGTCGACGACTTCGTCCGAGCGACACCAAAGGACAAGCCGCTGGTAGTTTATTGCTACCATGGGATCTCGAGCCGGGGTGCCACGGCCTACCTGCTCGAGTTGGGCTTCGCTGACGTGAAGAGCCTTCGGGGCGGCTTCGTAGGCTGGGCGAGTGCCGGGCTACCCGCGACCGGTGGAGCAGAACGTTAACTCGCCTTGTCGCTGGGCCATCCGAATCGGTACTCTCAGCAGTGGAGGCGGAGCCGTAAGCCGCCTCTCGCCATTCGCAGTCATTGGAGGAACCCATGAGCCGACTTTCACGCGCTCCCCGAAAGCCGCCCTCTCTTTGGACGCTGGCGCTCGTGCTCACCTCGACTCTCGCGAGCTGTTCGAGCTCCGACGACTCGGGCGGAAGCCAGACCGGGACCGGCGAGTCGGACGTCAGCACGGACGTCACGAGCAGTCGCGACGTGAAGTTCCCGGAGCCGGACGCCACGCCAGGCGCTGGAAACGACACCATCTATACGACCGATGCGCCGGACACCGCGGGTTCCGAGACTAGCGTCGGGTCAGAAATTGGCGAGCAAGTTTGCGGAACCTTTGGTGATCCATGCACGGCCAACGCCGATTGCTGCGACGGCTTCTGCGTCGAGGGCGTCGATGGCGGTCTGCAGTGCACCGTCGGGTGCGTCGACGAATGCCCAGACGGGTTCTCGTGCGTCGTCAATGTGGCCGCGGCACCGGACGTTCAGTTGGTCTGCGTCCCGAAGGTCCAGAAGCTTTGCCGCGAGTGTAAGGCGGACCTTCAGTGTAACGGCGGCGCCTGCATCACCATTGGGGGTGGGCAGTTCTGCACGACGGATTGCAGTCAGGTCTCGTGCCCGTCCGGGTACACCTGCGCTGAGCTCGAGACGGGCGCACTCGGCTGCCTCCCGGACAACGGGAGCTGCGACTGCAACGTGAACAACGCCGGTGGCCTCCGCCCGTGCTCCATCGAGAACGAATACGGCAATTGCAACGGCCTCGAGACCTGTGATCCCGAAGCGGGATGGGGCGCGTGCGACGCGCGCGTCCCAGCGACCGAGGAGTGCAACGGCATCGACGACGACTGCGATGGCTTCGTCGATGAAGACCAGAAGCAGCCGAAGCCATGCGAAGCCGTCGTTGAAGGGGTCGGCACCTGTTCGGGTATCGCCACGTGCCAAGGCTCAAAAGGGTGGTTCTGCAGCGCTGACACGCCCTACGCAGAAACCTGCGACTTTATCGATAACGACTGCGACAACGTCGTCGACGAGGACTTCAAGGACGATAACGGTAAGTACGTGGCGCTAAACCACTGCGGCAAGTGCAACTTCAACTGTGAAGGGCTGTTCCCGAACGCCATCAGCCGTTGCGACGCCAACAAGCCCAAGCCGACCTGCGTCGTCGACTCCTGTGAGCCCGGGTTCTACAAGGCCAACGAGGTACAGTGCCTCCCCGAGTACGACACCTTCTGCCAACCGTGCAGCGACGACGTCGAGTGTGGTGGCGGCATCTGCGTGCGAGTCGGTCAAGCCGGCTTCTGCGCGGAGAAGTGCGGCGGTGGCAACCCTTGTCCGTCCGGAACACTTTGTCAGGCGGCTACCGACAAGAACGGAGCACCGAAGGGTCAAGCCTGCCTCCCTCAGAGCGGCGACTGCAGCTGCACTGTGGCGACCCAGGGCATCAAGCGCCCCTGCTCGACGGACAGCACCATCGGCACCTGCTTCGGCTTCGAGACGTGCGAAGCCACCGGAGGATGGAGCGATTGCGACGCCGACGCCGCGAGCGACGAGCTGTGCAACGGCAAGGACGACGACTGCAACGGCATCATCGACGACGGCCTGCCCTTCACCGAGCCCTGCGAAAACAGCGTCGCCGGCATCGGGACCTGCTCTGGCGACGCGCTCTGCCAGGGCGAGCTCGGCTGGGTGTGCCTCGCGTCGAAGCCGATCGCCGAGCTTTGCGACTTCAAGGACAACGACTGCGACGGCGACGTCGACGAGAGCTTCAAGAACGCGGCCGGAAAGTACGACAAGGACGGCCACTGCGGCACCTGCAACAGCGCCTGCGCGGGCTCAATCCCGAACGCTACCGCGAGCTGCAACGACGGCTACACGACGCCGGTCTGCGGGATCGACGCGTGCGAGGCCGGCTTCTACAAGCTGAACGACTTCTTGTGCCTCGTTGAAGGTTCCATCGATTGCCGCCCCTGCACAGGCGACTCGCAGTGCGAGGGGCGGGACTGTGTCGAGATTGGCGGCAGTAGCCACTGCGCGTCCGACTGCACCACCGATACCGATTGCACGAGCGGCTACACCTGCGAGTCCATCTTGGATCCGGATACCGGCGCCAACGGCTCGTTTTGTGTGCCCTCGAACGGCACTTGCGACTGCACGATCCAGAACAGCGGCGCCAAGCGGCCCTGTGAGAGCACGAGCCCGGCTGGGACCTGCGTGGGCTTCGAGTTCTGCGACCCAACGGCCGGCTGGGGTGCATGCTCAGCCAAGCCAGCAGCGGTCGAGACCTGCAGCGGCATCGACGAAGACTGCAACGGCATCATCGATGACGGCGTCCCGCAAACGCAGCCGTGCCAGGTCCAGAACGGCTTTGGGACTTGCTCGGGCACCGCGACGTGCATCGGGGCGGCGGGCTACGTCTGCAACGCCGCGACCCCGTCGGCTGAAGCCTGTGACTTCACCGACAACGACTGCGATGGCACGGCGGACGAGGACTTCAAGAACGCGGCAGGCAAGTACGCCACCTCTGGCAACTGCGGCAGTTGCGGGGTGGCCTGCGGCGGTACCATCGACAACTCGGCGGCCGAGACGTGCAATCCGTCGAAGTCGACGCCGCTCTGTACGGTGAGCACCTGCAAAGACGGCTTCTTCAAGCTCAATGATTTCCAGTGCATCGTGCCGCCCGATGTGAGCTGCGTCGCTTGCAAAGCGAACGCCGACTGCTTCGGTGGCTCGTGTAGACCGCTCACCGACGGCAGCTTCTGCGCCGACGCCTGCGACGACACCGGTGACTGCGAACAAGGCTTCGTCTGCGACGCCGGGGCCTGTATCCCCTCGTCCGGCTCCTGTGA
>CANMLD010000196.1 GCA_947498315.1 Pseudomonadota bacterium | reverse complement strand
TCGCGACTGATGGCGCTTCCACCTTCGGGATGGGGCACCCGCTCAGCGCCGAAACCACATCACTGACAGGGGGCAACCCCTTATCGCTTCGGGGCTCGCACCTCGAGACGGCAGGCACGCGCTGGGAGGGCGGACGAGAGTCCGTACCTACCCGGCGCGTCGTCGTTTAATCCGCCGAGGCGGCTCGCCGGGGTGGCGCGCGCCGCGCAATGCTGGCGCTCCCACAGCTGCTTGAAACTCGTGAGTGACGCGCCGGAAACGGCGTGGTATCAGCTCCCCGCCATGTCTCCTACCCGTGCCGGTTACGTCGCTATCGTCGGTCGCCCCAACGTCGGCAAGTCGACGCTCCTGAACGCGATCCTCGGTGAGAAGATCGCGATCGTCACCCCAAAACCCCAAACCACGCGCGACCGCATCATGGGCGTGCTTACGCGCCTCGAAGCGTCGAAGACGTCAGTGAACTCGATCGAGGGGCCCGTCACCGGGCAGCTCGCCTTCGTCGATACACCCGGCTTTCACCGTGGCAAACACGCGCTGAACAAGCACCTGTCGCAGGTGGCGCTCGCGTCGCTAGACGACGTGCAGGCGGCGATGTTGGTCATGGATGCCACGCGCATGCGCGGCGAGCCTGGACCGGAAGACGGGGTCCTCCTCGAGGCCGTCGTCGCTTCCAAGCTGCCGGTCGTGCTCGTCATCAACAAGGTAGACATGGTGGAGAAGCTTTCGCTGCTCCCACTCATCGAGAAGTGGTCGAAGCATGCGAACTTCAAAGCGATCGTCCCTGTCAGTGCCCGCGCCGAGGGCTCGCCTGAGACGGCGTCTCGGCGGCACGGTGGCGATGGGCTCGAGCGTATCGTCCATGCGCTCTTGCTCGCGATGCCCGAGAGCGAGCTGCTCTTCGAACCGGACACCCTGACCGACCGTCCCATGCGCTTCCTGGTCGCGGAGCTCCTCCGCGAGCAGCTCATGCTCGCGCTCGGAGAGGAGCTGCCGTACTCGGTCGCGGTCGAGATCATGCGCTACAACGAGCGACCCGACGGCCGAATCGTCGATGTCGACTGCACTATCCACGTGGAACGTGAGTCTCAGAAGCCCATCGTCGTCGGACGCGGCGGAGAGACCCTGAAGGCGGTCGGCGCTGCGGCGCGCGGCAACATGGAAGCGCTCATCGGCAAGCAGGTCTTCCTGCAAACCCACGTACGCGTCGAACCCAACTGGACCCGTTCGGCACGCGGTCTCAAGAAGATCGGATACAACGCGCAATGAGTGACGACGACTTCGAGGGCAACGCCCCCGACGAATTCCAGAATCCAGTCCTCGTGCGACGCCCCGTCGTCGCCATCGTCGGCCGTCCGAACGTGGGCAAGTCTACGCTCTTCAACCGCTTGGTCGGGGAACGCCGGGCGCTGGTCCACAACGAGCCGGGCGTGACTCGCGACCGCAACTACGGCAAGGCCGAGGCGTACGGCAAGCAATTCGATCTCATCGACACGGGTGGCTTCGACCCGGAGTCCGAGGACTTGCTCCTCGTCGCCATGCGCGAGCAGGCGAAGCTGGCGGTGGCAGCGGCCGACATCATCCTGCACCTCGTAGATGGCCGTGCGGGTCTCCTGCCGGCCGACACGCTCATTCACGCCGAGCTACGCGGCTCGGATCAGCCCGTCTTCGTCGTGGCCAACAAGCTCGACACCGAGCGGCTCGCACCTCAAGGGCTCGAGTTCCACGCGCTTGGCGTCGATAGGATTTTCCCCATCAGCGCCGAACATGGTGTCGGCCTCGGTGATCTGATTGAAGCCATCTCGGATGCCTTGCCGGAGGCGCCGTCCATCGACGGAGACGGCGAGCGCCGCATCCGAATCGCCATCGTCGGCCGCCCTAATGGCGGGAAGTCGACGCTGGTCAACCGGCTTCTGGGCGAGCCGCGGCTGGTTACCAGCGACATCCCAGGCACTACGCGGGACTCCATCGACACGCAACTCGATCGCATGTTCGGGCTCGAAGACGGGACCGAGGTCACTCGGCGCTACACGCTCGTCGACACCGCCGGGATACGCCGCCGCGGCCAGATCCACTGGGCCGTGGAGAAGTTTGGCGTCATCAAAGCCGTCCAGACGATCGAACGCAGCCACGTCGTCGTGCTCGTCGTCGATGCGCTCGACAGCCTCACCGACCAGGACGCGAAGATCGCGAACATCGCGCTCGACGCGGGGCGCGCGCTCATCATCGCCCTCAACAAGTGGGACGCCGTTGAGAAAGACGGCAAGACCGCCGACCAGGTCTCGAAGTCGATCCGTGAGAAGCGCGTCAGCTTTGCCTTCGCCCCGATCGTCACGCTCTCGGCCCTCACCGGACAGCGTACCTCGCGCCTGCTCGACATTATCGACATGGTCGAAGCCAATTGGCAGCGCCGCATTCCAACCGCCGAGCTCAACCGCTGGTTCGAGCAGACGCTCCGCGAACGCCCGCCGCCGCTCTACAGGAACCGCGCGGTGAAGCTGTATTACGCAACGCAGATACAGGGCCGCCCGCCCACCTTCGTGTTCCAGTCGAACATGCCGCCCGACGCATTCCCGGTCGCCTACTCCCGCATGCTCGAGAACCGGCTGAGGGACACCTTCGCGTTCGAGGGGACGCCCATCCGCTTCATCATTCGGCAGCGAGTGAGCCAGTACGCCGGCCCCGATCACGTGTGAGCTAGCGAGCGCACTCGGCTCTGCCTCAGTAAAGACGCGGTCAGCCGAGCCTCCGGAGTTGCCGAGCGACACATGAGCGATAACCTTGCGGGCTGGCCTCCCTGCCGTCATCGAGGGGTAGCGTGACCTCCCTAGAACGATTCATCGCCGCCGCCTTCGATGTCCTGCTCGAGCTCGCCCCGTGGCTCTTGCTCGGGCTTGTTGTTGCCGGTGCCATGGTCGTCTTGGTGCCACCCGGGTGGGTGAGCCGCACGTTCCGCGGACCGTGGGGCGTCGTTCGGGCAGTCGCCTTGGGCGTCCCTCTCCCACTCTGCTCCTGTGGCGTCATCCCAGCCGGTCTCGGGCTCAAGCGTCAAGGCGCCAGCGATGGCGCAACTGTTGGCTTTCTCATCAGCACCCCACAGACGGGGGTCGACTCGCTCTTCGTCACGCACGGCTTTTTGGGTTGGCCCTTTGCCATCTTCAAGCTGGTGTCGGCCGCGGCCATGGGGCTCGTCGGTGGGCTCCTCACGCATGCGACACAGCGGGACGCTACAGAAGACAACGGTGCCAACTCCAAGCTAGGTCCTGAACCTGATCGCAGCCTCCGTGGCGCCGTCGCTCACGCCATGGCCGTCCTCGACGCCATCGCCGGCTGGCTGGTCGTCGGCATCCTCGTCTCAGCCGCCATCACGACCTTCATGCCGCGCGAAGCCCTCTCCGGACTCGGCGCCCCGGGGACGGCGCTCGCGTACCTCATCGTCCTCGCCATCGCCGTCCCGCTCTATGTGTGTGCGACGGCGTCGGTCCCCATCGCGTCCGCGCTCGTCGGCGCGGGCTTTCCCACGGGTGCCGCGCTGGTCTTTTTGATGGCCGGCCCAGCGACCAACGCGGCCACGTTCGGGGCGGTATATCGAGGCCTCGGTCGCAGGCCGTTCGCCATCTACTTGGGCACGATCCTGGTCGGCAGTCTCGGCCTCGGGATCGCGTTCGACTCCCTCATTCCGGTCACGACACCGGCCTGCTGCACTCATGGCGCGGAAGGGACCGTCGCGGTATCGCCATGGCAGATCGGCATGGGTGGCGTCCTCGTCGTGCTCCTCCTCCGAACGCCTATCGCTGCGCTCACCCGGCTCGTCACACGCACTCTCCGCTCCAGAGAGCGGGCCGCGCCAACCATCGTCGGCGTCGATGGCATGAGCTGCGGAGGCTGTGTTGCGACTTTGGAGACGAGACTGGCTGCTGTACCCGGCGTCCGCTCCGTCGAGGTCGTCCGCACGCCGGATGGCCGCGCGACCGTGACGGGCACGGCCTCGACCGACGCCATTCGTACCGCGATTCGGGACGCTGGGTTTACGCCCCGATGAGCACCCCTTTCGGACGCTACCTGCTCGAGAACCGCATCGCCGCGGGCGGCATGGGCGAGGTCTATCTTGCCCGCATGGCCGGCGCCGGTGGCTTCGAGAAACGCGTCGTCATCAAGCGCGTTCTGCCGCACCTGTCCGAGTCCAAGGAGTTCGTCGACCGCTTCCTCGACGAAGGGCGGCTCGTAGTTCAGCTAAACCACAGCAATATCGCTCAGATCTTGGACATGGGCGAAGTCGACGGCCAGTACTTCATGGCCATCGAGTACGTCGACGGGCTCGACCTCCGTTCGATGATACGCCAACTCCGCGAGCGCAAGACGCCGTGCCCAGTGGAGGTCGCGCTTCACGTCATCGGGGAGGTCGCCAAAGGCCTCCATTACGCCCACACGCGTACGAACCAGAGCGGCAAGTCCCTCGGCATCATCCATCGAGACGTGTCGCCGTCCAACGTCGTCATCTCGCGGTCGGGCGAGGTCAAGCTCCTCGACTTCGGGATCGCGATGGCGCACGAACGACGCGTCGAGTCGGTCTCCGGCGCACTACACGGCAAGTTCGTCTACATGTCGCCGGAGCAGGCGGCAGGAAGGCCGCTCGACCCGCGTAGCGACCTCTTCTCGCTCGGCGTGGTGCTCTACGAGCTACTCGCGGGCGTTCGGCCCTTTGAAGGCGAGTCCGACCTGCGCACGCTCGAGCTCATCCGAGAAGCGAAGCTGAAGCCCATCACGTCGTACCGCAGCGACCTCCCAGACGCTGTCGTCGCCATCGTTCTGCGCCTGCTCGACCCGAACCCCGAGCGCCGCTTCCGTACCGGCGACGAGCTCCACCGCGCCATCCTCGGCTACTTCCTCGAAGCGCGTGTCGTCGTGTCGCATGGTGATTTGACGGCGCTCACGAGGCCGTTGCTCGCGTCGAAGACCCCGGTCCCGCTCAGTCTCGATGACGCGCTCAACCACGAACTGAACGCGCTCCTGGACTCGGGCGGCCCGCGCCGTGGCTCATCGCCCGCGTCCACGCGCGTCGGCGCGGTCCCCGAGACCGTCGACATCGTCCGCCCAACGACGGCGACCACCGGTCGCACCCTCGAGGCGGATGCGCCCGTGCCGCGCTCGAGTCGAAACCGCATCCTCATCGCGAGTGTCGTGCTCCTGGTCACCGTACTAGTGGCTATGAACCTCACCATGCTCAGCAAGCTCGGCGAGCGCGATCGCGAGAGCTACGTCGCGCCCGCGATTCAGCCGCTCGCGACCTCGCCGGTGCCGGGATCGGCCAACGCGCCGATGCCCACGGAGCCCGCTTCCCGGCCGACGGAGCCTGTCATATCGAATCGTGCACCAGAGGCCTCAGCTCTCGACGCCGTCCCCGACCTCCCACCGGTCGAGGCTCGTTCGGCCGAGGCGCGTTCGGCCGAGGCGCGTTCGGCCGAGGCGCGTTTGGCCGAGGCGCGTTTGGTCGAGGCACGTTTGGTCGAGGCGCGTTTGGCCGAGGAGATGGACGGGCGTCGAGAGAGGGCGGAGCTCTTCGTCCCCCCTGAGCCGGAACCGCGCGTCGTGACGATCGAAGTCGAGCCCAAAGAGGCCACTCTGACCGCTAGGGGCGCTTCCACGACGGGGACGATGCGGCTGAAGCTCAAGCCAAACGAGTCGGTTAAGGTCGAAGCTAGCCTCGCGGGTTGGACCACCCAGTCGGCGACGGCGACCTACCGGGGTAAGGGCACCTTGAAGTTGCAGCTCTTGCAGTTCGGGACCCTTCAGGTCCGTATCTTCCCCGCGTCAGCGTCGATCAAGATCGGTAATCAATCTCGAAAGGTGGGCCAGGGCAATGTACTCTCCGCGCTGCTCGAGCCCGGCGAACACCGCTTGGTCGTGCAGTGTGACGACTGCATGCCGCCCCGCCATGAGGCGACGTTCAGAATCGACGCAGGGAAGGAGACGACGCTCTCCCAAATCCGACTGGAGAAGGCGAGCCCCCCCCCGTGAGCACCCATCTCATCTTGATTGCGAGCCTCACCTTCTTGGTGGCGACGCTCGTCTACGGGGCTCACCTCCGGCGCTTTGGGAAGCGGTCTGGGCTGGCTGGCCGCGCCTTGCTCGGGCTGGGTGGTCTCCTCACGACGGGTGGCCTCATGGCCCGAATCGCCGAAGGAACGCAGTCCGGAGCGCTCGAGCTCGGCTTCCTCTCACTTGCGGCAGTCGGCTCGCTCGCGGCGGTCGCCCTCATTCGCGGCTCCGTGCCCCCGCTCTACGGCGCCTTCGTAGCGCCCGTAGTGACCATGTTGACCTACAGCCTTCATGTCTTCGACCGCGAAGCCGATGTCGCGCGGACCGGTGAAGTTGCGCTCGTCACACCCATCCACGTCCTCACCTCGCTTGCGGGCTTCGTCGCTTTCGGCGTCGCGGCCGTGTGCGCGGGGCTCGAGGTACTTCAGGAGTATCGTCTCAAGACCAAACGCTTCACCCTCGGCCAGACGTGGAACCTCGCGGCGATCGAACGCGTCTCCCAGATCGCGCTGCTCATCGCGTTTCCGCTCTACTCGGTTGGGCTCGCCCTCGGTGCCGTGTGGTTCGCTCGCGGGGACTCCGGCGCCGTCACGCGCCACGCCATCATGGCCTCCTCATCGTGGGTCGTCTTTGCGCTGCTCCTCTACGCCCGCTTGGTCTTCGGCCTCAAGGGCCGCCGGGCCGCCGTGCTCACGCTCGCGGCCTTCGGTCTATCCCTTTTCGTGGTTCTCCTCTCCGCGCTCCGTATCATGAGCTAATCGTGTCTGATTCCCTTCCCATGATCACCGTGCGGCCCGAGCTGCCCCGCCCCGATGGCCCGCCCGGCGGCCTCGTCATCGTGGGCCTCTCGCACCACACAGCGTCCGTCGACATCCGGGAACGCGCCGCCGTCCCGGTCGACAACATCCCAGGACTATTACGCTCTCTGGTTGCGAGCGGCGCGGTGAGCGAGGCCGCGCTCCTCAGCACCTGCAACCGCGTCGAGTGCTACTTCTCGCCATCTACCACCACCGACGCCGCCGTCACCGAGGTACGGCGACAGCTCGGACTCCCCGCCACGGCGTCCTACGTTCACGACGGCGTCGCCGCGCTTCGACACCTCTTCCGCGTCTCGAGCTCGCTCGACTCGCTCGTCCTTGGCGAGGCCCAGATCCTGGGTCAGGTGAAGGAGGCCATCGGGATGGCCCGCGAGGCAGGCACCGTTGGAAACGTCCTAGAAAACTGCACATCTCGGGCGTTCAGGCTCGCGAAGCGCGTCCGCACCGATACCCCCATCGCCCAGTCGGTCGTGAGCGTCGGCCATGTCGCCGTCGAGCTCGCGCGTACCATCTTCGGCGACCTCGCTGGCGTGAGCGTGCTGCTCGTCGGCGCTGGCAAGATGGGCGTGCTCGCGGCCCGCCACCTCCGCTCCCATGGCGCGCAAAAGGTCCTCGTCACTAACCGCACGTTCGAGCGGGGCCGACTCTTGGCCGAACAACACGGTTTCAGCGCCAGCGCCTACGACGATTTGCCGATTCTGCTTCAGGCCGTCGACGTCGTCATCTGCTCCACCGGCGCACCGCGACCGATCATCACACGCGAGCTCGTCGAGCGCGCTAGCCGAAAGCGGCGTTTCCGGCCGCTCTTCCTCATCGACATCGCCGTGCCGCGCGACATCGAAGCCAGCGTTGGCGACGTTGACGACGTATACCTCTACAACATCGACGACCTCGAGCAGGTAAGTCGCTCTAACGCCACTGGACGCGTCGAGGCGGCGCGCACGGCTGAGACGATGGTCGAAGAGGAGGTCGCCGCCTTCGAGCAGTGGCGACGGGAGCGGCTGGCGGCGCCGACCATCCGTGCCATCCGCGAGAACGCGCTCGAGGCCGCGACACTCGAAGCCGAGAAAGCGCTGAAGTACCTTCCAGGACTCGACGCGAAAGGGCAGGAGACGGTCCGCAAGCTCGCGGAGGTCATCGCCTCCCGGCTCACTCGCGCGCCGATCGAGGCGCTCAAAGCTGCCGCCGGCACGCGCTCCGGCGACGAGCTCGCGGACGCGGCCTCTACCTTGTTCGGGCTCACCCCTGAGGAGTGAGCGACATGAACCAAGACGCCCGGTCGCCCATCTTCCAGCTCTCGGATCGCCTCGTTGACGCCGCAGTGGCGAGCTCGCCTCTGCTCGGCACCTTCATCGGTGTCCCAGGCAACGACCATCGCTGGGACGACATCAGCCCCGCCGGCGCTGACCGCAGCGCCGCGCTTTGGCAGCAGACGCAGGCCGCGCTCGAAGGACTGACGCCGCAGGACGAGGACGACGAGCTCGCGAAGCGTGTCATTTTGGCGCATTGCGACGAGCAGCTCGAAGCGTGGGCTGCGGGCGATCACCTCGTCGACTTGAACTCGATCGTCTCACCGCCCCAGATGTTCGTGATGGCGTTCGACGTCATGGCCATGACGACGGCTGAGGAGCGCGAGCGTGTGCTCCTTCGGCTCGCAGGGCTCGGCACGGCCTGCGAGTTCTACCGCGAGTCGCTCGAAGCGGGCCGTCTGCTGGGGAGGGCCGTCGCTCGGCGCCAAGTGCTCGCGGCGATCGAGCAATGCCGCGCTCACGCGGGTGATGCGTCGTTCTTCGTCAGCCTGCCGGGGCGCTTCGGTGAGCTAGAGAGCGCCGAGCAGGCTCGGATGGCGGTGGGCGTAGACGCGGCACGCCGGTCCTTCGGTGTGCTCGCCGATTACCTCGAGACCACCTATCTCCCCTCGGCGCCGTCGGTCGACGCCGTCGGTCGCGAGCGCTACCTACGCGCCATGCGCCGGCACCTCGGCATGCGCGGCGATCCCGAGGAACTCTACGCCTGGGGCGTTGCCGAGGTGCTGCGCATCGAGGCGCAGATGCGAGACGTGGCAGCGCACCTGCGCCCCGGCGCGACCGTCGCCGCCGTCGTGCAAGCACTGCAGACGGAGCCAGCCTACTGCGCAGCGACCGCGGATGAGTTCATCGCGCTCATCGAAAGGTGCGAAGCACGGGCGCTCGAACGGCTCGACGGGGTTCACTTCGACGTCCCGCCGCTCGCGCGAACACTCCTCATCAAGCGGGCGCCGCGCGGGGCCGGTCCCATCGGGGCGTATTACCTCGCGCCGAGCGCTGACTTTTCGCGGCCGGGCGGGGTCTACTATCAGCTCGAGAAGGACACATCGATCCCGACCTTCGACGAGATCTCGACGGCCTTTCACGAGGGTTTCCCAGGCCATCACTTGCAGATCTCGACGCAGATCGCGCAAGCGGACCGGCTCAGCCGCTTCCAGCGGTTAATCGCGTCGAACACCGGCCACGCAGAGGGCTGGGCGCTCTACGCCGAGCAACTCATGTACGAGCTCGGCTTCCTCGACCGGCCGGAGTACGTGCTCGGCATGTACGTCGGCCAGCTCGTGCGGGCACTGCGCGTCGTCG
>CANMLD010000195.1 GCA_947498315.1 Pseudomonadota bacterium | reverse complement strand
TTACGGAATGCCGCTCGGGGAGCCACGCTGCAAACGGCTATCGTGCGAGCAGGCGTGCTGGCCTTCCCGATAGAGGGTCCGGGGCGTGGTTGAAGCTCGTCGGATCGCCGTGTCGCGGTGGCAACATCAATCGAAGATCCTATCTGCCCCGTCCGGGAGGGTGCGGGAGCCGATGTTCTTCTTCGAGAGGTAGTCGGCGTCTTCTTCGAGCTTGCCGACGATCTCGCCCTTGGCGACGCGTTCCGGGAGGATCCAGGTGGGGTTCTCGAGGACCTCGTACATGCGGGACGTGAGGATCTTCGTGCGGTTGATGTGGCCCTGAATGAGCTGGACCTTGTCGTCATCGAGGCGGTTCGTGCCGACGATGACCTTGTTGCGCAGGATGATCTTGCCGCCTTCGACGGCGGTGAGCTCGTAGGCGGGGATGTTGACCTTCATGTAGTAGTCGCCCATCTCGCGCACCCGCGTCTCGCGGAGGCGCTGGAGGGCGAGCTGGAGCTGGTCCCGGCGCCGCGTGATGGGGACGTTGAGCGAGACGATGGTCTCGCCGAGGACGTTGCCTTCGACGTCGGGGAGCTCGTGGTGGCGCTGGAACTGCTTGACCGCCGCC
Source organism: Pseudomonadota bacterium (assembly GCA_947498315.1). Taxonomy (GTDB): domain Bacteria; phylum Myxococcota_A; class UBA9042; genus SXOO01. The sequence goes on along the minus strand of CANMLD010000195.1, from coordinate 9,044 downwards.
GTCACGTCGTGGTCGTACTGGCCGTCGATCTCGCCGGTGTAATAGCCCTCGCAGGCGAGGCGCTCCTGCAGCTTCTCGACGGAGGCGCCTTTCATGCCGGCGCGGAGGCGGGCGCCGGTCGGCAGTGACTGGCAGCCGCCCGCCGCCGCGATCTCGCGGTAACGCTTGTAGGCGCGCTTCAGAGGCTCCCAGGAGGGATGAGGCGGGTCGAGGACCGCCGAGACGCCCGCGGCGTCGCCCGCACGCAGGGCCTCGAGGGCGATGTCGCGGACCTGCTTCTGGAGGGCGCGGTCGCGGCCGACGTCGTCTTCGCCCACGAGGCGGAAGGGCCCGGTGAGCTTCAGTACGCGGTAGTCGAGGACCATACGGACGAGGGCGCGCCCGAGGTGGGCTTCGAGGGCGGCGACGTCGGCCTCGGCGGCGCTCCAGGTGGTGAGGCGGTTCTGGAGGTCTTGCGCGCCGTAGCCGAGCGGCGAGACGGCGTCGTCTTCGAGCTGCGCGACGCGATCCGCCAGGATACGGCCCATGGGGGTGAGCCCCGTCGGCGTGACGAGCGCGCCGGTCCCGGCCGCCTGGTGGATAGCGACTCGCAGATCCCGGAACCACTTGTCGGCCTTCACGGCCTGCTCGAGGGCCGGGCTCAGGCCCTTCTGGGCTTCGGGCGCGACGTCGAGGGTGGGGATGGACTCGGACTCGGCGCTTGCCCGACCGCTCAGGATGACGCGCTAACGATAGCACAAGCGCGCGCATCTGGACGCCCGCGTCAGTAAGAACTAGACCGCCGAGTACCCGACGTGACGTACATCGATTAATCAATAACGATGTACTTCGAGCCAATCGATGACTGTTCAGGGTCATGTTCGGACGAAAGTTTCAGAAAAACGAAGGGGGCTCTTGAAGTCCGAGAACCTGGGGTGTACCGTTCGCTGGTCGTCAAAACCCTGTCCGCCGCGGAGCCTGTCCGCCGCGGAGCCTGTCCGCCGCGGAGCCTGACCTTGTTGACTGCTCGTGGAGGTCGGCATGCTGGATGATGAACGAATCCCTGACGAAAAGGGCGGTGCGGTTTGGTCGTCGCCGGCAGCTGAACTACCGCCCCATCTCACGCCCGTGGCGGCCTTTTGCCCGAAGAACGGACTCACGTTCGGTGACGACATCGCAGCCTCCGCTTCGGACGGCGCGGCGTCGCCCTGGACCGCAGTCGATCTTCGAAGCCTGTCGTCTGACCGCACGCGCACAGGCGAGGAACCTGAAGACTCGCATTGGGGAGCCGGCTTTCAACTCGTCATGGTATCGAAGCCTCTGTGGTCGAACCGCAACGGTCAGGATCCCCAAGTGGCAATCTCAACATTCCCGAGGAACGTCGAATGAAGTCCTACTACTCGCTACAAGATCCCGCGACCTTTCAAGCTCTTGGTATGGGCGGCAGCCCCGGGGAGATCATCCTTCACGAGAGCCGCTGGGTCGACCGAGGCGAGAACAACTTCTGCTTCGTCAATGCCCAGGTCTACGGGGGTGATGCGTCATTCGGGACGGGTGGGTCGTTTCTGTTCGCCGAGACGTCGATGACCCGAGAGGGACCTTGGACCATCGCGCAGAACTTCCTCCCATAGTCCACGCCGCAAGAGCTCGTGCTCTCCGCAACCATGCCCTTCAGTCAGGTGCAACGGCTGCAGCGCTATGTCCGCTGGCGCTGGATCTACGAGAACGTCGCGGCGACGACGTACTTCGTGTCCTTCCAGATGCGCGTCGTGCTCAAGCCCTGATTCAAGGTTCAGTTAGGAGAAGCTCATGATCGACCAAGACCGAATGCGCGAGATGCTCGTCCTGATGAGCCCGTCGGCGACGAAGGCGGAGAAGGCGCAGGCCTCACAACGAATGGCCATGGCGAAGGGAAATGTGGTTCCCGAGCTCGACTGGCAACGCTTCATGACGCTGAAGGGCACAGGCGGTGCAGCGACGCGCATCGTTCAGGGCTCGGATGGTTGGATCTACGTGGGCGACGTACCGGCAGTCAGCGTGCGTACCGAAGTGCCGTTCATTACCGCAGGTGCCACGCTCCGGGTCGAGACGGCGGTGTCGCTCGACGGCCCGTGGCGCGACGTCGTGCTGCAGACCGCGGAAGGCAACGCGACCTACGTGCTGGGCACCGAGCCCTTCGGCGGTAGCTTCGTCGGCTCTGCCGTTCCGCTCCGGCAATACCTCCGTTGGGCCGTCCAGCCGCCGGCGGGTGACTGGATCATCTGCTTCCGGATCGGTCTCGCCTCCCCGGCGCAACTGCAGCCGCCGACCAGCATCACCTTCGCGGACTTCGGCACGGCGCTCCCGGAGACCGGCTTCGGCATCATGTTCGACTGGACGACCGTCACGGGCACCTGGGCGGCGACCTCGGACGAAATCGTCGCGCCGGTCCACACGTGGCTCGACCTCTCCCGAGAGGTCTACGCCTACGTCGAAGTCTCGACGCTCGACATGAACAACGGTGCCAACTCGGCGAGCCTCATCATCGAGACGTCGATGTACCGGGAAGGGCCGTGGACGACTGTGATCGGCCCGGTCTCGACGGATAACACCACGACGGCGGTAAAGCTGACCATGGAGGGCAGCTACGCCGTCGCGCTTCAGCGCTACGTGCGTTGGCGTATCGTGGCTCCAGTGGGACCGTGGCACGCGTGCTTCCGGGTGGCCGCGCGGTGGGCCTGAACGTCGTCACGTACGCGTTGGCGGAAACGACACGCGGAGCCGCCCGAACAACGTCGACCCATGTGTCGATGCCGTGTCGCTTGCCAAATCTCAAACTGGAAGTGAGAACAGCTTAAGTGCAGACGCTGCTACCGCCATCCATTCGTCAGCCGCTCGTCGAATGCGGTCCATTCGTGGTTGTCGATGGGACATTCCCCGGTGCGACCATCGAATGTCAGGTGGCGGGTACCACAGTTCATCAGGCTGCCGTTTCTGATGTGACGCCGGTCTGGCTTGATCAGATAACGTTGGTACCGAACGCGGTAGTACGCGTTCGCCAACGTTTGGATGGAGGCGACTGGTCGAATTGGTCATCCTCAACCCGAGTGCAGCCCGCTGTGAAGTCCGGCCCTCCCGTGGTGCTTGCTGACCACGTGCTGCGCGGGGCTTCGACACTTCGAGTGGTCGGATTGGTGCCCGGGTCGAGCGTGACGGTTCGTGCGGCTCCGAACGGGAGCCTCGTCGGCTCGGCCTTCGCATTTCCCGATGGGACCGCCGGAGTGCACTTGAGCAATTGGGTCCCGAAGGCATCGAAGCTGGTCATTGACGTGAGCACGTGCTCAGAGGAGGGAGTCAAGTCCGAGGTTCCCGTTTCTGCTCCTCCTCGAGCGCTTCCGGCGCCGTTGATTGATGGCGCTGTAAGGTGCGCCACTCGAATCACGGTGTCGGGCATGATCGCGGGGGCCATCTTGAAGATCGCACTTTCGGATGGGGAGATGACGCACTTCCCCACAGAGCCTCGGAAGCGTTACCGACTTCCTCGGCCCCTCGTCGCCGGTGAGCAACTGAGCTGTTGGATGGAATGGTCGAACGGGCTCAAGGGGGCAAAGACGCAGGTCGCGGTCGCGAAAGTCTTGGGTGCGGCACACACCATCACGTTGGAGCAACCGCTGTTCGCCGGAGCGACGCAGTTGAAGCTAGGGCAGTGGGAGTTCGATGAGCTCATCCTGGTAAACGCCTTCGGTGGCCTGGCGTCGAGCACACCGACTGAGACACTCGGCGTCGGACTACCGTCGCCGGACGGCGTGCTATCGCTGCCCCGACCACTGGTGGCCGGCGAGTTCATCGAGCTCTCCTCATCCGTATGCCTACGGCGTGGAATCTCCGAGCGTTTCGAGGTGAAGCCCAAGCCTGCCAAGATCGCCAGCCCCAGAATAGCGGAGCCGGTTCTCGATGGTGCCTTTGCGGTCTTCGTGTTCGGGTGCGAGCCTGACTCGACCGTAGTCGTCAGCGTAGACGGCGCGATTGTTGGCTCCTCGACTGCCGGAAACGACGGGTACGCGACGGTCCCCGTGTCGCCGTCACTTGGAGTCGGTTCACGCGTGGCAGCCCAGTGCCAGTTCGGGAACCTGTCGTCATTGCCGGGCCCTCGCGTGCGCGTCCGTCCGCTGGCGCGACTCGCGACTCCAGTGATCCCCGCGGCAACCTATGACACGGAGACGTCGCTCTTGATCGTCGGCGTGGCACCAGGCGCATGGTTGACCGTCTGGGACGCCGAGGGTCGTCCATTTCGTGAGGTTCGTGCAGCAGAGACAGCCGTGCGAATATCGGTACCGCCTCTTGGACTCACCGCGATCTCATGCTCTGCTTCACTCGGCGCCTTTCGAGCGAAATCAGCCAACACACATACTATATCCGATTTTGACCTCAATGAGAAGTCTTCGAAAGTTTGCGTTGGAGTGTTCAAGCTTCAGAAGCCCGTCTCAATCCCATTGCCAGATAGCGTCTTCTTCGAAGAAGGCGACGGTGGATACGACTACACGTTGGGACCATCCGGATTCTTGCAAGAAGATTACACATGGAAATTCTTCGTTGAGGGCCGCTATTACACCATTCCCGACGGGGGTGGCCAAGCGAAACCCGTATGCGTGATAATTCACGGAGACGACGGCGGCTCGGATGTGGTTTACTCGCTGAATCCGATGTATGTATATCAAGAGGATGGGTCGTTTGTTCCGAGCGGGAATCTTGTTCACGATGTGCTGGAGAGTCTCGGATTGAGTGAACTTGAGGAACTAGGCCGAATCGCGGATGCAACCCACGCGGGTATCGCAACCGCTTGCTTTGGCTATGACAACATCGGAGTCAGATTGGCTCGCCTCGGATGTGCTGTAATATCCCTAAACATGACGGGTGCAACTACTTCTGGACTTGCTTCGATCAAGGGATTCTCATCAAATCCAAATTGCCTGGATACTTTTGGGGCGATGCTGGGCGCCGCACTTCGCGCTCTCAAACAACAAGGTTTCTGGACTGCCGGGATTCCAGGCACAATACCAGATTTTGAAAGGACGGTGTTGATCGGGCATTCATGCGGAGGCATGGCAGCTGCGGCACTGACTTTCGAGAGTCTGGCGCAAGAAGGAATCACTTGTGTTGGCGTAGTAGGTCTGGAGCCTGTCCTCAGGGCAGAGGGCAACCAAACTAAGGAAGTCCCATGTGATGTACTAACTTTGTCGTCACTAAACCTGTTTAGGAATGGCAGCACGGAGAGATGCACCGGACAGATTGTCGGCGGACCTACTAGCACTACCACAGTGGTGCAGCTCCGAAGCGGGGACCACTTCTCCTTCAGTGACTACTACTCCTATCTTGGGAATACGAAGAAGAATTGGGCGGGGGATACTGAGCTGGACTTTCAGCTCAAGACTTCGCGGCTCATAGGGGTGTTCGTAGCAAGCGTAGCTGGGCTGTCGCCCGTGAGGGTTTTCGACAGCCATGCATCGCTACCACCGTCATGCCGTGATGGGATCGCTGCTGTATGGGTTCAGCCTCCACTCGCTGTTAGTCTCAGCCATGGGGCAATCGATTCAGAGACGATGCCGGATTCAGAAGCCAAGCCAGCAGACCTAACATCCGCTGGTGCCAGCTTCGCTGTCGAGACAAGATTCAATTTTTGTGAAGGGCCAGACCAATGCATTTCTATTGTTTTCTCTGAATCTTCGGCACGATTGGTCTTTAGTTCCACGCCTGCTGAACTGAACACGCCCGGCGCGATTTTCGTTTCTACCGGAGGAATGTACAGTCACGCATGCCTACGAAGCACGGTCCAACTGATGTTGGAGGTCGCCTCCTCGGGCAAGGTGAGTCACTTCAGAGTTCAGCTTTCCGACTTCAATCGCGTATCTGAGAGTGGGTTCGACGGAGGTTCGTTCAGTGACACGCCAAAACGAATATTTTTTTCGTCAACAGTCATTAGAGCAGCCGAGTTCGAGGCGATCTCCGAAGCTCTCGGACTGGTCGGGGCGGATGAATCGGCCCACATCTCACTCTTGTTTCGCCGCAGCGAAGATTCGTGCTCCAAAATCGAGCTGGGTCCGATCATTAGGACTCTTGCGGTCGAATAGTTTGAGGCGACTCGTTTCATGATTTCATGCCTTAGCTTTGGTCAGGCGCAGGTGCTCGGCGGCAGGTACGGGCAACCTCAGGTGAAGATGGAGCTGACAATCCGTGCCTTCCGAAGACGAACTTACGTCTGGATTCTCGGGTTCTGGATCACCGGTTGCACAGAGTCGATAGACAATTCACTTGCTTCTTGCGCCAGTGACGGAGGCGCCGTTCATGCTCAGCTGCACTCTTTCTCTACGCTCGATTCTGGGCCGGACCTCAGTAAGACCGGGCCGGTGAAGCTGGTATTGGGCTCCACTGGAATCGGTGTGACAGTGGCTGGTTGGCTAGAGTTCACAGACCCCCTGGGTTGCATTGGCAGTGACACGGTTGCTTTTGAGTGGTCGTTGAAAACTCAAAATGGGGATGCGCGCCGGGGCGTGTTTGCATTGCCCAGAAAATGCTGGTCAGATACCGGGCATGGCTGTATTCATAAATTTAGAATCAAGATGGTTGGATTCTCGATCGTACCACCAATAGATGGAGTCATAACATACAAGCTTTACTCTGGATACTACGCAACAACAACAGATTTCGACGGTCAGGTAACCGTAGTGAGTTTGAGGCATCTTCACGATCTGACGAGGCCTGAGTCGGTCTCAGTTAGCCTCGTGGAGCCTCCAGATCAGCGCTGATATCCGTTAGCGTCGTTGTGTCAAACCCAATAGCTAGGGTGTTTAGATTTCTGCCGATTGCCTGTCGAAACAGTTCCATATCGCTGTGGACGTTGTCTCCGGCGCGCCACAGGAGTTCATGACCAACTCTGGGCCCCAGCGGCGCTCGGCGGTGAGGGAGTGCGACGCACCGGCAGCACCGAGAGTCACATTCCAGCGGCCCTCGCCGTCACCCCGCGCCATCGCCGTGATCGAGACGTCATTCGGCCCGTGGAGCCCGAGCGACTGACGGAGGTGGAGGTCGGCGGCCTGCGCCGGTGCGGGGAGCGTGCTTCGGCCGCGCAGTGTCGCGAGATCGTAGAGGCGGCCCGCCTCGACGGCGTCAGCGAAGGCGGGCGCATCGGTGGGGCTCAAGCGCCCGTACTGATAGCCGTCCGGGAGCGTCACCGCGGTGGCAGCGAAGCGGTGGCCGCCGAGGTGGGTCGATTGCCAGAGGTCGGGAGTCTCGCCACCACTCGGCCAACGGGACGCGAGTGCGCGGTAGAAGGCGAGGCCGTGTTCGGCGCAGCAGCGGTCGCGTTTGCCGTGGGTGCAGACGAGGACGAGCGCGCGGGTGTCTTTCGCGACCCCGGCCGGGAGTTCGCCGAGGAGCCACGCGGCGACGTCGATGTCGAGCGCGGCGCGCGGGTCGGGCAGCGTGACGCGCTCGGTGGGGGCGCCGGCTCGCGCTACGAGGAGTCGTACGCCCTCGACTTGGGCCGAGCCGGCGCTCGCTTCCTGACGGACGAGCTGCGGGCGCACCTGGGCGCTTCGGGGGGCGGCGGCGTTGGCCTTGGCGACGGCGGCGAGGAGGTGGGCGCGGACGTCGTCGTCCATCGGGGCGTCGTCGAGGCCCTTCTTGCCCCAGCCGCCGTCCTGTTCGATGAGGAGCCAGGTCGCGACGTTCTCCACGGCGGTGGCGGCGAGGGGTTCGTTCGCGGCGAGAGAGGACAGGGTGCAGGTGTCGCTCATGGAGTGGGCTCGGCGCTGGGCTTCGTGCGTGGCGGACGGGGGGACTTCGGCTTCGGCGCTTTCGCTGGCCTGGTGGCCTTCTCCGGCACGCTCGCGAACGAGCAGATGGGGCACCCGGCGGGCTCGTGACCCCTCGCCGGGCAGTACTCGCGGCCGAAGAAGATGATCTGGAGGTGGAGGCGGTTCCAGTGCTCCCTCGCGAAGGTGGCCTTCAGGTCGGCTTCGACCCTCTCGACCGAGGCGCCGTCGCTCAGGCCCCAGCGCACGGCCAGGCGGTGGATGTGCGTGTCGACTGGGAAGGCCGGGACGCCGAAGGCTTGCGACATGACCACCGAGGCGGTCTTGTGGCCGACGCCGGGGAGGGCTTCGAGCTGATCGAAGGAGGCCGGGACCTCGCCGTCGTGGCGTTCGAGGAGCAGCTCGGACATGCGTTTCAGGTTCTTGGACTTAGTGGGGGCGAGCCCGACTTCACGGATGGCGGCGTGGATGGTGTCGATTGGCAACGCGGCCATCGCGGCCGGGGTGCCGCCCTGGGCGAAGAGGCCGGGCGTGACCTGGTTCACCTTCTTGTCTGTGGTCTGGGCGCTCAGCGCGACCGCGACGAGGAGCGTGAAGGGGTCCGTGTGGTCGAGCGGGATGGGGACCTCGGGGTAGAGGCGCTCGAGGGTTTGTCGGATGCGCTCGGCTTTCTCGGCCCGCGCCGCCGCCGCCTTCCGCTGCGCCTTGGTCAGCGAGGTCAACGGCCACCCCGGGTCGGCTTCTTGGCCGCCGGCTTCTTGGCTCCCGGCTTGGCCTTGCCGTCGGTCTTGCCTGGCTTCTTGCCGGGTTTGTCCTCGGGGAAGGGCGCCTTGGAGCCGGCGGGCTGGTCGTCGCCCGCAGGGGCGTCGTCGTCAACCTCAGCGCCCTTGGCCGCGCCGTTCGGCGTCCACTTCGGATCGCGGGGGGCCTGCTGGCCCTTCTCGCGCCACTCCTTGACGTGGACCTCGTCCACGACGGGGACCCAGCGGGGGCGGAGGATCTTCGAGCCCCAGCGGGTCTGGGTGTAGGGCGGGAGTCGGCCGCGCTCGAAGGCCTCGTCGTAGCCGTAGGTGTCGGTCAGGAACTTCGGCAGGCCTTCGTCCGTGAAGTCGACCGTGATGTATTCTCGACGCGTTCGGGCGGGTCGAGTCAGACAGCGCGCCGACATTCGCACTGCCGATCGGCTTCGCAGGCGGGATCGCGGACGAGCTTACGGGCTTCGTGCGTTTCGGCTTCCGGGACTACGACCCGGAGACCGGCAGATTTACCACCCGC
>CANMLD010000194.1 GCA_947498315.1 Pseudomonadota bacterium | reverse complement strand
CCTCATCGTCACTGGGCCCTCATCGTCACTGGGCCCTCATCGTCACTGGGCCCTCATCGTCACCGGGCCCTCATCGTCACCGGGCCCTCATCGTCACCGGGCCCCCATCGTCACCGGGCCCCCATCGTCACCGGGCCCTCATCGTCACCGGGCCCCCATCGTCACCGGGCCCCCATCGTCACCGGGCCGTCATCGTCAAGCTTCTGACGGCCAGTGGCCGCCTCTAAGCGCGTCCTCACGCGTTATCAGCTCGGCACGGTCCTCGCAAAGACCGTCCCCGATGCTCTCTCGCGACCACCTCCAGCGCTCCTTCGACTTCGGCCAGCCGGCGGTCAGGACCACGTCGCAAGCACGGGTCCGAAGTGAAGGAGGGCCGGCATGAGCGAAGCCGACCAAGAGCAAAAGCAATTCGAGCCTTCGGAGCAGCGGCTCGAGAAGGCTCGGCGCGAAGGGCAGAGCCCAAAATCGAAAGATCTCGGCGGCGCAGTCGCGCTCCTCGCCGGCGGCGCTTTGCTCGCGACCACGTCTGGGCCCCTCGTCCGTGACATGGTCAGCACGAGCCAGCTCGCCTTCCGCCGAATCGCCGAGGGGGGAGATCCGCTCACGTCAATGAACATCATCGCGGGTTCGGCCATGAACATTGGGCTCTCCGCGGCGCCCATGCTCCTCGGCGTGGTGGTGCTCGGCACCTTCGCCTGCATGATGCAGACGGGCTTTCTGATCCTCCCCGGGCTGGTGCTCCCGAAGCTCGAGCGGCTCGACCCGATGAAGAGTCTCGCCTCGGTCTTCTCGCTCAAGGAAGGCGCGTTCCGAACGCTCATGGCGCTCCTGAAGACCGGCGCAGTGGCCATCGCAGTCATGATGGTCCTCGACGACGAGCTCGCCGCCATCGACGTCGCGGCCTGCGCGAACCCCGCGGCCACCTCGGAGCTCATCGCCAGCGCTTGTCTGCGCGTGTTCATCGGCGGCGCTGCGATGCTCGGGGTCCTCTCGGCCATCGACTTCGCGTGGCAGCGCTGGCGCTTCATGGAGAACATGAAGATGACCCGCGAGGAGTTGAAGCAGGAGCACAAACAAGACGAGGGGTCGCCCGAGATAAAGGGCCGTCGCCGGCAGATCCACCGCGAGATGTCGATGAACCGGGTCATGGCCGAGGTGCCCAAGGCCACCGTGGTCGTGACGAACCCGACCCATGTTGCGGTCGCGCTTCGCTACGAGCCGGGTGATCCGGCCCCACGGGTCGTCGCCAAAGGCGTCGAGTCGATGGCGCTCGCCATCCGCCGTATCGCTCGAGAGAACGGGGTGCCCATCATCGAGAACCGACCCCTCGCACGCGCGCTGAACAAGAAGGTGAAGGTCGGCCGCGTCATCTCAGAGGAGTTCTACCAAACCGTCGCTGAGGTCCTCGCCTTCGTGTTCCGCATCCGTGACCGGGCCCTCGGCCGTGCTGGCGGACGCGGGGGACGCAACCAATGAGTACCGCGACAGTCAATGCGCCCGGCGGAAATGCGGCACCGGATGCCAAGGGGAGCCGATCCGATGGGCTGATGCCCGTGGTCGTGCTCGGCATCCTCGGGCTCATGATCTTGCCGGTACCGGCGGGGCTCCTCGACGCCTTGCTCGCGGTCAACATCGTGGCGTCGGTCGCGATCCTCCTCACCTCGCTGCACATCCGGCGCCCGCTCGACTTCTCGACGTTCCCCGCGCTGCTGCTCGTGACCACGCTCCTGCGACTGGGGCTCAACATCTCGACCACGCGCCTCATCCTCCTCGATGGCGCCGAAGGGACCGGCGCGGCTGGCCACGTCATCGAGACCTTCGGGAAGTTCGTCGTAGGCGGCAACTACATCGTCGGCGCGGTGATGTTCCTCATCCTGCTCGTCATCAACTTCATCGTCATCACGAAGGGTTCTGGGCGCATCGCCGAAGTCGCCGCCCGCTTCACCTTGGACGCGATGCCCGGTCGCCAGATGGCCATCGACGCTGACCTGGCCGCCGGTAACATCACCCCCGAGGAAGCGCGCCGGCGCCGCGAAGACGTGACGAAGGAGTCCGACTTCTATGCGGCGATGGACGGCGCCAACAAGTTCGTCCGCGGCGACGCCATCGCCGCCATCATCATCACCGTCATCAACGTCGTCGGCGGACTCGTCGTCGGAGTCCTCGATCACGGCCTGCCCATCGGCGTCGCCGCCAAGACGTACTCGCTGCTCACGATCGGCGACGGTCTCGTCTCGCAGATCCCCGCCCTCATCGTCAGCACCGCCGCTGGCCTCATCGTCACCCGCAGCAGCGATCAGCGAGGGCTCGGGACCCAGGTCATGAACCAGACGTTCGCCAACCCGGCGGTCTTGAACGCGTCGAGCGGCGTCGCGGTCGCTATGGCCTTCGTCCCGGGGCTCCCTGTCATCCCCTTCCTCGCGCTCGCAGGTGCACTTCAAGCGCTGAAGCGAAACAACGCGAACGCGGCCAAGGGTCCAGGAGAGAGCACGACCCACTCGGCGACGACCCCCGAGGAAGCGCGAGTTCAAGAGGAGGCCGACCTCGACGCGGCCCTTCCGGTCGAGATCCTCGAGCTTCGAGTCGGCTACTCCCTCGTGCCGATGGTGACTCGCGACCGCGGCGGCGGTGAGCTGCTCGATCGCATCGTCGCCCTTCGGAAGCGCTTTGCGGGCGAGCTCGGCATCAAGGTGCCGCCCGTCACGCTCAAAGACAGCCTCGAGATCCCAGGTGGCGACTACCGCGTCCTCGTGAACGGTGTCGTGGTCGCGCAAGGTGCCATCATGACCGACCGACTGATGGCGATGGACCCGGGCAATGCAGGCGGCAAGGTCACCGGGATCGCGACCAAGGACCCGGCCTTCGGCATCCCCGCGCTCTGGATCATTCCGAGCGATCGCGACCGAGCCGAGATGTACGGCTTCACGGTCGTCGAGCCCGTCGCGGTCATCGCCACCCACCTCAGCGAGGTCTTCCGTGAACATGCCGCTGAGCTGGTCGGACGGGCCGAACTGCAGTCGCTCATCGACATCGTTGCCCGTCGCCACCCACGCCTCGTCGATGATCTGATCCCCTCCGTTCTCTCCCTAGCGGAGGTGCACGGCGTGATTCGTGGGCTCCTCCGAGAGAACATCTCGGTACGCGACCTCCGTACAATCATCGAGGCCCTGGGCGACGCCGGGCGCGTGAACAAGCACCCTGCTGCGCTCATGGAGGCCGTCCGGCTCCGCCTCGGCCCATCAATCGCCCAGACTCTCGCCGAGCTCGACGGCAAGCTCTACGCCGCCCTGCTCGAGCCCGACCTCGAAGCCGCCCTGCGTAAGGTCATGGTGGCGACGCCTGAGCCCGGCCTCGCGCCCGATCTTCCGACCGCGCAACGCGTCCTCGGCGCCGTGCAGCGGGCGGTCGAGAAGCTCGGAATGGCTGGCAAACGGCCGATCCTCGTCGCCCCGACCGATCTCCGCTATCCGCTGTGGAAGTTCATCCACCACTTCCTGCCCCAGGTGGTCGTGGTCGCCCAGCAGGAGCTGCCGTCGCGCATGGAGATTAGCGCCATCGCGTCCGTGGGCTTTGAGAGGGTGCCTTCCGAGCGCCGCACCAGCGTGGCCTCGTCCGGAGGAGCCGCCCATGCCGCTTGAGCGAGCCCCACTAGCTAGATATCTGTCAGCATTCACCCACACGTGCTGTGAAAACCTGCTTGGGCTTTGTCCCGAAGTGGTCGATGAGGAGCGCCGATGAAGCTTCAGACCTTCCGAGCACCGACCATGAACGAAGCGATGAATGCCGTCGTCGCTGCTCTAGGACGCGACGCCGTCGTCGTCGAAGCTCGAGAGCCCCGTCCCGGCTGTTGCGAGATCTTGGCAGGCATCGACTTCGACCCCAGTCCCGTTCAGCGAGCCCACGTCACCGCGATGCCCGGAGCGGCTATGGCGCTCGGCGTTGGGCACGGCGCCCCCGCGGCATTGCACGGCCCCGGGAGCACTCTGGACTCCGATCGCGACTCGCTCCTCGCCCGGCTCGCTGCCGCTGGAATCGACAAAAATGTCGCCGAAGCGCTGGTGGACGCGTCAGGAGGCCCGTCGGAACGCGACCGGGCCCGCCACGTCGCCGAGTCGCTTCAGCGTGCTTTCTCACCAGCGCCTGCGGTCTGGGAGCGCCTCGGTCGCGCCGTCGCTGCTTTCGTGGGACCGACCGGCGTCGGAAAGACGACCACGCTCGCCAAGGTCGCCGCTGAAGCGAGCCTCCTTCGTGGCCGCAGAGTCGGCATCGTCGCTGCCGACACGCAGCGCCTCGGCGCCGTCGAACAAGTGCGCATGTATGCGGACTTGCTGGGGCTCCCGTGGCAGATCGCTCGCGATGGCCGAGAGGTCACGGCGGCTTGCGAGCGGCTTCAGGCGGCAGGGCGAGACCTCGTGCTCATCGACACCGGCGGATCGAACCCGTTCACCGAAGAGACTCAACATGCCCTCGACCGGCTCCTCGGCGGCGTTCGCGCCGAACGTCACCTCTGCATGTCGGCGTCCACCAGCGGCGGCGATATGACCGCGATAGCCGGCCTCTATGGCGATCACGGCGCGACGTCCGTCATCGTGACCAAGCTCGACGAAGCACGCTCCTATGGCGCCATCGCGTCGCTCGTTCTCCAGACCCCGCTCCGCATCGCTCACGTCACGTGCGGCCAAAACGTCCCAGACGACATCGAACGGCCTTCGCCGTCGGCCCTCGTTCGTGCCGTGCTCGGGCTCCAGGGTTAAGGAGGCGCTATGCAGCACGATTCCAAAGCAAATGTTGGCGCCGTGGCGAGCGAGGGACAAGCCCGGGGCAGCTTCGAGCGCGCCTTTCGCGTCATCGCAGTGACCAGTGGCAAAGGCGGCGTGGGAAAGACCAACGTCGTCGTCAACCTCGCCATACAACTCGCGCGCGAGGGCCGCCGTGTCCTCATCTTCGACGCCGACCTCGGCCTCTCGAACTGCGACATCATGATGGGGGTGGTGGCTAGGAAGGACCTCCGGCACCTCATCTATGAGGGCGCGTCCTTCGATGAGTGCGTCGTCACAGGACCGGAGGGCGTACACCTACTGTCGGGTGGCAGCGGGGTCGCAGAGCTCGCCCAGCTTGGAGACGCAGAGCGGCTGCGGCTGCTTGGGGCTATCGAAGGCGCGTCGGGCCGCTATGACACCATCCTCATCGACACGGGCGCCGGGATCGGGAGCAATGTCATCTTCTTTGCCGGCGCCGCCCACGAGGTCGTCATCGTGCTCTCCCCAGAGCCGACCGCCCTCGCGGACGCCTACGCGACCATCAAGGTGCTCGCCAGGCACTCTGGGGTCCAGCGTGTGCTGGTGTGCGTGAACCGCGTGTCGTCACTCACCATGGCGCGCGAAGCTTTCGCACGTCTTCACTCGTTGACGAGTCACTTCCTCGACGTGGTCGTCGAGCTCGCGGGCTGGATCCCGACCGACGTCCACGTCGAGGCCGCAGTCGCCGCTCAGGTCCCCGTCTCAGTCCTTCACCCGATGAGCCCCTCGGCTCAGCGGTTCAAGTTGCTCGGCGACGCCATCTCGCGTCGCCGCCCTGAGTTCGCCAGCTCGGGTGGCTTTCACATGTTCTGGCGCTCCGTACTAGCGGGCCAGGGGGGGACGCCGTCGTCGTCGACGACGTCCCGGGAGGTTTTCGCATGACAGCACTCGACTTCGCTCGCGCCGCCGCGGCGCGCCGTGCCTACACGACCACCGAGTCGGTGGCGCCTCCCGTGGACCGCAAGGCGCTCGTTCAGAAACATGCAGCGCTGGTCCTTCGTATCGCCCGGCGCGTTCGGCGACGTACGGGGTACGCCGTCGAACTCGATGATCTGATCTGCGAGGGGACCATCGGGCTCCTTCAGGCGGCAGAGCGCTTCGATCCCGCCCGGGAGACCGACTTCGAACACCTCGCTAGCGTTCGAGTCCATGGTGCCATGCTCGACGCGCTCCGGCGTCTAGACCCGCTGTCGCAACGCCGCCGCCGGGAGGCTCGCAAACATCAGAAGATGCGTGAGCGGCTTCAGGCGGAGCTCGGACGATCGCCGTCGGCCGAAGAGATGGCGTCGGCGCTCGGTGTCGAGCTCGACGAGTACTTCCGTCTCGACGAGGAGCTCGGCGCTCAGCAGCCCATCTCCATGGAAGAAGCCGGCGTCGACGTGAGAGACTACACCTGCCCAGAGGCGGACTTGGTCATCCACGCGCGAGACCGCAGCGCCAAGATCAAGGAGGTCATTCAGACCCTCCCGGAGAAGCAGCGGCTCGTCCTCTCGCTCGTCTACTACAGCGAGCTCTCTCAGAAGGAGGTGGCCCACGTGGTCGGCGTCACCGAGGCGCGGGTCTCGCAGCTACACAAAGAGGCTGTCGAGCGGCTCCGAAAGCGCCTGAATGGGCTCGCGTTCCCTTCGGAAGACGCTTGGTGAGAGAGGGCTCGCCTTTCGGGTCCGCGGTCGCACTCGCCATCGCGTTCGCGTCAGCCGCGTCGCCGAGCTTGGCAGGGACGCACCCCGACGTCGCGCCGGCAGGGCTGGGGGCGGCCGAAGGCGAGTACGGGGCGACTGCGTGTAGTCAAGGTGCCGCGTGGAACGGCCGGCTCCAAGGGGGGATCCCCATGGAGGTCAAAGGCGAGCATCACCAGCTTCACGGCGGCCGTGCGAGACAGCGAACGGCGTGGGGCACGCCGGACATGGTCGCGCTCCTGAAGCGCGCTGCGCGAGTGGTCGGCACCTCCGTGGAGGGCCCGCCGCTCGTACTTGGCTCCATCAGCGATCAGGACGGCGGCAAGCTCGGTCGCCACAAGAGCCACCAGACCGGTCGTGACGTCGACATTCTCTTCTACGTGACGGACCCCAGCGGAGCACGAAAGCGGGCGCTCGGCTTCTACGAGTTCGACGGGCAGGGCAACTGCCTCCACAAACGCTGCCGCGGCTGGACCTTCGACGTTCAGCGGAACTGGTGGCTCGTGCGCACGATGGTGTGGAGCAAACGACCGGAAGTACAGTGGATCTTCGTCAGTGATCCCTTGCAGCGGCTCATGCTCGCGTACGCCGCGCGCCGTGGTGAGCACCCCGAGATCATGCGCCGCGCCAAGAAGGTCATGGCCGAGCCGGGCAACTCATCGCCGCACGCCGACCACTTTCACGTGCGGGCCTATTGCAGTGCCGCCGACAAGCGTCGGGGGTGCAGAGACGGCGGGCCGATGTGGGACTGGATTCGAAAACCTGCTCGCAATTGAGGTGGGTGCATATCCCGATCTTCACTGAAAGCGTTCAGCGACCAGCCTTCAGCTTTCAGCTTCGAGGCAGCCTGACGAGCGAACTCCGGCGGACGGCAGTTTCGATCCACTCGAATATTGCCGAGGCCTATGGCCGGGGAAGCGACGCGGCGGCTGACCGCCGACTGCTAACCGCTCGACTGCTGACCGCTCGACGGAAGGTACCGACTGCAAATTGGGATATGTGCGACATTGAGGTTCACGCCGGCGACTTTGCCGTGTCCCCGGTCCCTAGGAGCTGGCGCTCCACGAGAGAGTGGTAGAGCCCGCCGCGCGCCATCAGCTCGTCATGGGAGCCTTCCTCCACGAAGGTCCCTCCAGCAACGACGACGACGCGAGTCGCTCGCCGTATCGTGGAAAGGCGATGCGCGATGACGAGCGTGGTGCGCGACTCCATCAGTCGATCGAGCGCCTCCTGAACGAGGTGCTCCGACTCCGCGTCGAGCGCCGACGTGGCCTCGTCGAGGACGAGCACCGCCGGCGACGCCAGGATGGCGCGGGCAATGGCGACACGCTGCTTCTGACCACCCGAGAGCTGTGTGCCGCGTTCACCAACGCGCGTCTGATAGCCGGCTGGGAAGCGGCTCACGAAGTCATGAGCGTTGGCGGCTCGCGCGGCGGCCTCGACCTCGGCGTCGGTGGCGTCCGCCTTCCCGTAGCGGATGTTGTCGGCGATCGACGTCGCGAACAGGATGGGCTCCTGCGACACCACCCCGATCGCTCGCCGCAGCGCGACCACGTCGAGCTCGCGGTAGTCGATGCCATTGAGGCAGAGTTGCCCCTCATCGGGGTCGTAGAGTCGCGAGATGAGCGCCGACAGGGTCGACTTTCCAGAGCCCGATGGGCCGACCAGCGCGACGACCTCGCCCGGTGCGAGGGTGAGCGAGACCTTCTTCAAGACGGGCTCGCTCTTGCGCGCGGGATAGGCGAACACCACGTCGCGGAGGGCTAGGTGCCCCGCCCTTGGGGCCCCTGAGGCGAGCTCTGGACTCTCCCAAGGCGAACGCGACCCCGAGGTCATCATGGGCGTTCGGTCGAGCAGCTCGAAGACGCGCGACGAGGCGCCGATCGCCTTCATGAAGTCTTCGTAGAGTGAGGAGAGCGCGCCAATCGAGAACGCCGCCGTGAGGGTGTAGAGGAGGTAGGAGGTGAGCGTCCCGATCGTCAATTGCTTCGCCACGAGCAGGTGGCCGCCGTACCAGAGCACGAGCCCCACGACCGCATAGCCAGCAAAGCCGCCGAGCCCCTGAAAGAGGGCGGACAGGCCGGCGCGTTGGCGTCCGACCGCGAAGCTCTCGTCCACCGCGGAGCCGTAACGACCAACCTCCCGTTCTTCTTGGGCAAACGAGCGCACGGTGCGGATCCCCGAGATGACCTCTTCGGCGACAGTGGCGCTTCCAGCCAGCGCGTCTTGTGCCGAGCGGGCGACCTCCTTCATCCGCTTGCCAGCGACTCGGCTCAGCCCGGCCGCGACGGGGACCATGACGAGGGTCACGAGTGACAGCCGCCAGGACGTCACAAAGAGGAGGACTACTGCGCCGACGCCCATCACCCCGAAGCGGAGGAGCATCGAGATGTTCACTGTCACTGCGTTCTGGAGCACGGTCGTATCCGCAGCCAGCCGGCTCGTGAGCTCACCCGTGCGGCGTTCGTCGAAGAAGGCCGTCTCCTGCCGCAACAGAGCGCTGAAGAGGTCGCGCCGGAGGCGCGCGACGATGCGTTCCCCAGCGACGGTGAAGAGCCAAGCTCGTGCCGCTCCGAGGGCCGCACCGACGACGAAGAGCCCGATGAGCAGCGCGACCGAGCGGTCGACGAGGCTGCTCGCGCCACTGTCCCCCGACTTGACACCCGAGTCGATGCCATCGATGAGCGACTGAACGACCATCGGGTACGCCAGCGCGAGGCCGGAGGACCCCACGAGAGCGATGATACCCAGCGCGAGGGTGCGGGTCTCGGGGCGGGCGAGCGACAAGAGGCGAGGAAACGATGCGGCGCCGGACATCGGGCAAGGTGGTGAGCCGACCGGGAAGCGTCAACCCTCCCTGGCGAAAATGTTTCCGGACGGAGCCTCACTTCGTAGACCTTACCTTGAGACACCTCACGGCGCCGCTGCCACGTGGGTGCGGCTTCGGCCTCTGCGCCGGCCTTGCTGCGCCGCATCGAGGCATCGCGAAACTGGCCGTCGGAGCTGCGGAGTCGGCACGAGATGATGGTGCGCTGTTGGGCAAGATTCGACGTAGAGCTTGACTCGCAGCGTCCAGGATAATAACGTGTGTGCCGCCTCACATTGGCAGTGGGATGGCTCATCTGAGCCGGTGGGCAAGCAACAGACGGGAGGACCCCATGAAGATGAGATTTTTTGCAGTGATCGGCGCGACGCTCGCGCTCTCCGCGTGCGCCACAGACGAAGACACGACGGCCACGACCGGGACTGACGCGACCGACGCCGCCGACGCGACCGACGCCGATGGCACCGACGCGACCGACGCGACCGACGGC
>CANMLD010000193.1 GCA_947498315.1 Pseudomonadota bacterium | reverse complement strand
TCGTGATCAACGAGGTCGACTACAACCAGACGGGCACCGACACCCTCGAGTTCGTTGAGATCGTGAACCCCACGAACGTCGCGGCACCGCTCGCGGGGATCGTCGTTCAGACCATCAACGGCGACAATGACGCTGTGCTGAACACGTACGCCCGCTCTACGTAGACATCTCCGCCTTCCACGACCTGAGCACTCTGGCGCCTGGGACGGTATTGGCAGCAGTGGGTATGGCTCTTGCCGAGGTTCTCCCGGAGGACGCCGTGGAGGACCCGGACGACCGCCTTCGGCTCAGAGAGGCGTCGGGCATGGTCCGCCGGATGGCGAACGGCTGGTTCGATGACGAACCGGACTACCGGCACGATCCGGGGGACTATCTCTGGATTGACGGCATGCTCTCTCCACCGTCGGAGTTACCGGCCGCCGCTTCCGACAACGTGAAGATGGTCGTCGACGCCGTACGAGATCTGGCGTCGCTGGCCACTGGTCCCGCAGTGCGGTTGGTCCTGATCGTGGACTCACTTGACCGCCTAATCGAACCTGAGCTCTTCAGGGCAGGCATCGAACAAGACATTCGATTCCTAAGGGCTCTCGGCATTGGCTTCGTCATCGCGGGACCCATTCGAGTCCTTTTCGGGGCAGAGAGGGAGGTGACACAGCTCTTTGACGACTGGCAGTACCTCGGGGACATCGACGCTGGTGCCGGAGGGACCTCGTTCCTGATTGATGTCCTCCGGAGGCGCGCTGGCGATGAGATCCTTGCCGAGGATGCGGCGGCCGGCATCGCTGCACGTTCGGGTGGGGTCATGCGAGACCTCGTCATGCTGACCCGCAGCTCAGCCCAAGAGGCGTATCTCCGTGGGCTCGATCAGATCGACCGCGCCTGCGTGGCGGCGAGCGCCGATGCCTATGGGCGCCAATTGCTCTTGGGACTCGATCCTCGCAGCATCGAAGTGCTGAAGAGAGTCAAAGCGACTGGCGTCTTCGCACCGACGAACGATCAAGACATCGCGCTCCTCGCCACACGACGGCTACTTCAGTATCAACGAAAGGACGGCACCCACTACGCCGTTCATCCCTGCTTGAGCGACCTACTCGATTCGGTGGTTTGATGGCGGTTTCCGCGACAACGTTCACAGCACTCGCTCACCGTATCTATATGGGTGGGTCTGGAACACACTAATACGCCTTGATCCTTGCCGAACTGACCTGCCGTCGGTTCATTGACGACCTGAGCGAGGACCTCCAAGGACTCGGTGTGCCAGCGGCCGCAAGGACGCCGCCGGACTGGGAGGGCTTTCTCGAGATCCTGCACTCCAAGGAGCCGTGCCTCGCCGTGATCGTACCGGCGGATGTCCGGGCGGACGACTGGCGGTCCGTCGACTTGGCGCGCGATCGCGTACGTCGGAACGTGACCACTGTCGTGGCGACCACAGTCGATGGCTATCGAATGATGGCCGAGAGCGCGCCGAATCTGGTCAGCTTTATGGTGGGACAGACCTTATCACCTGCGTCTGACGACTCCGTGGTCCTCGACGCGTCGGAGGTCGAGGCTCGCCTTCAAGCGCTGAGACGTGAGTCCGGCCTCTCCGACCGCCAGTTCATCGAGCAAGTGACGTCGGGCAACATGCCTGACGAGCCCTGGGCAGCGGAGTGGCTCGTCCTACTTGATCGCGGCGATCTGCTCCTGCCCCATGAGTAACTTAGAGACGCTCCTGACTTGGCTGGCGGCACGCCCGCGTGTCGAGCCGCCAGATGCTCGGAAGCTGCGCAAGCAGCTCGTAGGAGCGTTGGCCCGTGCCTTCGATGAGGACGTCCTCGTGAACCCACTTCACGACATCGAGAGGCTGGTCAAGACGTCGACCAGTCACGGCAACCACCTAATCGTCGGAGGGCGAGAGCCGACGACGGGAGGTGCGAACTTCAGGCGTGATCCAAGTCTGCCTCACTTCCGTCGAGCCGACGGTGCCTGGTTCGACTTTGCGATCACGCTGACCGAGTCTTCACCGCGACTGATCGTGGCCTACAACTTCGAGCTTCGTTACGGTCTCGACGATGATCGATTCATGCGGCTCGACCTGAATCCCTCGGGTCATGCCAACGCGGACTCCGAGAGCGGTCGGTCACACATACATGCGTCCACGGACGACTGGAGCGCTCCCCACCCGGAGCTCAGTCCGACGGAAGCGCTCCACATCATGCTCTATACGTGTTCTTCGACTCGCAAGCCGCGTCAGTGACTGGCGAGTCTAGGGACGACGACGAGCTCTTTCAGTACGCGGGCGTCTGGAACACCGCGACGCTCATCTGCGGGCCGGTGCCGACCTCGTTCGAGCAGATCTTGACGTTGGCGGCGTCCGAGCACGAGGCCGTGCCGGAGATCTTGCAGCCGATCTCGCGGCAGTGTTCGCGCGTGCCTCGGCACTGATTGGCGCCGTCGCAGGCGCCGCTGCTGTCGGCGCCGCAGTTGAAGCAGTCCTCGGACATGGCGATGGCGGGGGTGAACGCGAAGAGGGCGAAAACGAAAGCGAGTTTCTTCATGGGATCTCCTACGGGTTGTGAGAGCCGGTATCGGGACCTCTCGCGCTCTTCATGAGCGGCGACTTGGACTCGGCACCCGCGCGCATCGAAGACGACGAGAAGCTCGCGACTGAGAACCGGCTACTCCCGCTCTAGATCCCGATGCTCAGCCGTCACGCGATACGGTGGCGGGGCACCGTCCTCCGGCTCGCGGAGGAGCTGGGCGAGCTTCTCGACGATGGCGACCGAGCGGTGGTGGCCGCCCGTGCAGCCGACCGCGAAGGTTACCTGGCCGCGGCCGTCGCGTTCGAAGCGGGGCATGACGAATCGGGCGAGGCTGACGATGTGGTCGATGAGCTCGGCGGTGTCGGTCTGGCCGTGGACGAACTCAGCGACCGATGCATCGGTGCCCCGTTTGCTCTTCAAGTGTGGGATGAAGAAGGGGTTCGAGAGGAAGCGCACGTCGAACAGATAGTCGGCTTCGCGCGGGGCGCCGTGCTTGAAGCCGAAGCTCTCGAGCCGGAGGTGGACGCCCTGCGAAGGCGCGAGGCGGAAGGTGTCCTGGACGCGGCGACGCAACGCGTGGACGGTGTATTCGGACGTGTCGAAGACGTGCGTCGCGTTTCTGTGAATGGGCTCGAGGAGCTCGCGCTCGGCCAGGACGCCGTCTTCTACGGAGCCGTCGCCCTGAAGGGGGTGGTGGCGGCGGGTCTCTTTGAAGCGCCGGATGAGCGACTCGTCCGACGAGGTCAGGTAGAGGGTCGCGAACTCGAGGCCGTCGTCTTTGACGCGGCCGACGACGCGTTCGTAGTCGGGTAGGAAGTGGCGCTCGCGGACGTCGACGACGACGGCCACTTTGTCCATCGCCGCCCGCTCCGCGAGCTCGAGCATCGGCTCTATGAGAGGTACCGGCAGGTTGTCGATACAGAAGAAGCCGATGTCCTCGAGCGCACGGACAGCGGTGCTCTTGCCCGAGCCGCTGAGGCCGCTCACCACGATGAGTTGTAGTTTGTGTGGGGCGGCTGCAGCGGTCACTAGGGCCTCGGAGCGTTGCGATGAAACGGAGGGGTCAGTCGACGACTTCAATGACCGGTTCGTCGGTCACCTGTTCGTTCAGCGGGCGGGCGCGGTGGCCCGCCAACTTAGTGACTTCCTTCCGCTTGACGGCATGGCGCTCCAGCTTATCGATGACCGAGTCGACCGACGCGTACATGTCGTCACTCTTGGACGTCGCCTTGAACACTTCACCCGGGGAGTGAACCGTCACTTCCGCGACGTGCTGCTTCTTCTCTGCGATGAGGACGACGTGCACGTCCTGGACCTTGTCGAAGTAGCGGTCGAGGCTTGACAGCTTTTTGGTCGCGTAGTCGCGGACCGAATCCGACGAGCTCATGTGCCGGAACGTCACGGAAATCTGCATTGCGTCTCTCCTGCTATGGGCTCTAGAACAAGCGCTTGCGCTGGGAAGAAGGGAGAATTCCCATGGCTTCCCTGTACTTGGCGACAGTACGTCTCGCGATGTCGATGTTCTGCTTCTTCAAGATGTCGGCGATCGCTTGATCGCTGAGCGGGTTTTTGGCGTCTTCGCCGCCGATGATCTGTTTGATCTTCGTACGAACGGCTTCGGACGCGAGGTCTTCTTGATCGCCGCGGCCCTGAATGCGGCTGTTGAAGAAGTATTTGAGTTCGAAGATGCCCTGCGGCGTGTGCACGTACTTGCTCGTAGTCACACGGCTGACCGTCGACTCGTGCATGCCGATGTCGTCCGCCACTTCGCGCAGGATGAGCGGGCGAAGGAACTGCGAGCCCCGGTCGAGGAACTCGCGCTGGAATCGCACGATCGACTCTGTGACTTTGCGGATGGTGTTCTGGCGCTGGTGGATGCTGCGGATGAGCCACACCGCCGACCGGAACTTCTCCTGGATGTAGTCCTTAGTCTTG
The DNA here is from genome assembly GCA_947498315.1 of Pseudomonadota bacterium. Classification (GTDB taxonomy): domain Bacteria; phylum Myxococcota_A; class UBA9042; genus SXOO01. The sequence continues at coordinate 5,497 of CANMLD010000193.1, read as the reverse complement.
GCGCCCGAGTCGTGCATCGCGTTCTTGTAGTAGGACGAGATCTTGAGCTTCGGCATGCCGTCTTCGTTGAGCTGAACGACGTAGTCCTCACCGAGCTTGTGGACGTAGACATCGGGCGTGACGTACTGCGTCTCGTCCTCTTGGAACGACCGGCCCGGCTTCGGCTCCATCTGGCCGACCGTCTTCGCGCAGCGGATGAGCTCCTCTTCGTTCAGCCCTAGGTCCTTCTGGATGGCGGCGTAGTTCTTGCGCTCGAGGTTGCCGAGGTGGCGCTCGATGACCTTCCGAAGGTTGGCGTCGCCCGCGTGGAACGTTCGCGCCTGAATCAGGAGGCACTCTTTGAGGTCGCGCGCCGCGACGCCCACCGGGTCCATCTCCTGAATCGCCGACAGCACGTCTTCTGCGAAGTCGACCGTCACGCCGTGACGTTCCGCGATCTCGTCGATGGTCGAGTTCGTGAAGTACCCGTCGTTGTCGATGTTCCCGATGATGTCGGTCGCGACGTCGACTTCGTTCGGCTCTAGGGCCGAGAGGCTCAGCTGCCACATGAGGTGGTCGAAGAGCGTGTCCTTCTCTGAGAGTGTCTGCTCCACAGATGGGAGCTCGTCTTGATTCATGCGCACGCCACCCGCGCCGGGCGAGTAGGCGTAGTCGCTGTAGCCTTCGGCGAAGGCCTCCCAATCCATTTCGGCTGGCTCGCGGTCGGCCTTGTCTCCCACGTTCACGGCGTCGTCGTTGCGTTCGGAGACGAGGCCGTCGACCGTCGATTGGGGTGCTTCTTCGCGGCTCAGATCCATCTCCGTGCCATCTTCTCGAATGCGGTCGGCTTCCCCTTCGGCCTGCTCTTCGAGGACCGGGTTCTCCATGAGCTCTTGTTGGATCTGATCGTTGAGCTCGAGGCGCGAGAGCTGCAGGAGCTTGATGGCCTGCTGAAGCTGCGGCGTCATCGTGAGCTGCGTCGATAGCTTCAGGACTTGCTTGATCTGCATCCGGCGACCTTGCTCCACATCTAAAACACAGGGCGCTTCCCGCGGCGACAAGGCGTCGGTGCGGGGTTAGCGACCTGTCAGTTCACTCGTGGCGCCTTCGCGCTACGCCCGTGAGACCGTGAGCTTCAGCTCATCTCTCGCCGGGGGGTAGGCGCAACTCGTAGCCACGTCGACCCGTTGTAGGCCTAGCATAACGCATCCGCGTTGCGGGCGGGAGGGCGCTACGGTAAGGTTCCGCTCCGCGCCGTGAATCTCTGGAGGAATCCTTGCAACGACAAGCACTTGGCCACTTCGAGCGGATGTTCTCTGCCGCCCTCGTCTCTGTGATTTTCTCGGCGTGCGGCGCTTCCGGCGGAGGTGGCAGCAGCGACGACGGCACGGACGCGGCCGATGGCGTCGAGGCCACCGACGCCACCGACGCCACCGACGCGGCGGATTCGGCTGACGCCACGGACGGCACGGACGCGGCCGACGCCACCGACGGCACGGACGCGGCCGACGCCACCGACGGCACGGACGGGTCGACCGGCGAGCTCCCGGACTGCCAGTTTCAGCCCCCCCTCGGCGCCAAGTGCAACCCGTACAAGCAGTGCGACAGCGGTTGCGCGAGCGGCGAGATCTGCACGGCCACCATTCAGAACGGGGGCACCCGTCTGTCGTGCACGGCCGCCGGCGACGTGCCACCCGCGGGCGCCTGCGACGCCGAGACCGGCCCCTACTGCCAAGAAGGGACCTGCATCGACGGCGAGTGCCGTGCGTTCTGCGTCGACAGCATCGACTGCAAGAACGGCGGAAGCTGTAGTCAGGCCAAGGGGATCCCGGGCAAGCCAACGGTCTGCGGCACCTCGCAGGTCGCGTGCGACCCTACCGCTCCGTCCGAAGGCTGCCCCGCTGACGAGGCGTGCTTCTTGAACAACGACGCTACGACCGATTGTAAAGTCCCCGCCGGTGCCGGAGAGTTTGGTGAGCCCTGCTCGAGCACGGTGGCCGATTGTCGGCCTGGCCACATCTGCACGCCGAGCGGCGACGGCTCCATCTGCGCCGCGCTCTGCTCGGAAGCCGCCGGCAGCTGCGCGACCCTCTGCCCCGTCGGTAGCGCGGCCAAGCCGGTCAGTGGCGGCTACACGGCCTGTCTCCCCGGTGGTGAACCCCCCGACTCGCCGGACCTCGTGCCGTGCGATCTGCTCGCTCAAGACTGCGCTGGTGAAGCCCAGGGCTGCTACCCAACGCAAGGCGGCACCTTCTGCCTCATCGCCGGCACCACGTCGGCGGGCAACAGCTGCGCAGGCACGAACGACTGCAAACTAGGCGCCTTCTGCTTCTCGAACGGTCAGTGCGTGACGGTCTGTGACAAATCGGACGCAACGAACGCGCTCTGCGAGACTGGGGTCAACGCGCAATGCGTCGAGATCGGCGGTGGCGCGGGCTATTGCGACGAATGAGCCGACGCTCTGCGAGAAAGTAGCACCTCCAAGGAATAGCGTCGACGACCCGGGAATTCTCCCGGCATGCCCATGCTGATCCCCCTCCTCCTCGCGACTGCCGCGTGCTCTTCAGGGCCTCGGCAGCCCGAGGTCGCAGCCACCCTTCAGGTCGACCACGTGTGGGTCGCGCTAGGGAAGGCCGGTGCCGTTCCGACTGACGCCGAGCTCTTGGTCAAGAGGAGCGATAAGGCCCGGCTCTACGTCGTCGTAGAGGCCGTCGACAAGAAGACACGTACGCGCCACACCTTTTCGACGGCGCCTAAGGTCAGAAAGGGCGGACGCACCGTGGCTACGGAGCGTTGGCCTACGCGCACGGCCGGCGCGCTCGACCTGACCGTGTTCCGGCTCGAAGCGGACCCGCCGGACGGCGGTATCTATGACAACACCGGCACGCTCGAGCATCGTTGGCTCGGCGCCGCGCGAGAGTCGCATCCTGAGAAGTGGCATTGGTGTGCCATCGACCTCGTCGAGACCGACACCGGCTGGGGCTCCGGCTGGGAGCACGCGGTCGACGCGACCGGTACCACCACGACCGACTACGGTGGGCTCGGGACGATGCGCTTCGTCGTTCACGTCGCGCAGGGCAAACGCGAGATCTGGTCGCGTGGCCGTGAACATGCCGACAAGGCGGGGCTACGGCCCGGGGTCCCCACCATCCGCGTGCGCCGTGATGATACGGCCGTCGGCTACATGACCGAGCTCATCAACGTGCCCTACGTCTACGGTTCGAGCTCCCCGGGCCACGCCATCGCCGACCATCAGACCGAACGCGCGGTCGGAGCGGACTGTGCCGACCTCATCGTCTACGGCTGGCGTCGAGCGGGGCGCAAGGTCTCCTACACCTACAGTCAGGGGCTTAAGAAGTACACGCGGCGTATGGCGACCGTGCTTGGCGATCAGAGCGAGGTGTACCGAAATGACGCTGGCCAACCCTTGCGCTTCGGAAAGGACGTGGCCATCGGTGACTTGCTCATCTGGAAGGGCCACGTCGCGGTCGTCGCAGGGGCCGACCGTTCGGGCTTTCTCACGACAGACACGCCGGTCCTTCACACGGTCGTGGAGGCGCCGGAGCTCGAGCCGCTCGGCAAGATGGGCTTCGGTTTCCCTGATGGAAACTTCGAAGTTTGGCGCTATCGGGGGAAGTGAGGGCCGGGGGGGCTGTCAGCTGTCAGCTCTCAGCTTTCATCTTTCAGCCCGAACAGGCCGGCCGACCGGGCGAATCGCGGCTGTGGCGCGGTGAGCGCTTGTCCATGCGCGGCTGATAGGCTCGTGACTGACTCGATGTCCGGGGCTGCTGCTGGCGATGCCGGCGCGGCGCTCAGTGTTCCTCCTGAGCGCTCAGCGGTCGGCGGTCAGCTTTAGTCGGCCGGCGCGCTACAAGTCTGGCCCGAAGCGGCGCTTCCCTGGCCTTGGCGGGCTGACCGCTGAACGCTGATAGCCCGGCGTCAGCTCCGGCTGAAGTCGGCGGCGCCGGCGCTGGGCTGATAGCTAGAGGTCAGACATCCATGATCTCCTTCTCCTTGGCGTCCGTCAGGTCCTCGACCTTCTTCACGAAGCCGTCGGTCTTGGTCTGAACGAGGTCCTTGGCGCGCTTCACGTCGTCTTCCGACATGCCTTCGAGATCCTTCAGGAGCTCGTTGCCGTCGCGGCGTGAATTGCGGATCTTGACCTTCGCCTCTTCTGCGATCTTGCCCACCTGCTTGGCCAGATCCTTGCGCCGCTCGCCGGTCAGCGGCGGCACGGGCAGACGGATGATCTCGCCGTCGTTGTTCGGCGTGAGGCCGATGTCGCTGGCCACGATCGACTTCTCGATCGCCGTCAGGAGCGCCTTGTCCCACGGCTTGACCGTGATGAGGCGCGCGTCGGCGACCGTGAGCGCCGCGACCTGATTCAGCGGCGTCATCGAGCCGTAGTACTCGACACGGATCCCGTCGAGGACCGCGAGGTTGGCCCGCCCCGTGCGGATGCGGGAGAGGTCGCGCTTCAGCGCCTCGATGGCCTTGCTCATTTGCTCTTCGCAGTCGTCGAGGATGTCCTTCAGATCGTCGTTCATCGAAATGGCTCCATTGGGCGCGAAGGTCGGCAGCGCGAGGGTCGGCGGTCCAGGGGAGGGGACGTGAGTCCACCCTCTTTCGTCGGGAATCGAGGTTTACCGGGTCAGCGCAGTCTACGCAATGTCGTGACCGTCAGGCCCATCAGGATCAGGTCGGCTTGACGACGCGCCCATCTGGCAGACGCGCGAAGCGGCCGGCATCGACGGGGCTCACGGGGTCGTCTTTGCCCCACGGCCAGCCACCGAAGCGGGTCCTCTGGTAGTCGGCGAAGGCCTGCTGAATCTCTCCGCGGGTGTTCATCACGAAGGGGCCGTGCTGCACGACGGGCTCTCCGATGGGCCGCCCTTGAAGGACCAGGACGTCGACCGCAGAGTCGCCTGCAGTCAGCGTCACCGGGCTGCCGTCGCGGAGGACGGCGGCGGTGTGACGGTCGAGACGGTGCGAACCGGGCGAGCCCGGCGGCGCATACCACGGGCTCTCGCCGCTCTGCACAGTCAGCGAGGTCCCGCGGAAGAAGTAGACCATTCGACGCGTACGGTGGTCCCTGGCTTGCGGCAAGGACCAGCTCGCGTTCGGCGCCATGCGGGCGCTCCAAATCGCCACGTCGCCATCGGGCTCACTGCCCCAGGAGTTCGGCGGCGGCTTCGGGGGCGTCTTGCCTGCGTAAGCGCCCGCGATGACGGTCAGCTCCGTGTGCCGGCCCGCGGCGTCGAGGAGGTCGAGCTTCGGGACGTCGTTCGCCCAGAACATCGCGAAGTAGGGCTCCACCATCTTCCGGTCGCGTGGCAGGTTGAGCCAGATCTGAAACAGCTCCGCGGTGTTATCCGCCGTCGTATCGAGGAGCGGGAACATCTCGGCATGGACGATACCAGCGCCCGCGGTCATCCACTGGACGTCGCCGTTGCCGTAACGAGCCGCGGCGCCGAGCGAGTCGGAGTGATCGACATAGCCGGACCGGGTGACGGTGACG
>CANMLD010000192.1 GCA_947498315.1 Pseudomonadota bacterium | reverse complement strand
GACAGTAGTCGTACGCCGGCACCGGGAGGCCGGCCTGAGCGAGGCGCAGGCACTCGGACTTGTACTCTTCGAACCAACGCAGGTGGAGCCCGATGTCGGCCTGTTCAAAGTTGTGGATGGACCACTGAACTTCGTCGGTGTGCCGAATGTCGCCGTACGAGAACTGCTCGTTCCAGCGCAGATCGTAGACGTTCTCCACGTTCTGGAGCGACATGGCGAGGCGTTCTAGGCCGTAGGTCAGCTCGACGGAGATCGGCTGCAAGTCATAGCCGCCACATTGCTGAAAGTACGTGAACTGCGTCACCTCCATGCCGTCGCACCACACCTCCCAGCCCAGTCCCCAGGCGCCTAGCGTCGGTGACTCCCAGTTGTCTTCCACGAAGCGGAGGTCGTGCTCGAAGGGATCGATCCCGAGCGCACGTAGCGAGCCCAAGTAGAGCTCCTGTACGTCTTTGGGCGATGGCTTCAGGACGACCTGGAACTGGTGATGGCGTTCGAGACGGTTCGGATTTTCGCCATAACGGCCGTCGGCTGGGCGGCGAGAGGGCTCGACGTAAGCGACCTTCCACGGCTCGGGACCGAGCGTTCGGAGGTAAGTCGCGGCGTTGAAAGTCCCGGCGCCCTTCTCGACGTCCCACGGCTGTACGATGACGCAGCCGCGAGAAGACCAGTAGTTCTGAAGGGTTAGGATTATTTCTTGGAGGGTCATGGCGCTCCCGTGTCGTGCCCAGCGGCTCCGGGGTTCACGCCGGACGGCCGCGGGCTACCTACCATCCGAGGGGGGCCTTCGCAACTGCCGTATCCGGTAACCGATCGCCTCCTGCTTGTATGAGGGTCATCCGAAGGCGATAAGAGAGGCATGAAACGACCCACTGCCTTCCTCGACGTGCAACTCGACGCGACCGAACTGGCGCTTCGCCAGAACGCCCGCCGCTTCGCTGAGACCGTGATCGCGCCGAACGCGCATGAATGGGAAGAGGCCGAGTACTTCCCTGACTCGCTCTTTCGAACCGCCGCCAAAGCGGGGCTCCTCGGGGTCGGCTTCCCGGAGCACCTGGGCGGGCAAGGCGGCACCGTGATGCATCAAATGATGGTAACGGAAGGGTTCATCCACGGAGGCACCACCGGCGTCATGGCTGGGCTCGGATCGCTCGGGATCGCGCTCCCGCCCATCTTGGCTGGCGGCAGCGACGACCACGTCTCCCGTTTTATCAGGCCAACCCTCGCTGGCGAGACCATCGCCGCGCTCGCCATCACCGAGCCGGGGGCAGGCAGCGACGTCGCTGGAGTGCGGACCCGCGCCGTCAAGGACGGCACCGATTACCGCATCTCGGGCTCCAAGCTCTTCATCACGTCGGGTTGCCGCGCCGACTTCGTGACCGTGCTCTGCCGAACGAGCGATGACCCTCACGGCGGGCTCACCTTCTTCGTCGTGGAGAAGGGCATGGCCGGCTTCTCGGTGTCGAAGCACCTGCAGAAGACGGGCTGGCGAGCCTCCGACACCGCGGAGCTCGCGTTCGATGAGGTCCGGGTCCCTGAGCGAAACCGCGTGGGTGCTCCTGGTTCGGCCTTCCTCACGCTGATGAAGACGTTTCAGGCGGAGCGACTCGCACTCGCCGCCATGGGTCACGCGTCGGCGGAGTTTCTGCTCGAGGCTGCTGCCGCATACGCTCGGGAGCGGAAGGCCTTCGGCAAGGTCCTCACGGGGCATCAGGTCATTCGTCATCGGCTGGCCGAGATGGCGACTCAGGTCGCCGCCGCCAAGGCCATGAACTACGCCGTCGGCCGTCGGGTCGCGCTCGGCGACTACCTCGTGGCCGAAGTGTCGATGGCCAAGAACTTCGCCTCCGATGTCGCCACCCGGATCGCTTACGACGCCGTGCAGATCCTCGGGGGCATGGGCTATATGCGCGAATCGGCGGTAGAGCGAATCGCTCGCGACGTCCGCTTGCTCCCCATCGGCGGCGGGACGACCGAGATTATGAACGAGATCATCGGGAAGACCCTGGGCATTTGATGCGGCCTCAACGCGCCTTCAGCAGCACCCATCTGCTCGCGGCCCCGCTCCTCTTCGCGGCGTGCGAGAGCTTCGATGAGGGCCGCGTCGAACGAATCGCGGAGATCGTCATCGACGGTCCAGGCATCGAGGCGGCGGCGGGCAGGCCACTCGAGCCGGATTCTGTCGATCCGGTCACTTGGGAGGTGCCTCTCCCCGGCGTTCCGGCCGGGATCTTCGCTACCGAGGTACGGCTGTTCATCACGGGAAGCGAGCGGAGCACGGGCGACGTCGACGACTTCGCCTTCCTGTCGGCGATACGCTTCACGATTGCGTCTACGCGCGAAGGCAGCACGCTCCCGCCGCGACTTCTCGCGTGGAATCTCTCCCCTCGCCCTGAACAAGTCCTCGTCCTCGACACCGCGGCGGGTCTCGATGTGACGGACTACATCCTCGAGGGCTTCGAGCTACGAGTGGCGGTGGAGGGGGTGGTGCCGGACGACGCGGTGTCGTTCGACGGCGAGGTGGTCCTCGCCATCGACGTCATCTGAGCTATTCGGGGCAAACCTCTCCCGTGCCGCGGATGTCGATCCCGAGGTAAGGGTTGAAGCACCAAGCTTTCGAGAAGCCCGTCTTTGACGCCGCCACGAAGGCCGTCTCGACGTAGGGCGTACCATGGCGTCCCGCGAGGTGCGCCGCCGGATCGATGAAGATCTGACCGGCGGGCAAGCTGTCGATGTAGAGCGAGTTGTCGCCCGGCTTCCAGGCGATGGCCCACGGGGCACGGCCGTCCGACGCCGTCTTATCCGCTTTCATGAAGAAGCGCGGGAACTTCGCGATCTTGGCCTTACCGTTGTCGCTGTAGCTATAGGTCGAGAAGGAGTCGTTGAACATGTTCGCCACCTGCGTGCGGCGGGGCCACCACGTCGCGAGCATGTCAGCGAGCTTGTAGCCGACCTTCGCGTCGGGTGCGTTGCCGATGGCGTCGTTCGAGCGCGGCCAAGTCGAGCCGTTCTTCTTCACCTTGGTCGCGGCATCGGCCGGACTGAGCACGATGGTCGACTCCGAATACATGATGCGGTCGCCGAGCGGCAATTCGCACGCCGCCTGATTGCCCTCGTCCTTCCACAGGCAGCTTTCGTGCACGCCGCCCGTGATGGCGATCTCCGGACGGCCATCCACGAAGAGCTCTGCTTCCGGCCAAGCGCCCGAGAAGTACTCGTTCGACAGGTCGTTTACATAGACGCCGCCCTCGTTCGTGGCGTACGCGCGAACGTACTCGCCACCCGGCTTCTTGAACCAGGTCAGCACTTCGACGGGGCGCTCTGCCGAGGCGCCCTCTTTCCACTTCTCAACCACGACGGTCGCGCCAGACGCGTCGTTCTCGAAGCTCTTGTCGAGGCCGTCGTTACGGAACGGGAAGTACCAAGTGTAGTGGATGAAGTAGTGGCTCTCGGACTCGAAGGCGTCCCAGTAGACCGTGGGCGTGAGCTCCTTGGTGGTCGCCTTGTCGAGCCAGGCCTTCGTGTTCGTGAGGTCATAGTTGCCATCGGCGTCGAGCGCGACCGGGATGTCGTACTGCGGCTTGTCCGTCGTCAGGATACGAAGGACGGGCGCGTGCTTGCCGGCGAGCGCCGCGTACTTCTCGCGGTTCGGCGGTGGCGCCGTGAAGAACGTGAACTCCGTGATGCCCACGAACTTGTTGTTCGCGAGGTCGGCGATGACCTGCAGCGGGAAGTTGACCGTCACTTTGTACGGGCTGGCGTTCATGAGCTCGCCGGTCGGCTTGAAGGTCCAGAAGGACTTCGCGTCGTCGGGAGCGAAGGTGCCGGCGAGCTTGGTCTCGTTCACGTCCGTGACGGAGACGGTGTTGTCTTCGACGTTCTTCACACCCTCGGAGAAGGTGAGCTGAAGCGTGAAGGGCAGGGCCACGTTGGTCGCGTCCTTCGCGGGCGCCGTCTTGATGAGAGTAGGCGCGTCGTCGTCCGGGATGAGGTCCGGCGCGGGACCCGGGTCGAACGGCGGCGGCGTGTCCTTTGGAGCGGCCACGTCGTTCGCGACGACGTCGGCGAGGGATGAGACGTCCTCGAGGCCCGCGGTGTCTTCCACGGGCGCGACGTCGCTCGTCCCACCTTGGGTGTCGCCCGCTGCCGAGACACGGCACACGGAGTCCACGCAGAGCTGGCCGTCGGGACAGTCAGTGGAGCTGTTGCAGCCGATGGAGGTGACTGAGGAACCATCGTCGCCGCAACCGGCGGCCGCCAGCGCGAGAGCGAGAGAGAGGGTCTTGGAACGCGGGTGCAGCTTCACGGGGAGGCTCCGATGGGCTAAGTTGCGCGGCTTGCGCGGAGGGCCTCGCTTCGCGACGGCCGTTTTCGGCTGCGAATCGTTGCCAGGGCGCAGTTTTGCCACAGGGTAGGGCTCCGCATCAATCATCTCGTCCGGATCTGAGGATGTTCGCCCGTCGTGAGTTCGCAGTCCCCCCCCCCCGTTGAGTCGCCTCAGTCCACGCCCGTGGCGCGCCGAGGCGGCCAGAGAGCGAGCTTCGAGCTCCTACTCGCGTGGCGTATCGTCCGCTCGAAGAAGATCCGTTTCCTTAGTGTTATCACAGTTGTCGCCGTGGTCGGCATCGCAACTGGCGTTATGGCACTGTCCGTCGTGCTGTCGGTCACTGGGGGCTTTCAGTCCGCGTTCCGCGAGAAGATCCTTGGCCTCCACCCGCACCTCATCGTGTGGCCCCGCAGCGACTCCTTCGACGACTACCGCGAGGTGCGAGCGCGCCTCATGCAGGACCCCGCCATCATCGGCGCCACGCCGGTGACCTATGATGAATCGATGGTCGCGCACGGCGACCGTCGCGCAGGGGCCGTCGTCAAGGGCTTCGACCTCGCGACCGCCAAGGACGTCGTCGACCTCCCGCCGCTCATGGTGGCTGGCGATACGGCCGCTCTCGACGAAGTCCCGCGCCTCACGGCTGGGCCGGAAGGCGTCTTCACCGCTTCGAACCTCATCCAAGAGGCCGCCTATACCGTCGTCGCCACTGACGCTGGCCCCTTCATCATCCTCGAGCGCCCCGAGGTGCCGTATCCGAACGAGGCGAGCCTCATCGTGCTCCACGGCGCCCCGTCGCTCGGCCCCATAGACCTCGCGTTCGCGGGCTCGGACCGCGCCCGAGTCGCCTCCCTCGCGCCGGGGGCTGTCTCGCGCCCCGTGTCCGTGCCGGCCAGCGATCTCGACCTGACTCTAGAGGCCGGCACGTCTGCGGCGGGGGCAGCGATACCACAGGGCGCGATTCAGCAGGTTCGGGTAGACCTCGATGGCGGAGGCGACGGCGCTCCTTCCTCAGAGTCGTCAGAGGGGGAATCTCGGCCGCCCTTCGAGTCCGAAGGGACTTACCTCGTCGTCATAACGGCGTCGGCTTCGGCGCCTTCGCGGGCGCACTTCATCCCCGTGAGCCGAGCGCGACCCGGGCCGCTCGAAGCGCGGGTCCGGCTCGTGGACCTCCGGACGCTCGAGACGGTGCCGTTCGCCCTCGCGATCGGGGACGTGCAGATGGGACCCGGCACCACGAAGACTGTCCCCGGACGCATGCCCGGCATCGTGCTCGCGTCGGCGCTTGCCGAACGCCTCGAAGCGAAGGTAGGCGATGCGGTGTCGCTCGCGAGCGCGTATCGCTCCCTCACGGGCCGAGACAGCGGGAGCGGCCTCGAGCCCACGCTTGGGCGCTTCCAAGTCAGCGGGATCTTCCGCACGGGCTATCACGATTATGACAAGCGCTTTGCCCTCGTGGCGTTCGGAGCGGCCCAGCGTTTCCTCGGATCGGGTGACCGCGCGAAGTGGCTCGAGGTCCGGGTCGACGATGTCGAGCGCGTCGAACAGCGCAAGCGCGATGTCGAGGCGCTCCTCGATCCTTATTCGTTGACTCAATGGAACCTGGACATTGGCCGGCTCGCCCGGCGCGTCTCGGCCCTCTATGGCGGCGAGATCTCTCAGTACGAAGTGGAGACGCCGACCTCTGCGCTCGGGGTCTTGCGCAACGTGAGCCAGGCGGTGTCTTTGTTACGTTCCAGCCTCCCGAGTGCATTCTCGCGAGACACGACCTTCCAAGTCATCTCGTGGCGTGAGGTCAACGCGCCGCTCTTCGAAGCGCTGCAGCTCCAGAAGCTGGTTCTCTCCATCTTCTTCCTCATCATCATCGTGGTGGCCGCCTTCAATGTGGTCGGTACTCAGATCGTGATGGTGCATCAGAAGACTCGTGAGATTGCGATCTTGAAGGCGCTCGGCGCTAGCCGCGAGATGATCCGCCGCATCTTCCTCTTGCAGGGTCTGCTCATCGCCCTGATCGGCGTTGCGCTCGGACTCGCGAGCGGTCTCACGCTGTGCGCGCTGCTTGCGCTCGTTGGATACCCGCTCGAGCCCGAGGTCTATCTCATCTCTGAACTCCCGATCGCCGTCAGCACGACCGAGATTGTAGTGGTCGTGGCGGCGACGTTGCTGCTCACGCTCGCAGCGACCATCGGTACTGCAGCACGTGCCGGGCGGCTTGCTCCTGCCGACGGCATTCGATATGTCGAATGAAGGTGGTTACAACCAAATCGCCCCACTCGGGCACCGACGCAGGCCAACTCCCTACTATCTGTCAGGAACCTTGTAGCTCCAAAAAACTGATCATCCTCACGGTTGACACCCCGGGGGGGCGTTGGTAGGGTCCGCCCACCTACCGCCGTGGAGCCGAAACGAGTAACGCCGTTCCGCCCCGCGCCCCCGCTTCGGGGAAAAACAACGAACGTGCTGAACGCACGAGCTAAGCTTTGGACCCCTGACGTCGACCGCGCGCCGCCCGCGCCGCCGGCTACTTATGGAGCTTTGTTGAGCGTGGAAAGAGTCGGCCACATCTTGAAGACGGCGCGCGAAGTGCGGGGCCTCTCCGTGAGTGAGCTCGCCCGCATCACCAAGATCCCCTCTAGCTCCATCATCGCTCTCGAAGAGAACAACTTCGCGGCTCTCCCTGCGCCGGTCTTCGTCCGTGGGTTCATCCGTGCCCTGTGCCGCGAAGTAGGCCAAGACGCCAACGACGTGCTCACGGTCTACGAGACTTTCCTTCGCGAAAGCACGCTCCGCGACCCGTTTCCAAACAACGAACCGTCGTTCGCGCCATTGCTCTTCGCGAGCGGTGGCGCCGACGTGTCCGGTGCCGACTCCCATCGCGGCCTTCAGATCTCGCACGTCCTTTTGCTCGTGCTCGCTCTAGCCACCTTCATCATTGCCTACGTGACGGCGGGCGTGTCGACGGCCACGAAGGACGGCGCTCCGAAAGAAGCGGTCGCGCCGCGCTCTGCCCCTGAGAATCTTGCCGTCGATGGTTCAGGCAGTGTCGACGGCGGCATTCGCGGCGACGCCGCCGGGCGCCCTGGGCAGCTTGGTAACGGCGCGGGCGCCTGGCCTCGAGGAGCGGCGGTCGCTGGCCCGGCCGAAGCGCCGACGCCGGGTCGGTCCGACACCTTCAGGCCCTCGTCGCCGTCGTCTCCCAACATTCAATACCGACCCTAGACGGGCTCCTGGAGCCGAGACGTGCTTGGAACCAAGCAAGCGCTGCTGACTGAGTCCGTTCAGCGCTTGCTACGTCGCGGTGCCGCGCCCAAAGTCCAGCATCTCCTCGAGAAGACCCGAACCGAAGACATCGCGCACATCATGCCGTCGCTCTCGGTGAGGGAGCGCCGGCAAGTCTTCGACCTCCTGAAAACGACCGAAGCACAAGCGCACGTCTTGGCCGAGACCGAGCGCAGCTTCGCCGCCGAGCTGCTCGAGCCGCTCGCGCTCTCCCGCGTCGTCGAGATATTGAAGGAGCTCGAGAGCGACGACGTCGCTGATATTCTCAGAGCGCTGCCGGAGGATCGCTCCGATCCCATCCTTGAAGCGATGCACGCTCAGGAGTCCGGCTCGGTCGAGGAGATCCTTGGCTATGCGAGTGAGACCGCCGGCTCGATCATGAGTGCGGATTACTTCGCCCTCAACCGGGACATGACTGTCCAGGCGGCCATCGCGACGCTTCAAGAGATCGGCGAAGACGTCGGTCTCGCCTTCTACGTCTACATCATCAACGAGCACGGCCACCTAGTGGGCGTCATCTCGCTTCGTCAGCTCGTCACGAGCCGCCCTGAGAAGCGCCTCAGCGAAGTCATGGAGCCCGATGTCGTCGCGGTGAAGACCGAAGCCGACCAGGAGGAGGTCGCCGGCATCGTCGCTCGCTACAACTGGCTTGCGGTCCCCGTCGTCGACGAGAACAACAAGCTGCGCGGCATCATCACCGTCGATGACATCATCGACGTCATCAAAGACGAAGCCACTGAGGACATCCTCAAGCTCGCCGGCGCCGGCGCGGAGCTCGCCTCCGAAGCGCCCGCGTCCGAGCACCTCCGGATGCGTTACCCTTGGCTCATTACGAGCTGCATCTCGGGCTTCGTCGCCTCGGCCATCCTCGAGCCGATGATCGGCACGCTTGGACCCTTCCTCGGCTCGTTCGCCCCCATCGTCATGGGCATGGCCGGCAACGTCGGCATTCAGTCGTCGACGGTGGTCGTCCGCGGCCTCGCGACGGGGCAGGTGGACGCCGGCCGGTCGGCCGCCGTCATCCGACGCGAGGTGTTGGTGGGGCTGGTCCTGGGCGCTGGTTACGGTGGCCTCGTCGGCGTTGCCGTCGCCCTCTGGAGCTGGGTTGGTGGGCACGCTGCCGACCTCGGCATCATCGCGTTCTTCGGTGCCTCCGTCGGGCTCGCGCTCGCAGGCGCCATGCTCATCGCGTCCACAGCCGGATCGGTCATCCCCATCGTCGTCTCGCGCTACGGCGTCGACCCAGCCGTCGCAACAGGCCCTTTCGTGACGAGCTCCATCGACGTCATCGGCCTTCTGTCGTTCTTCGGGATCGCAAGTGGCTTAGCCGTGCTCTTCGGCATCACGTGACGGACGCGGTTCGCTGCGCCAGCGACGCCGTGCTGCTGCGGCTCGTCGATCAAGGTGAGCGCGACCGCCTTGGCAACTTCTACCTTCGCGAACATGGCCGAGTGACCCTTGCCCTCCGGGGCGTCCGAGGTGGCTCGCGGCGCTTCGGCGGCGACGTCGACCTCTTCTCCCGCGGCGTGGCCACGTTCGCGCCGGGACGCAACGCGAACGCGCTCGCCAGCTTCGACGTGACGCACGCGGGGGGGCGCCTCGCGGCCGATCCCCTTCGCTTCGCCATCGCGAGCTTCTGGTCCGAGCTGGTGCTCGCGACGACGGCGGACGACGATCCATCCGAGACGGGGTTCCTCGTCCTGTCCAGCCATCTCGTGGCCTTGGCGGCGTCTGAGGAACCGCTTCGAAGAGATCTCCTACTCGGCTTTCAGCTCGGCTGGTTTCGCACTCTCGGGCACCTGCCTGACCTCGATACGGCCTCTTTGCGCGAGGCCGAGCTCCCGTCACTCGGCTCGGAGTCCCTTGCGGTCGCGGTAGCGCTACTGTCGGGTCCCACGGACGCGCGTGTGCTCCCTCCCGCGGCGGTGCGCGAGATCGGCGCGGTGACAAGGCGGCTTCGCGAACGCGTCACGTCGCGGCCACTGCTCAGCGTGACCTTCTTGTCGCAGATGCTGCGCGGTGCCGAGGCCTAAGGGCTCGGTCGCGATCGAACCCTAAGACCAGTTCGAGCCGCGTCACAGTCCACTCGACGTCCGCCTCGTCGGATCCAGCGCTTGCTTCGCATGACTCCGCTTCGCTTGGAGGCGACCGCGGCTGCGCGCGAGCCCCGGTCCCTGATAGACTACGTGCCCGGGGCTAAGGCGCCTCGAACAGGAGGGTTCCGTGTCCCTAAAAACAGTCCCGACCGCGTCTCTCGAGACGCTCCTCCGTGCCCTCCACAAGGCTCAGATCCCGTGCCCGATCCGTGCCGACACGCTGGCCTGTATCGGCCTTCAGGAGCGCCAAGAG
>CANMLD010000191.1 GCA_947498315.1 Pseudomonadota bacterium | reverse complement strand
TGACGGCGTTCGCGTCGTCGCTGGCTTCGACGTAGAGCTTGGCCGTGCGTTCGCCGACCTCGGTGGGCTGGCAGCGCAGCGTCAGGTCGAGGTCCTGGCCGGCGGCGATGTTCCACTCGTCGTCGTTCGTGATTGTGAACCACGGGCCGTCGGTCGCGAGTCTCTTCGTGTCGGGGACGTAGCCCGGGGCGAGGCTGCCGCCGATGTTCGTCGCCTTTACGGCCACTTCGCCCACGGCGCCGACCTCGACGACGCCGAAGTCGACCGGGCTGGGGTCGAAGAAGACTTCGGGGCTCGAAGAGGCGGTGAGCGGGATACGCCGGATGCCGCCGTCGGGGAGCTCGGGCACGCTGTCGGAGAGGTATTCGAGGGTCGCCGACCAGGCGCCTGGGCCCGGGGGCGTGAAGGCGACGCGTACCACGGCTTCGGAGCCGATCGGGAGGACGCCGCTCTTCGGCACGTCGACGAGCTGGAAGATGGCCGCGGCCTCGTCCGGCGTGAGCGTCGTTGCGCCCTTCTTGACGTTCGTGATGCGGAAGAGCGGGCCGCCCGGGGTCGCGGCTGTGATGGTGGCATCTTGTCCGCCCGTGGAGCGCAACGTGAGGGTCTCTAGGTCGCCCGCGCCGACCGGCACCGCGAACCAGTTGAGCGCTTCGGGCGCCACTGTGATGACCGGGCCGGTGAAGCAGCGGATGGTCGTCTGCGATGGGGCCGGTTTGGGAGCCGTCGAGAAGCTTAGGCTGGCGCTGTGGTCGCCGCCCGCCAGCGGCTTGCAGGTCACGGTGAAGTGGTGGATCTCGCCGGGGGCCAGGTCCTTCAGGGCGCCCTTGTCGAGCACGAACTGCTCCGGGGCGCTGCCGCCGAGGACGATGTTCGACAGCGGCAAGGTCTCGCAACCCGCGTTTCTGATGAGGAACTCACGCGTGTACGCGGTGCCGACTGCTTGCGGCGGGAAGGTGTAGCTCGACGAATCGGACACGCCGCCGGGCGTGATGACGAACTGCGAGGTCGTGCCGAGGCGAACGGGGCAGGTGACCGAGGGGCCGTTCACGCCGCTGTGCGCGATGGTGACGCTGGTCTCGAAGCAGCCATTCGTGCCGGCCTTCGGCGCCCAGCCGAAGTCGACCGTGACGTCACTGCCCGCCGGGATCGGCTGCGCGGAATCGCAGAGCGCGCCTTCGCAGGTGAGGTCCGGGAAGTCGAACTCGAGCGTCTGCACAGTGAGGAAGCCCTGGCCGGCATTCGAGAGCGAGATGCTGCCCCCGCCGCCGACGGCGGAGCCGGGCGTCACGCCTTGGATGTTGATGGGGCAGCCGGCCAGTCCGAGCGCGGCGGCCTCCTTCGTGAGCGGGTAGCCGTCCGTGTCATGGAAGCGCAGGTCTCCGTCGCCGGTGTGCGCGGTGACGAGCTTGCCCGCGTTCGCCGGGGTCGCTGCCGCGGCGGTCGAGGTGGCGAGGAGCGCACCGGAGCTCAGGTTGACGCCGCTGACGGCGCCGCCACCGATGCTCGTGTTCTTCTGTCCCGCAGCCGCGAAGGCCAGGATGCGGCTCGTCGGCAGGTCGACGATCCCGAAGCCCGGCTGCAGGTAGATCAGCCCGGCGGCGCCATAGGCCCCGGCGTTCGCGAACCCACCGGCGTCCGAGACGTCGATGAGGCCATTGGCCTCGCCGAAGGTGGTGTCGAGGCCGCCCGTCGCTTTGATGATCGCGATGCGGTTCCGGTCGGAGTCGAGGACGGCGATTGAACCCGACGGGACCGTGGCGATGGAGTCGAGGCTGGCGGACACGCCGCCGGTCACGGTCGTAGCTAGTAAGATTCGGCCTTGATTGCCGAAGGTGGCGTCGAGCGATCCCGTCGCAGTCAGGCCGAGGAGCTGCCCGCCTCGCGCGTCGAGGACCACGAAAGCTCCGGCCGCACGGGACGCGATGTCGCGCACGAGCACGCTGGTGCCAGCCGCCGCGTCGACTCGAAGGACGCCGCCGCTCGGGTGCGTCTTCGCGAGCCGCCCATCGGTGTCGATGAGGACGACCGCCCCGGCGGATGGCGCGACGATGGCCTGGAGGCCGAGCTGGCCGAAGGTGCGTACCTGCGCTCCGAAGTCAGAGAGGAACGCCGGCTCGAGGTTCGCTGCGGCGTAAAGCGCGTCGAGATCGACCTGCCCGGGGCTCTCGCTGTCGCCCCACGGCAAAAGGGCTGACGCAGCGCCCGCGGCGCCAGGGTAGCTGTAGAGGAGCGCCCGCGCTCCCGGCTGCGGCTCGGCGCTCGCATCGGCCGGGAGGCTGGCACCGACGAACCCTCCGGTGCACAGCTCGGCCAAACCGCCGGTCAGCCGGCCTGGCGCATCGAACGCACTGCCAGCGCCCGGCGGCAGGACGTTGGCGCTGCCGCTGAAGCCATCATCGAACGCGAGCCCACTCCCCTGGACGATGCGGAGGACGCCACCGGCTGGATTCGGGTCGTTGCTGCTGAGGGTGAGGTCAGTGCTGGTAACGCGCTTGCCCCCCGAGAGTGGGCTGTCGACCGAAACCAGGATGACGCGGGTTCCACCGGGCTCGAGCGTCGTGGCGCCGAGGTTGTCTTGATCGTCCTTCCAGACCGCGGAGAGTGACATGCCGGTCCCGCTGGTGAGGAGGCCGCTGTCGATGATGAGCGGCGAGGTGCCGCTGTTGCTGACGATGACGTCGCTGTTGCCAGTCCCTCGGCAGAAGTTCAGAACCGACGGCGTGAGCTCCAAACGGGGGCCGCTGTGACCCGAGATCGGGACTTCGATGACCGGCCGAGCGGGGTCGGAGGTCGTGATCCGGAGCAGGCCGGGGTAGTCGGCGGCAGCAGCCGGACTCAACACGACATCGATGACGGTGGTACCGCTCGGGCTGACGGTCACGTCGCCCGCGAAGGCCTTGGCAAGCCCGAGCCCCGCCTTGGTTCCCGTGGAGATGACTTCGACGCCGGTCACGGTGAGTGGGATACCGCCCTGATTTCTTAGGGTTGCGCTCCGAGTGGCTTTCGCGAGCGCAGGGACGCCACCGAAGTCGACCGCAATGGGGGAGACGGTCGCCGCGGCCGGCGTCGTACATTCGAGGCGTACGGGTACGGCGGGTGCGAGCGGATCGTCAGTCGCGAGTCTCAGGACGGCGCCATAGAGTCCGGCCTTGTTCGGCGCGCAGACGACCTGCAGCGCGAGAGTGCGGCCTGGCGCGACGTCCACGGGCAGTGCCTCGAGGCCACCGACCGCGAAGGAGCCGGCGTCACCCTCGACGTCGAACCCGAGGATGCGGAGCGACGCGTCACCCGCCGCAGCGACTCGGAACGGGAGCGCGAGGGTGGTGCCTACGGGGACGGCGCGGAAGCCCAAGAAGCCCGTTCGAGGCTCGACGACGACGACTCGCGCGCCGGACTTGCCGGTGAGCGCGACGTCGATGGCGCCGTCCTCGACCCCGGTCTTCGAGTAGAAGGTGAGTGTCCCGGCGTAGTCGCCCGGCGCTGACGGGTCGAACGACACCTTGACGCCACTGCGAACCTCACCCGGCTGCAGAACGTCGCCCTGATTCAGACCGACGACCTTGAACGCGGACTGAGAGCCGGACAAAAACCAGTTGATGCTGACGGGATCGGAAGGGCTGTCGTTTCGGATCACGAGCGGCAAGGAGACGGCCTCGCCGGCGACGGCGGCGCCGAAGTTCAGGGCCGAGGGCGATACCGCGAGTGCGCCGCCGGTGCGGCCGAGGACGTCTACAGTCGCGCTCCCGGCGCTGCTCTCGACGCTCAGCACGGACGCGAAGACGCCGACCGTGAGCGGTTCGAAGGCGAGCTCGATGACGCGGTAGCCACCTGGAGGGATGGCGGACTCGTCGAAGTCCGAGGCCTGCGTGAAGACGCCCGAGCCCGTGAGGACCGGCGCGCTTGGCAGGACGGGCTCCGAGCCGGCGTTCACGAGCAGGGCCGAGCGCGTGGTGATGGTGCCGGCGGCACGTACCCCGAAGTCAATGACGCCATCGTCAGCGACGAAGAGGAGCCTCGGGCCGGACGAGCCCGCTAGGGATACGGTCGCGAGCGTGCCGGCGGGGCCGGTCACCGTGAGGCTGCCGGTGAAGGCGCCTTTGCCTTCGGGCGCGAAGACGGGGAACACGGCGGTGGTGTCGCCCGGCGCGAGGGTGACGGCAGCGAGGTTGACCGAGAAGCCGGTGCCGGTGGCGTTGGCGCCGGAGATGGTGACTGCCGACGAGCCGTTGTTCTCCAGCACGACCGGCAAGGTGCGGCTCGCTCCGATGGCGACGGCGCCGAACTCGACTGCGGTGGGCGTCGCCGTGAGCAGGTCGCCCGACCGGCAAACGAGTGGGATGATGATGTTGCTGCTGGCGGCCTGGTCGGTCGCGAGCGCGAGCGCACCGGAATACGTACCGCGCGCGTTCGGGCTGCAGCGGACCGCGATGGATGCGTCGCTGTCGAGGGTCGCCGGGAAGACCGGCGCTGAGGCGACGCCGAACGCGAGGCTGCCCGTGAGGCTAGCCGCAAGTAGACGGGTGTCATCCGGGCCGCTGATGTGCACGGTCCGGTAAGCGGTCTGTCCTGTTGGAACGGCGCCAAAGTCCAGCTCGGACGGCATCGCCAGCAAGGTGCCGGCGGTGCGGACACTGAGCGCGATCTCGGCCGGGCCGCTGAGGCTCGTGTCGTTGGTCGACACGCGGAGGGCGCCGAGCGACTCGCCGACTTGGCCAGGCGTCGCGAAGATGCGCGCCACGATGGGGGCGCCGCCCGGCGCAACCATGCCGGAGGTCGCGAGGACCTCGAAGCCGGTGCCGACGGTGTCGAACCCGCCGACGACGAGAGGCTGGCTGCCGACGTTCCCGATCTCCACTTGGCCACAGAGCATCTTCTTGCCGAGCTCTGCGCCTTCACATGCAAGCGTGGTCGGCGTGACGGCGATGCGGGGCCCATCAGAGCCAACGAGGCCGATGACGCGCTGCGTGCCGCCGCTCGCCGAGATGGTGACCGTGCCAGTGGCGTTTACGCTCGCCACGGGGAGGAAGCGGACGTTGACGGTGATGGGGGCTTCACCTGGGTCTAAGGTCGTCGCTGCGATCGGCGGGTTCAGCGCGAAGGCGCCCGGTGGATTCGAGACGATGGTCACCGATTGCAAAGCGAGTGGGTCGGCACCGGCGTTGCGGAGAGTGAACGACCGTACACCCTCCTGGCCCGCGGCGATGGCACCAAAGTCGAGGACGTTAACGTCCGGGTTTACGACCAAGCGACCGCCGGTGCTGCCCGTCAACAGGACGCCGCTGCCGACCTCCGGCAGCGTTGGATCGTTCGTCAGTATGCGGAGTTGCGCGGTCATCTGAGCTTCGATCTTGGGTTCGTAGACGACGTTCAGAGTGCTGGTCGCGCCCGCGGGGACCGTGATGGCGTCGGGGATGACGCCTTGCACGCGGGCGAGGTGGAAGCCTGGCTGGTCGAAGAGCGCCGTCACGACGAGGGGCACCGAGCCCGAGTTGGTCACATCGATGGTCTTCGGCGCGCTCGTGACACCGACCGGGACGACCCCGAAGGCAAGCTCGGATGGCGCTTCGATCGCGGCCTTGGGGAGCGCGACGTATGCCTTGCCGGAGCGTTCTACGATGCCGATGCGACCGCCAGCGGTATCGACGACGGCGATCCGCTCTTCATCCACGGCGGCGAAAGCGCGGGCGAAGGTCGCGCCCGGGAATGGGGTGTTCGCGTTGAGCGTGCCGCCGTTGCCCCACCCCGTGTCTTCGTCCATGAGCGGCGTGATGAGCTTGGCGATGAGGCCGGTCTCCGCGTCGAAGTAGAAGATGCGGTTGGTACCGCCGACCCAGAAGGTGCCGCCGAAGCTCGGCAGGGCGCCGGCCGTGGACTCGAACGGCGCGGTGCCCTCTGGCGTGAAGGTGAAGACCTTGGTCGTCTGCGAGTCAGCCACGAGCAGCGTGCCTTTGCCGATGACACCGACGAGGTCGCCTACGCCCGTTGCCAGGCCGCCGCCAATGACGGTGCCGACGCCTTTGAACACGAGCCTGCCCGTGCCGCCCGCGAAGGTCGGGTCGAGGACGCCATCACGTGTGACGACCGAGAGCACGTCGCTATTGGTATCGCCCACGAGCAGCCCGTTTGCGGTCGCGACGAAGGCGGTGCCGAGGGACGCCGATGGGGCGAGGAGCGAGCCCAGCTCAATGACGCCGTTCGCGCCGAAGAAGGGATGCCGGACGCCGTCGGCCCGGATGGCCACGATCCGCTTCGCGCTAGGGTCGAGGAGGGCGAAGCCGCCGTCGGGCAGCTCAACTACGTAGGGCCAGGCGCCGTCGAGCTCGGGGAAGGCCGCCTTCACGTCGAAGGTGCCGCCGGCGCCGAACCACGGGTCGAGCGCGCCGTCAGGCTGGATGACGGCAAAGCGGTTCCCGTCGCCAATCCCGACCAGGAAACCGCCGGTCGAGAGGTGGAGGAACTGGTCGTTGCCAACAAGGCTGCCGTCAATAGGCCCACCGGCGGGGACGGTCACGTCGATGCTGCCGGTGAAGCCGAAGGAGAAGGACGTGCCGGTGCCGGCCGCTGCGTGCAGCGTGATCGGCGGGCTGTCGGCGTCGTGTTCGAGCGTGACGAGGGCGAAGTCACTCCCGAGCCGGGTGGGTCGGAACTCGAGGGTGAGCGTCGTGGTCGCGCCCGGCGCGAGGAGGTTCACGAAGCTCGACGTGTCGAGGGTGAACGCGCTGCTGGCGGTGAGGACCGGCGGCTGGAAGGTGATGGGCGTGAAGCCACGGTTGCGTACGGTCAGCGAGCGGGTACCGGTGTTGCCGGTCGCGACGGCGCCGAAGTTGAAGCCGGCGGGGGCCGAGCGGATCTCCGCGATGGTGGTGGCGGTGATCGGGAACTCTTGCACGGAGCCACTCGCGTCGGTGGACGAGATCACGAGCGTCCCCGAGTAGCTGCCTGGGATCGCGCCGTCGAAGAGGACCTCGACCGAGATGCGTTCGCCCGGCTGGAGGACGACGGGGAGCGAGACCGGTCCGCTGGACCGCGAGAGAGTGCCGCGCGTGAGCTTGCCGCCGACGCTCTGGACCTGCACGAGGTTGATGGAGATGGCGGAGGAGCCGACGCTGACGAGGTCGACCAGCTTCGAGTGAGCCCCCGCGGAGACGCCCGTGAACGTGACGGGCGATGGGGTCACCGAGATACGGGGCCCCGAGCTGCCGATGAGGGGGATGGAGAGCCCACCGGCTCCGCAGGCGTTGGACGTGAATTGCAGCGTTGTGAACGAAGAGCCCGTCTTCTTTGGCGAGAAGGTGACGTCGAGGGTCAGCGTCGTGCCCGGCGGCAAGAAGCGGGGTGGCGTACCGAGGCCCGTCAGGTTGAAGGAGCCTACCGGGGCGCTGGGCGCAACCGGGATGGTGCTCGCGTCGATGACGAGGGTACCGCCGCCGCGGTTGGCGATGGTCAAGCTCCGAGTACGCGACTCTGCAGCGGGCACGGCACCGAAGTCGATGGTCGCCGGGGATACGTCGAGCTCGGGACAGTTCTTCCAGTAGTCACCGAACTCGTTCAGGACATAGCCACGCTGCTCGGCGACGTCGTGACAACTGAAACCGCCGCTCTCGAGGACGGAGCAGTCGGCATTATTCGCCGAGAGTCCGTAAGCCTGGAGGTAGACCCAGCCGGGGGCCGTTGGCGCGCCGACCTGTAGGTTCGGATCACGCAGGGCGAAGTTCTCGTTCGGGCTGAAGGTCAGGGGATCAGTGGGGTTTTCGCGGGAGTCCGCCTGGTACCAGCGCAGGGTCGACGTCGCGATGTCCAGAATCTGAAGGCCGCCATCGGGGTCGGCCATGAGCGACCAGAGCGGCTCCTGATTCGGGATGGGGTCGGGCGGAAGCCAGGGCGTGAGGCGCGTGGCTACGATGACGGCGCCGTCGCGGTCGACTTCGATCAGCTCTTGGCGAGTGTTGAAGCGATTGTAGACCCGGAAGGTCTCGCCGTCGGTCCAGAAGTAGTTCGAGTAGATATCGAGCCCGCTGGCTCCGATCGCCTTACTCGCGTCGTAGAGGTCGATCATGCCGGGCGTGCCTCCCGTCGGCGCCGCGTCGACGTTGCCGCCCCATTGCGGGTCGAGCTTGCCGGTTACGAGCGACATGAAGACGATTCGGGACGCTGGACCGACCGTGAAGAAGGCCATAGCGCCGTCCCCGACGTACCGGAACTGCTCGCTGTAGATGGTCTCGCCGCCCGTGACGGGCAGGGTCATCTTGCGAGCAGCACCGAGCGTGGGAAGGAAGACGGCGGTGCGGCTGGCTGTCTCGAAGACGATGTAGCCGCCGCCGGGGTAGGCCTCCACGTGGCAGGACCAGAGGGGTTTCGGCGGCGCGTGCAGGGTGCCGAGCTCGATGGACGTGGTGGCGGACGTCTTGTCGAGCGCTGTGGTCTTCTGGGCGAAGAAGCGCAGCCGCCTCGCGTCGCGGTCGACGTAGGCGAAGCCGCGCCCGGGGACTTCGACCATCGGGCACACCGAGATGTTGGAGTTCGGCATGCTACCGACCTGGCCAACCACGCCGGAGAACGTCGGCGACGGGCGGAGGTCGAAGGTCACCGACGCGTCGGCTGTGGCTTCGCCTTGGTCGCGGACACGGATGGTCGCAGTGACCTGTCCTGCTGCACTGCCGAGAGGAGCGACGTAGGTCACGCTGCCGAGTGCCGGGTCTACGTAGAATCCTTCTGGACCAGCGACGAGCTCGTATCCGAGCGGTAGGCCCGTCAGGTCGGTGACTGTGGACGTGAACTGACACTCGGTGGTCTCGGTGCAGGACGCAGGGCCGGTGATGGCGTTGAAGACGGGCGGCTCGTTCGGGATGCCAATGACGGAGTAGCTGAGGCTCGTCGCGTTGTTGGCTTCATCGAGCTCTTCGACCTCGCCAAAGCAGTCGAGGACCACCCAGGCCTTGTAGTCACCACCGAGTGTGCCCGTGCGATTGAAGGTGATCTCGAGCGACTGGCCTGCCGGCACGAACACGGTCTTCTGGTCGGAGACTTTCCCGCCACCGATGACGGGCTCGTCGGCGCTGTTGAAATAGAGGCAGATGTTTGCAGCCTGAACGTCGTCGCCGCCGGTGTTCGTGAAGGTCACGGTGTAGGCCACGTCGGCCTTGTCGGAGGTGACCTCCAGCTTGGTCGCGACGAGATCGGGCGGACCACTCACGATGATGTCGTCCTCGAAGTCGTTGTTGGCCTCGTCGAGCTCCTCGATCTCGTCGTTCTTGTCCACGTAGACGTAGATGGTCTGAATACCGACATCGGCGGCGTCGTAGCCGTTGTAGCTGCCGCAATCGACCTTCAGGGTCTGATTGACGGCCAGCGTCGGGATGTCGCAGAAGATCGGGCTTGGGCCGACGAGGTCCCAATCGGGCTTCTCCGGCTCGCCCACGTAGACGTCGATGGAGAACCCGCCCGACGGCTCGTCACCTTGGTTTTTGACCGTGACCTCGAAGGCCACGTCGAAGAGGCCCCCACCGTCGACCTTCGACGCCGTGAGCGCCGTGATGACGAGATCCGCGTTGGTCGGTGGCGGAGGGTCCATCACGTATGGGGTCGAGTTCTTGTTGTTGTCGGTCTTCTGCTCGTCCTTTTCGGTGCGGCCGAAGGGCAGGCCGAGGTCCTTGTTGACTTCGCACCATGCGGTGAACGAGCCAATGCCGCTCTGATAGACGAAGTCCTGACTGACCTCCTCGGAAGGGCCGATGACGAGCGTCTCGAAGAGCCCAGCCGGGTTCTGTGTCGCCGTTGGGTCCGTGTCCGAATGGAACCAGATGTACGCCAGAGGGTCTTTGGGCGTCCCGGTCGCTTCGGCTACGTCGTCGCCGATGTTGGTGACCTTGAGGGTGAGGGTCACGAAACCCGTCTTCGGGTCCGGTGTGGCCTCGATGGCGCACACGAGGTCCGGTGCGGCGGCGAGGGCCGGCGTGGTGAACGCGAGCGCGGTCAGAAGA
>CANMLD010000190.1 GCA_947498315.1 Pseudomonadota bacterium | reverse complement strand
GAGCCAGCTGCCGTCCACCGTGAGCTTTGGGCCGTCTTCGTGGCCGGGAGTGGGTACCCGGATGGAAGCATAGGCGTTTGCGTCGCACCGCGAATCCTCGCAGCGCCGTCGGGTTTCACTCTTAGCAGGACCCGTGCCAAGACCTAAGTGCCTGTAATTAGTGCCCCCGGAGCTTCCTGCTAGCTGTACATCTCGTGAACACCGGCACAAAGGGTCTGTGGATGTCCTGTTGGAACTCTCCGCCGAGCCCCAGCCCTGTCGCGTTTCAGAACCGGTTCTGTTCACGAACTGGTCGATCGTTCACACTCTGAACAGGGTGTCACATGAGCGCGAGCCCGACGACCCGAAGGACAGTCACGCCCGAAAGATCCCGGTTGTGGGTGACGAGCGCATCGCGAGGACCTTGGCCATGGTGGTGGGCGCGACGACGCTGTTCAACCGAACAGACCCGCCGGCGCCTCGACGAGCTCGATGAGGACGCCCTCGCCACTGAGCGGCTTCTCCTCGCTGCCTTTCGGGTGGATGAAGCAGACCCGGTGGCCAGCGGCACCGATTCGGATTCCGCCGGGGGCGAAGCGCATGCCCTGCTGGTCGAGCCAGTGGACGGCGACCTCGATGTCGTCGACCCAGAGCCCGATATGGTTCAGCGGTGGGAGGTCGACGCGGGGCTTCTTCTCCGGGTCGAGCGGCTGCATGAGGTCGACCTCTACTGCGTGCGGGCCGTGGCCGAGGAGCAGAATCTCCTCATCGACGTTCTCCCGTTCGCTTCGAAACTGACCGTGCGGCGCGAGGCCCAACAGGTCTACCCACAGCCTGGAGAGCGCGGCTTTGTCGGGACCGCCGATCGCGATCTGCTGCAGCCCGAGGACGCGAAATGGGCGGTCCGTGCTGGGGATGATCATGTCGCCTTCCTCAGGGGCCCTCCCCGTGATATCGGTGCCTTGTCGTTACTTTGTGAGCACTCGGCGCGCCCGCAGCTGATAGCTACCCAGGGTTCCGCCTGGGTCGCGGCACGCGACCTGAACGAAGTAGACCTCGCCCTTTCCCGAGAAGCGGATGCCGCTCTCGATGGGGCGATCGGACGGCTGTGCGCCGATGGAAGGGAAGTCCTTCACCGACAAGCGATTGACGTCGGAGATCTGGATCTGGAGCCGGGCCTCGGTCTCGGGGTCGACCACGAGCTCGATGGTGCGCCTCTGCGGATCGGTGACAGGTATGGCGAAGACGTCGACGTCGCCGGGGGTGTCGAGGCTCCCCGCGATGAGCTGGCCAATGGCCACCCTCCCAGCCCGAATGCGGTCGTTGTCTGGCTCCTGAGACAGCCAAGAGCGGGCCTCCCTCAGGTCGGCGATGAGCTTGTAGTCACCGCGGGGGGTACCACGGCCAGCGTGGCTCACCGCGACGAGGTAGCTGCCGCGGGCGTCTTGTTCCTCTTCGAAGACCGTTCGAAGGACACCTTCCGCACCTTCGTCGGTGAAGATCACCGTGGGTTGTTCCCCATCGAAGCGGGAGAACGCGAGGCGTGGGACGAACCCTCCGCTGGCTTCGATAGCGATCTCCCACCGGCGCCCCGCCCCGTCGCTCGGCGCTTCGAGTCGGTAGATATCGACGTCTCGCGGACCCTCTAAATACCCGTCACCAGTCGTGCCCACGGCGAGCGGGCTGGCGTGGTCAGGATCGTCGTTGGACTCGGCCTCACCGGGTGACGGCAGCGCCTTGTAAGCTGTGGCCGTGAGCGTGTAGAGCGCATCTGGCTTCTCGGTCGGCGTCGCTTCACCGGACTTGGACTCTCGGACGGCGATGAAGACCTCACCGGTGTCGATTCTGAATCGACGGAGGCTCTCGGGTTGGCCAATCCCATCGTAGTCAATGGTGGCATTGACGCGGCCCGTCTCGTCGAGGATCTCGAAGGCGATGTCGATGTCGGCGACTTCGGTGAGGTCGACGTCGAGGTAACCCGCCTCCTTCGGGACGCGGAGCCGGTAGTGGTCGCGATCGGACTCGAAGGTCGAGAGGCGTTTCCCAAGGGCGCCGACGAGGCCCACACCGGGCTCGAGGAGGTTCGCCTCCTTGAGCATGTTATTGGGCTCGAGCTCGGCTTCGGACCGGTTGGAGCTTCCGCGGAGCGCGAAGACAGCCCACGCGACGGCCGCGATCGCGAGTGGTCCGACGATCAGCGCTACCCAGCGGAGCCGCCGTTCCCGGCGCACGTCCGTGGCGAAGAGCGCCTCCTCACTCGACGGATCGAGGAGGATGATGTCCGACGCGCCTGGGAGCGGCGGCGGCTCGGGCATCGGGAACATGACGACTTTCGGCGAGCCCTTGGAAGGGAGGTCCGGCGGGTCGCCGTACATGCGCGCGTCGGCGTCGGAGAAGTTCTGATCGAACTGCCGGAGCCGCGCGACGAGCTCGGAGTCCATCGCCTCGGGAGCTTCGGGCTCCCGGACGATCGGGAGTGAGAACGAGGCGCCTTCGGGGTCTTCGAGACAACCGAGCACCTCATCGCGTAGCGCGCCAGCAGATGGAAAGCGGTTCTCGGGCCTCTTGGCGAGCGAACGGAAGATCAGCCGATCCACGCGCGCCGGGATCCCGGAATTTGGTCGCGCTCGACAGGCCGACGGGATCGGCGCCGTGAGGTGCTGGCGGAGGACGTCGAAGGCGCTGGCGGCGTCGTAGACATGCTGGTTGACCAACATGCGGTAAGCGAGGCACCCGAGGGCGTAGACGTCGGCGCGGTGGTCGACTTGCTCGCTGCGGATCTGCTCGGGTGCCATGTAAAAGGGCGTGCCAAAGAGGTCGCGGTGCGAGTGGACCGAGTAGACGTCTTCGACGTTCTTGATCTTCGCGAGCCCGAAGTCGAGCACCTTGACGTAGTCCGCGCCTGGGGGGTGACGGAGGATCATGATGTTCTCGGGCTTGAGGTCGCGGTGAACGATCCCAACGGTGTGGGCCTCTTCGAGCGACTGACAGACCTGATCGAGGATGCGCATCGCGCGTCGCCACGGGAGGGCACCGTCGCGAGAGAGGTGGACCTCGAGGTCTTCGCCGTCGAGGTACTCCATGACCAAGTAGAAGATGGCGTCGGCGCGTCCGAAGTCGAAGACGCGCACCGTGTGATCGTTCGCGAGGCGGCTGACGGCGCGGGCCTCGCGGGTGAAGCGGCTGATGAGCTGCTTCCGAATCATCATGTCTTCGTGAAGCACCTTCATGGCCATGATCTTCTGCAGGTGAATCTGCTCCACCTCGTAGACCGTGCCCATGCCGCCGCGCCCGATGAGCCGCCGGATCTTGTAGCGGCCATCGACGAGCTGCCCGAGGTAACTCGACTCTGTAGTCGAGGCGAAGTCGAGCATCGGCTCGGTCGGTACCGGCGGCGGGTCGTTCTGCTTTGTCATTTCTCGCGCATCGTCTGTAGGCGCAGTATCGAAGGGCGCCGGCGTGGCGTCAAACCTGTTCAACCAACCGCGCGAAACCCGCGACGTTCCGAGGAGCCCAAAGTCGCCATGAAGCTAGATGCCGAGCTGATCGACCGGTTCGTCTATGCCCTCGAGATCGAGCACGGCCGCTCGACGAACACGCGGAGCGCCTACCAGCGCGACCTTGTCCGGTTCTCGACCTGGCTCGAAGCGCCCACCCTCGAAGGCGCGCGCATTCCGCTCGGTGAGCCCCTCTCGACGGCGAACATGGAGACCTACCGTGCCCATCTGCTCACCGACGGGGGGCTCGACCCCAGGTCAGTGGAGCGCGCGCTCAGTGCCATCCGGACCTTCTTCGCGTTTCTTCGGGAAGAGGGGCTCATGGACCATGACCCGATGGCTGCGCTGGCTACGCCTCGCCTCGGTAGAAAGCTCCCCGATGTTCTCTCTATCGTCGACGTTCAGAAGATCCTTCTAGCGCCAGGCTCACCAGAGCCGCGTGACCTGCGCGACCGCGCGATGTTCGAACTGGCTTACGGCTCAGGGCTCCGGGTTAGCGAGCTCGTCGGCTTGCCCGCCGACGGACTCCACCTCGATCGCGGCTTCGTGAGCGTCATCGGCAAGGGCGACAAGCAGCGCCTCGTGCCTTTTGGACAGGAGGCCCATCGGGCGCTGCTCACCTGGCTCGGCTATGGTCGGCCTGATTGGGCCGGCCGAGGCGGAAAGAAGCCGTCCAATGCGGTGTTCATCACCGACCGCGGCAAGCCCATGACTCGCCAGGGTTTCTGGAAGCGTCTGAAGCACTGGGCGCTCGTGGCGGGGGTTCATCGGCGGGTAACGCCGCACACCCTGCGGCACTCCTTCGCGACCCACCTCTTGATGGGTGGCGCCGACTTGCGCACGGTGCAGACCCTCCTCGGCCACGCCGACATCGCCACGACCGAGATCTACACGCACATCGACCGCTCTGAGCTTCGACGCATGTATGACCGTTGCCACCCGAGGGCGGCCGGGGTGCCGCCGTAGCGCACCTTTACTCCTCGTCAATGAGAGTGAGCGCGCCAAGAGGACCACAGTTGTGGTGTACTACGCGAAGGAGCGCTGCATGACCGAGTCCGTCCACATCCTTGTCGTCGATGACGAAGTCTCACTTCGGGAGTTCCTCGAGATCTTCCTCGAGGAGCAGGGATACATGGTGTCGACCGCATCGAATCCGAGAGAGGCGCTAACCCGCCTCGAGGCCGGTGGCGTCGACGTCGTGATGAGCGATCTCAAGATGCCGGGACCGATGGACGGTATAGCGCTGCTCGAGCAGGTCAAACAAAAGTACGGCGACGTCGAGGTCATCATGATGACGGCCTTCTCGACGGCCGAGACGGCCATTCGGGCCATGAAGCTCGGCGCCCACGACTACCTCATCAAGCCGTTCAAGGTGGAAGAGGTCGCGGTCATCCTCGAGAAAGCGGTCGAGAAGCGACAGCTCGCTCTCGACAACCGGCGGCTTCGGCACGCACTCGCCGACCGTTACCGATTCGACAACATCGTGGGCAAGAGCCGCGCCATCAGGGAGGTCTTCGCGCTCATCGGGCGGGTCGCACCGATGAAGACCTCGGTCCTGGTGAACGGCGAGACAGGGACGGGCAAAGAGTTGGTCGCGAAGGCGTTGCACTTCAACAGCCCTCGTCGCGACCGCCCCTTCGTGGCGGTAAACTGCGGCGCCATCCCAGCGGAGCTGATGGAGAGCGAGCTCTTCGGCCACTTGAAAGGCAGCTTCACGGGCGCCTTCGCGAACAAGAAGGGGCTCTTCGAGGAGGCCCACGGCGGCACCCTCTTCCTCGATGAGATCGGCGAACTCTCCCTGGCCTTGCAGGTGAAGCTCCTGCGGGTCCTGCAGGAGCGGCGCGTCAAACCCATTGGGAGTACTCGCGAGATGGACGTGGACGTCCGTATCGTGGCGGCGACGAACCGCAACCTGGACAAAGAGGTCAAAGAAGAGCGATTTCGGCAGGACCTCTACTACCGACTTAACGTCGTACAGATCGTCATCCCGCCTCTCCGCGAGCGGCGAGACGACATCCCGCTCCTCGTTCAACACTTCCTTGGCAAATTCGCCGACGAGATCGGCGCTCGCATCCGTGGGGTCGACCGCGCCGCGATGGATGCGCTGATGGCTTACCCCTTCCCGGGCAACGTCCGCGAGCTCGAGAACGTCGTGGAGCGCGCAGTCACGTTCGCCACGTCCGACCAAGTCACGACCGACGCGCTCCCTCCAAACATCGCCGCCCAAGGAAGTCCTCTCGTGCCGACGACGGCCGCCGATATCCCCGAAGGCGGCATGAACCTCGAGGTCATGCTCGAAGACATCGAGAAGCGTTACCTCGTGAGGGCGCTCGAGCTCTCAGGCGGCGTGAGGACCGAAGCCGCGAAGCTGCTCGGCATGAGCTTCCGAAGCATCCGCTACAAGCTCGATAAATACGATATCGCAAAGGACACCGGGGACTGATGACCATGAAAGACTACCTAGGCGGCTACCTGAACCAGACTGGTTCCATCGACTCGTCCATGCGAGGCCGCATGGCTCAGAGCGGGCTCACCCGTCGCGGCCGCAAGCGCACCAAGATCATCGCGACCCTCGGTCCGGCGACCGACAGTGAGGAGGTGTTGAGCGCACTCTGTCACGCCGGTATGAACGTGGCGCGACTGAACATGAGCCACGGCAGCCTCGAGCAGCAGAACATGCGCCTGCAGCTCGTCCGTCGGGTGAGCGAGATGACCGATCGGCCGCTCGCCGTGATCGCCGACCTTCAAGGACCGAAGATCCGCCTCGGGGACTTCGAGCCCGGCCAGCACCTCGAGTGGCGGGAAGGCGGCCTCGTCATCATCACCACGAGCGCGCTGCCATTGGGCACCACCTCCCGAATCGGTACCTCTTACGAACACTTGCACCTCGACGTGAAGCCGGGCGACTCGCTCCTCGTCGACGATGGCAAGCTTCGCCTCATGGTCGACCGGGTCGAAGGCCGCGACATTCACACCCGCGTCGCCGTCGGCGGCCCGGTGTCGAGCCGAAAGGGCATCAACCTACCCGGGGTGCGGGTGTCGGCGCCGGCACTCACCGAGAAGGACCGGGCCGACCTCGAGTGGGCGCTCACGGCGGGCGTCGACTACATCGCCCTCAGCTTCGTGCGTAGCGCAGAAGACGTTCGAGCCGTGCGCCGGCATATGACTCGGGCCGGCATGAGGCTGCCCGTCATCGCGAAGATCGAGCGTCCCGAGGCCGTCGTCGCCATAGAGGAGATCCTGGCGGAATGTGACGGGATCATGGTGGCTCGGGGCGATCTCGGGATCGAGATCAGCACCGAACGACTGCCGGTCATCCAAAAGCACCTGATCGCACGCGCGAACGCCCACGGGAAGCTGGTCATCACCGCGACGCAGATGCTCGAGTCGATGATCACGTCGCCGGTCCCGACCCGCGCGGAGTCGAGCGACGTCGCGAACGCGGTCTTCGACGGCAGCGACGCCATCATGTTGTCTGCGGAGACATCGGTCGGGCAGTACCCGGTGCAGGCTGTGAGCGAGATGCTGCGCATCGCGGTGGAAGCGGAGAACTGCCCCTTCATGCCGCTGTCCCAGCTCGATGACTCCCTGCTCGGCGCCGACGCCGTCAGCCTCGCTGTAACCCAAGCGGCCGCACTCATCGCAGAGAAGCTCGACGCGGCCGGGTTGGTGGTCTTCAGCACAGGCAACGACCGACCCGAGCTCCTAAGCGAGCGGCGCGCGCGACGGCCGGTGGTGGTGATGTGCCACGACGAGGCCACGTGGCGCCGCCTCTCGCTGTACTGGGGGGTCGTGCCGCTCCGCTTGCCCTGCCAACTGACCGCACCCGATCTCCTGGAGCGGTCGCTTGCCGAGTCGATACGCCAAGGCCTCTTCCAGCCTGAAGATCTCGTCGTCGTGGTTCAGGGCGCGGGCAGCGACGAAGCGCCGGTCTTGAGGGTCGTGCGGATCTGATCCGCGTCGTGACTCTCCCCGCTCCCGTCCGTTCCGCGGCCGAGTTCGCGTTCCGAACGACCGGTGCCCGTGTACGTGCCTCGAAGCGCGTCACACGCTGGGTCTTTGGGCTCGACCTGGCATCTCGCAAACGGCCAGTACTCTGGGATCTAGCGCTGCTCGCACTGAGGCACGAGCTCCCGCGGGCGATGGGCGACGCGCAGCGAGTCCTCGAGGTCGGCACCGGCGAGGTCGGCGTCTTGAGCCTCGTCGTGGCGCGCGCCCTGCCCTGGCTGGACGTGCATGCAGTGGACGTGAACCCGCACTTCGTCGAATGCGCCCACGAGAACGCTGTCCGCAACGGAGTCCGAGTGAACTTCTTCGTTAGCGACCTGTTCAACGGGGTCAACGGAGATTTCGATGTCATCTACTCCGCACCCCCTTACGTGCCACGCGCCTGGGGCGAAGCGCACCGCCATCGCGGCGGCGACCCCAACTGCGTCTGGGACGGCGGCGAAGACGGGCTCGACCTAGTGCGACGGCTGGCGGTCGACGCGCCAGCGTATCTCGCCCCAGGCGGACGTCTCCTGATCGCAACGAGCGACTTCTATCACCACCCTGATGACGTCCTACCGGCCTTCGGCGGTTATGACGTCGAGAGCAGGCGACCGAGCGCCTGGAACCCAACTCGACTTTGGGTGCTCTCGCGGCCCGGAACCGATCGGGAGAATCTTTCATGAACATTGACCCGCGCGTGCAACTGCGCCGCACCTTTGGTCCCTTCCTCGGCCGCTTCGGACGCCTGAACGCCGTGCAAGAGGCCGCTGCGCCGCTGCTCCTCGACGGAAAGTCCGCCGTCATCGCGGCGCCGACGGCCAGCGGCAAAACAGAGGCGGCGATCGTCCCGCTCATCGAGCGCTGGGTGCCCGCCGACTGCACGAGCCTAAAGCTGCTGTACGTGGTGCCGACCCGTGCGCTGGTGAACGACCTCGTGAGGCGGCTCGAAGGCCCGCTCGACCTCCTGCGAATCACGTTGGTTGCCAAGACCGGTGATATCCCGACGTTCAAAGCCAAGGAGCAGCCAGCGGTTCTCATTACGACTCCGGAGAGCCTCGACTCGCTCCTCTGTCGGCGGCGAGGCCTCTTCGACCAGCTCGCGTGCATCGTCCTCGACGAAGTACACCTCATCGACGGCACGGCGCGTGGCGATCAACTCCAAGTACTGCTGCGGCGCTTGCCCGACGTTCAGCGCGTCGTGCTCTCCGCCACGGTCGCCGACCCGCAGCGTCTCGTCGAGCGTTACGCCGGCCATGGTGCCGTCATCGTCCACACCGGCGAAGCGCGCCCGATCGACCTCGAGCTCGTCAAGGACGAGAAAGAGGTCATCGATCGGCTCCGGGCTGCGGGCCGTATCAAGGCGCTCTGGTTCTGCAATACGCGCGCAGCGGTGGAGCAGGTCTCAGCCGGGCTTGCCACCATCTGGCCACCCGACCGAATCGTCGCCCATCACGGCAGCCTCGAGCGGTCCAACCGGCGAGAGAGCGAAGCCGCGCTTCGGGACTGGACCTGGGGTATCTGCGTCGCCACGATGACGCTGGAAGTCGGCGTGGACATTGGGGATGTTGATGCAGTGGTCCTCGACGGGCCACCGCGCACCGTGTCTGCGTTCGTCCAGCGCGTGGGTCGCGGAAGCCGCCGAGAGGGGCGCGTAACGGCTATCGGCCTGTGTCGGGAAGAGGACGACGAACAGGCCTTCGAGCTACTCGCGAGCCTCGCGAGTGAGGGGCGTATCGAGCCGATCGAGACCCTCCCTGATCCGAGCGTGGCGGTGCAGCAGATCTTGAGCCTCGTCTACGGAGCTCCGAAGGGCGTCTCTCGCGACGGCCTCGGCGCGATCATGGAACCCGTCGTCGATAGTGTGGCGCTCTCCATGGTGCTGACTCACCTCGAAGAGAAGGGCTACATTGAGCTCGGTCGAGGCCTCGTGAGAGCCACGACCAAGACGATGGACATGGGCGAGAAGGGCCGAATCCACAGCAATATCGCTAACGTGGCCGAGAAAGTGCTAAAGGACGCACGGACCGGCAAGGCCATCGGATCGTCACTGATGCAGGTCGAGATCGGTCAGCTAGTGGTCATCGGGGGGCGCACACGGAAGGTCGTGGGCGTAGACGCCGGCTCCGTGTCCTTAGCCGCAGCAGAAGGGCCTGCCGGCAAGACCAGCTTCGCACAACGACGGCGCGGCGGGGCTTTCTCTTGGCTGTTGCCCGACGTGCTTCGGACCTGAATGTCCTTCGAGCCTCATGACTAACTCGATCCCGAGGGCTGCTGCCGGCTGAGCCGGCGCGTCGCTTAGCGCTGCCGTGGGGCTATCAGCGATCAGAGTTCGGCTGTCAGCTCCGGCCGGCCGGCCGGGCTACAAGTGTCGCGCGGCGCTTCCCCGGCCTCGCCGGGCTGACCGCTCGTGACTGACTCGATGTCCGGGGCTGCTGCCGGCGATGCCGGCGCGGCGCTCAGTTCTGCTCATTGGCTTTCAGCGTTCAGCCGTCAGCCGTCAGCTCCGGCCGCTCCCGCCGCCCGGCCGGCCGGCTTGTCTAGTACGGCGGGGCGTTCCGTGTCCTCGCCCGGCTGACCGCTGACCGCTGACCGCTCGTGACTGACTCGATGTCCGGGGCTGCTGCCGGCAATGCCGGCGCGGCGCTCAGTGCTGCTCATTGGCTTTCAGCGTTCAGCCGTCAG
>CANMLD010000189.1 GCA_947498315.1 Pseudomonadota bacterium | reverse complement strand
TGTCAGCGCTCAGCGTTCAGCGGTCAGCCCGGCGAGGTCAGCGAAGCGCCGCGCGGTGCGAGACACGTCGGCCGGCCGCCTGGCCGGAGCTGCCCGCCGACCGCTGATAGCTGAGCGCTCCGAGGCAGCACTGAGCGCCGCGCCGGCATCGCCGGCAGCAGCCCTAGACATCGAGTCGGTCGCGAGCGCCGCGTCAGCGTGACCTCGCGGCGGTCAGCGCCGCGCCGGCCTCAGCCTGGGCTGACGCCGGGCTGTCAGCGCTCAGCGTTCAGCGGTCAGCCCGGCGAGGTCAGCGAAGCGCCGCGCGGTGCGAGACACGTCGGCCGGCCGCCTGGCCGGAGCTGCCCGCCGACCGCTGATAGCTGAGCGCTTCGAGGCAGCACTGAGCGCCGCGCCGGCATCGCCGGCAGCAGCCCTCGGAATCGAGTCAGTCATGAGCGCCGCGCCAGCGTGACCTCGCGGCAGTCAGCGCCGATTCAGCGTGACCGAGCGACGTTCGCCGAGCTTCAGTGTTACCGGAGACTTCCGCGTCTCGACGCTCATCACGAGCGTGGAGTCGCTGGTGAGTTTGCCGGACGTCGGGAGTAGGTCGCTCCCGAGGGTGACGGTCCCGCGGGCCGTGGTCTCCATACTCGTGATGGTCGCTTTGATCCCGGGGCCTACATCCGGCCCGACGCTCGGTCCGTCACTCAATTCGGTGCCGCGAAAGGTCAGCGTCGCGCTCACGCCCTTGGCTTTCCCTGCGTTGGCGGTCACGTCAAGAGTGCCTTTCAGAGAGGTGTTGTCGCTCTTTCGAGCCGACGTACGGCGCCAAGCGGTGCCGTCGCGCAGCGCGCTGCTTGGGAGCGCGACGAAGAACGCACGTAGAGCATCACCGACCATCTGCAACGTGCCGCCTGTCGACGCCGACGGCTTCGAGAGCTCTTCGATGGCCACGATCCCCTCGCTGCGGCGCAAGGTCGCGCGCCACCGGACGGGCAGCACCTCCTGAAAGCCCGTCATGAGTGCGCCAGCGGCGGCAGAGTCGCTGCCTGGCCGCGAATGCGCCTTGACCCTCTCGATCACGACGTCGAGGGTCGCGGCGTCTGCGCTCACGTTTGTGATTGACACCGCCAGGTGAAGTTCGACGCCCGGCAGGACGGTCTCTGAGCGCTCGGCGCTGTCCGTTCCGGTCTCCATCGCCTCGGTCGCCGTCGCTTCGATGACCATCGTAAACGCAGCTCGCGCGCCCACGGACCAACTGTCGAGAGCGAGCTCAGCGCCATCTCCTGGCGTCGTCACCGTGAGTGGCGGCGCCGCGAGGAGAAGGGCCCAGAGGATCGGCGCGAACGTCACTGTTGTGCCTTTAGGAGCATGACGAGGTCTGCCTTCGTCGCACGCGCTTTGAAGGAGACGCCCGACTCCCGGAGACGCGCCTCCAGCTCGGCTTTGCTCAACGATTCCGTAGCGGTAGCCTCAGCGGCTGGTGCAGCGCCGGGCGCGCTGACCGACGCGTTGGGGTTGCGCTGTCGCCACTCCTCGAGCGATGGCCCGGAGACCTCCACGACGAGCCCCCCGGTGGGCGCGGCTGGCGCAGAGCCAGGCACTTCGGTTAGCGGTGGAAACGGAGGAGGAGCCACTGACGTTGCCTTCACCGGCGCGTCCGGACGCGGCGGCGGTGGTGGCGGCGTGTAGGCCTCGGACGGGTGGACGTACTTCGACCCGTCGGGGATACGTGGGAGAGGGAAGGGCGCTAGCCGCGCCAGCGAGTTGTAGAGCCGCGCGACACCTTTCACGTGACGGGGGGCGTTCTTCGCCATGGAGAGCGTGCTCTCGACGGCGACTTTGACGAAAGAGGAGACTGTCTCGGTGAGGGGCCTTGCCATTGGACGTTGGTAGACCGTCGTCGGAGCCACGTCAATGGGGACGGTCGGCCTCGTGACACCGGACCTACGAACCGGCTAAGCTTCTGCGCGTGACGTCGCTCCACCCAACCCCAGCGTCTCGCTGACCGTGCGCTTCTCGAGTGAAGAGGTATCGCGCGCTCGCACGTTGAAGGCGGTCGGGTTCCCCTGGCGCCCGAAGATCGGCGATTGGTACGTCGACCACACTGGCTATTGCGACCTGGTGCGCACGCCCGAGGACATGTCTCGGGCCGTCCGCCACGGCAACATCTTCCTCCCGTCTTGGGACGACTGCCGCAGCTGGCTGCTCGACCGGGGATGGGGGCACCCTGAAGTGCTTCATGAAGACGAAACGGGGGTCACCCTGACCTTGTCGCATTCGTCCGGGCCCAGCCTGCGGATGAGCGGCGCCTCCGATCTCGACTGCCTCTACCGCGCCATCCTCATGGTGCAGCTCCGCAGCCCCACCCGACCGCCGGCTGAGACGGTGCGCTGAGCCTCGTCACGGCAGGAAGAACAGAATCGCGAACCCGACGAGGATTCGATACCACGCAAAGATCCCGAAGCCGTGCGTGGTGACGTAGCGGAGCATCCAGCGGATGCACGCGAAGGCCGAGAAGAACGCAGCACCGAAGCCGATGAGCCACATCGCCCAGTCATCGGCAACGATGAGGTGGCGGTCCTTGTAGAGTTCATAGACGGTCGCCGCCCCGAGGGTCGGTACGGCCAGGAAGAACGAGAACTCGGCCGCCGCCTTTCGCGAGAGGCCGAGCCCAAGTCCACCGATGATGGTGGCACCTGATCGTGAGACGCCGGGGATCAGCGCGAGGGTCTGCAGCACGCCGAGCTGAAGCGCCTTCATGGGGCTGACCTCGTCGACGGTCAAGACGGTCCCAGGGCGCTCCTCTCCGCCGGGCCGTCGCTTCAGCCAGCGCTCGACGACGACAATGAGGATGCCGCCGACCACGAACGAGGCCGCGACCGTGGCCGGGTTGAAGAGCAACGCTTTGATCTGCTTACCGAAGAGGAAGCCCACAAGGGCGAGCGGCACGAACGCGATCCCGATGTTCAGGACGAATCGGGTCGCCTTTGGTTCGCGAAACAAGCCCTGCACCGAGTCTCGGAGGCGCTGTCGGTACTCCCAGCAGACCGCGAGGATGGCGGCCGACTGAATCACGATATTGAAGAGGTTCGCCCGTTCTGACTCGAAGTCGAGCCAGCTCGTCACGACGATGAGATGGCCCGTACTCGAGACCGGGATGAACTCGGTCAGCCCTTCTACGAGGCCTAAAATGGCGGCGATGAGCAAGATGGACATGGCGCGTTCTCGGCGGGCTCACGTGCCCAGCAGGGGCAGTGACTATCACGGCCCTTTGCCTCTGGAAGAAAGTGGCGATGAATCGCCGTCTCAGCGAAACGCGAGCATGAATAGCAGCCCGAGCATCAGGCCCAGGCAAACGGCGAACATGGTGGCGGACAAGCCTAACGAGGGTGGCGGCACGGCAAGCGGCTCCACCGCACCCGGCGCCTCTAGGGCCTCGCCCTCTTCACGCGGCTCTAGCTTCCCGCGCGACAGGAGCGCCGCGAGCACGGCCCTGTACTCCGCTTGGCCGGTGGCGTCGGCGAAGAAGATGCGGGTGGCCGAACCGACGTCGCTCTGCACGTCGGTCGTCTCTTCGCCGCGCTCTTCGGCGCTCAATACGAGGCGAACATCGGCTTCGGTCAGGTCGGATTCGAAGCTCGGCGTCTCCGGGAAGAGACGTTCCATCCATGCGGCGATGGCCTCGGGTGACGTCGAGTCCGGCCCTCCGGGTGCGCTGTCCGCAATGGTGGCAAGGGCACTATGGACGTCGCTGTGACTTGCGAAGCGGGCGTCCGGATCGCGGGACAACATCTTGGCGATGAGGTGACCGAGCTCCGGCGGGGTCGTTTGGAGCGTTGGGATGTCGAAAGAGAGAATGGCCTCGACGGTCTCGCCCACCGTCGCGCCGGCGAAGAGGCGGCGACAGGACTGCAGCTCGTAGAGCACCACGCCGAGTGACCAGATGTCCGCGCGGCAGTCGAGTGGTTGTGCGCGCGCGTGCTCTGGGCTCATATACGCGTACTTGCCCTTCAGGACCCCCGCTGCCGTTTGCACGGACGCGTTTTGTACCTTGGCGATCCCGAAGTCGATGAGCTTCGTTACGCCGTCGAAGCCCACCATGATGTTCTGGGGGCTCACATCCCGATGGACGAGCCGAAGCGGGGCACCATCTTCGCCCGCTCGGTTCCAGGCGTGGTCGAGCGCTGACGCAACCGCAGATCCGAGGCGCACGAGCACCCACGGGTTCATGGCCTCTCCGCGCGTTTTGAGGCGCTTCAGGACCTCGCGGAGGTCGTGGCCATAGATGAACTCCATGGTTAGGTAGAGGCGGCCCGCGCTTGCATCGAGCGCAGGGCTGACTGCCTGTGCGGCTCCGGTGCCCGTGCCGATCACCCCTTCGAGTTCACAGCCGAGCTCGTACAGGCGGCCGATGTTGGGATGGTCGAGCCGCGCCGCGATCCGAGCTTCTTGGACGAACATGTCCACGAAGCGTTCGCGTTCGAGCGCGCCCGGGAGGATCCGCTTCAGCGCGACGACCTTGTAGAAGCCGTCCTTGTGGAACGCGCTGTCGCTGAACTGCTTTGCCTTGAAGACCTCGGCCATGCCACCGACGGCGAGCCGTCTCACGAGCTCATAGCGCCCAAAACGGCCGTGGCTGCTGAGATCGATTGGCATGGAGCGTCGCTAATTCGGACGAGCGGGCGGCGCGAGGGTCGCGTCGTCACCGAGGAGCGTCGCGCTCGCTCTACGCAACAGGAAGGCCCCGTGCCAGACCCGGCTCAGGCTGAGCAAGAACTCGTCGCTCGTGCTCGGCTGACGAAGCGCCGTCGACGCACTGTCGGCGCGCTCTCGTCCAGCACGCTTGGACACGCCTGCCGACGCGAAGTCTACAGGAAGATCAGTCGATCGGGTGCCAAGGACGCCGAGTAGCCCGACACCCGAGACGAGCTCGGTCTGCATCCGCATGAGCACGTCCGAGCGGCTCCCGAGCGCCGTCTCGACACGCTCGCTGCACACTGCCGCAGCCGTTCGCGCGGTCAGGAGTCGCTCAGCGAGCATGGCGGGGCTCTGCACCCGGCTCGTGCCATCCGTGTTCCCGCGAGCTTCGGGGTTGAACGCGACCGCGACGGTGAGGCCAGCCCAGAGCCTGCCCGCCCGGTTGGTAGCATCGGCTGCGGCTAGAATCGGCGAGCGTTCGCGAGGTTCTGCGTCGCGAGAACCCGCACGCGGCTTCGGGGCCTTGCCTCGGTTCCCCCCGGCGTTGACCTCGCTACCGCGAAGCGGCGCCCGCGCACGACCATGACCGGCCTCCTGAGTCACCCAGAGGTCGTTCCACGGATAGGGGTGTGGCAACTTTCGCGACGGCCCAACCTCGAGCTCGAGGAGGGCGATGAGCGCATCGGAGAGCATATGAAGCTCGGTCGTGTGCGCCGTCAAACGCTCGACGTCCTGTGGCGCAAGACCGTCTCGCATGTTCGCCCGAGGCCCCTCGGGCGTCGCATTGCGTCGGCTCCGCGCGGCGCTCCCGAAAGCCCGGAGGTGACCTTCGACGCGTGCCGTCGCCGTGTGACGGCTCGTAACGAGCGTTGTGATCCAGTCGAGCTCTGCGGCGTCTGGGGCCCGCCGCTCACGTGCGAGCTTGTTTACGAAGGCGGGGAGCCTCTCTTCGACGAGGGTCAAGGCCCGAACGGACGATCGAAGATCGGCGCCGGCCAAGAACAGTTCGAGCGAATCGGAGCGGCTTCTGGGCTGCGAGCCCTGCAGCGCCCGAGCCGCCTGGTCCGTCAAGCTAGCAGCAGCGACGAGACCTGCCCGATCATCGACGAAGCGACCCGCGGCGATGCTCCCCAGGATATGTTGCAGGTCGAGCGCCACCGCCTGCGGTGACAGGGAGTAGGGGGCGGCGCTTTCCATCCGGTCAAGGCGCCGTTTCGTCTCGTCGTCCAGCCCTTCTAGCCCGACGGACGCCGCAGGCGCACGGCCATGTCCGCCGACACAACTCGAAGGTCGGGCGGAACGTACGCCGTAGCCCCGAAACAGGGCATCGACGTCGCCAAGAACGTCGACGCGGTAACCCACGTGGGTCGCCGCTGCCGCCAAAAGCTCGGCGTTTCGCGTCGGGACTAGGGTGCCGTCCGGCGCCGGGAAACGAATGAAGGCCACTTTGTCGGGGAAAGGGAGACCGCTCAAGTCGAGACGGATCGCGAGCGCCAACGGGAGCACGTGCTCGACGTCTGGCGGGACCTCCCCGACCTCGAGCACGATCCGTAAGCCCTCGGGGCGACTCGAGAGCCCATCGAGCGCGATCAGCGCCGCGACCGTCGTGATCCCATGCCAACCGTCGCGAGAGCGGCTGCGCGGCCCTTCGCCCGTGTCGACGACCACACCGGGTCGAGCGCCCTGCTCCGCGCGAAGGGTGACGAACCGAATGCCACTCTGCCGAACTACCGGGACTGCCATCCCAACGGCAACCGACGGCTTCTCTTCTGCCACGGGCAAAGGAGGCTTCGGCTCGGGCTCGACAGCGACTGGCGGCGGGCTCGGCGTCAACTTCGGTCGCGGCGCGGGCGCGCTGCGAGCGGGCTCGGGTGCCATTGTGACGCTGGCGCTCGGTTCGGGTGGCGTCCAGATGGCCCACACCGCCAGGATCAGCGCGAAGAGAGCCAGGAGCACGAGAACGACAGGCAAGATGGCTCGCCGCGGCGTCGACGGCGACTCGTTCGTCCGTGTCACGCGGGCGGCCCCCTCTTCTCCGTTGCGTTTGGCCCCCCTGCTGCTTCGGCGGCGCCGAGCGCGCCCGTGAGGAGCACGGGGTAACCGCGTTCAGCCGCGACAGCGCCGACGTCAGCGCTACCGGCGCCGTGAGGCGGGCGGGGGTCCACCACGAGCCGGAACGTCGTGGCGAACTCGATCATCGGCAGATCGTCGATAGTGTTCCCGGCGGCGAAGAAGGGCGCACGGCCTAGGGCCTCTTGGATGCGAGCGACTTTGCCGTGGCTGGACGTGACAGGCGCTCGCACGCGGTCTGTCAAACGCTCACGCCCTCTTTCGAACACCCGCTCGACCTCGATGGCGAGGACGTTCTCGTCTGGGATGCCGAGGCGTCGTGCCCCCGGCAGCACTGCCCACACCGGGCTCGCGCTCACAACGAGTACGCAAACGCCGGCGGCCTGCAGCACGTCGACCAACTCCGCCATCTGGGAGTGGATCTGGGCCTGACCCGACGCGTCGAAGGCCGCCGTGGCCCAGGCGGCGACGTCGTCGGCGGGGTGTCCCGCGTATGCAGCCGCAGCCCAAGCGTACCCCTCCGCGCGCTCGATACGGCAAAGCTCGTCGCACCACGACTTGAGGCTCGATGCGCCGTTCGGACGTGCGACGAGCTCGCGCGCGTCGACCCACTCCAGCAGCTCGTCCGATACGTCTACGCCCCAGAGCGTGCCGTCGGCGTCGAACGCGGCGACCGGTACCTCGCTGTGGCGCGCGCTCGCGAGCGTCACGGGCTCCCTCGAGGCGCTGGACCCTCCCTCGCGAGCGAGGAAGTCGAGGAGTGGCAACCGCAATGACGCGGAGAGGAAGGACAAGGGGTTCGATTGACCGCTCGGCATGGCGGCAGCATACTCCGAAGTCGGCGGTCTGCCCTTACCGCGCCTCAAATCAGGCGATTTCCTTCATCGCCGCGCCGCTCCAAAGGTGGAATGCGTTTGGCGGTGGCGCCGATCGGGGTCGCACTCAGGCCGTGATGCTCATGACCGCCTCCGCTTCACGGCGACGGTCGGATAACGGACGGCCCGGCCATGCACCGAAAGTTCTGCGCCTTCCTCGCTTCTGCCATCCTACTCGGGTCGGTCGCCCCCGGCTGCGGCCCGATCTACTACCTCGAAGACGAGTCTGGACCCGAGGTCTACGTCCCCGACCCGCCGCCGGAGCCACGCCCCGAGGCGCGCCCCCCGCCCCCTGGGCGTTACCATGTGTGGATCCCGGGCCGCTGGCATTGGGATGGCGGTCGTTATGGGTGGAGGCCCGGTCTCTACCGCCGAATTCGCCATAAGACCCATCGATATTGGGTCCCTGGCGTCTGGCGAAGCACGCCCCGCGGTTACGCGTACGCGCCGGGGCACTGGCGCTGATCCCTTGATTCGCCTCTCTCGTAAGACCGAATACGCGCTCCTGGCTCTAGGATTCCTTCACGGACGGCCTGACGCGGCGGCGTCGTCGAGCGCGCGGGACATCGCAGCGCACTTTCGCATCCCGCCCGCGATCCTCGCCAAAGTCATGCAGTCGCTGAAGCAGCACGGCATCGTGGACTCCTTAAAGGGTGTCAGCGGTGGCTACACGGTGCGCCGTGACCTCACAGACGTCAGTCTCCACGAGATCCTCGGCATCTTTGAGAACGCCGAGGCGCTCGTCGACTGCCTCGGTCCTCGAAGCGGAGGGCCTGTCACCTGCGAACAGTTCGATTGTTGCGCGATCCGCGATCCGATCGCAGCGCTCAATGACGCCATCCAAGATCAACTGCGCTCGATGTCACTCGCGAGACTCTTCAGCACGCCCGCCAAACAATCGCGCGTTCCGTTTTCCCGTCTCGCGACGGCCGACTCGCGGCTCAGGGCCTCGCGTGGCGACTTCGCGCTGAAGGGACTGCTGCCCGACGAACACGCCGTTATGGCGGCCGCGTCCGAACAGAGCGGGCCATCCGATCATGCGCCAAGCCAGCCGACGAGTGGTGCCGTCACGTGACCGATAGCCGAACCATCCCGAGCATGTATCACGCGCAGCTCTCTCGACTGGGCAACCGCGTCTCTACCTACCACAAGGACCCGATCTCGCGAGCGTGGGTCGCGACGACCCGAACGGACGGCCACGAGATCGTGCGCGGCATCGCCTGTGGGCTCATGTCGCTCGGGACATTGGCCGGTGACCGGGTTGGCGTCCTCTCCGAGACTCGAATCGAGTGGACGTCGGCTGATCTCGGGATCGTATGCGCCGCCGGCGTTACCGTCGGGCTCTACCCAACGAGCACTGCGGAGCAATGCGCCTACATTCTCCACCATGCCGGCGTCGCCGTCATGTTCGTCGAGAACCGCTTACAGCTTCGCAAGCTGCAATCCGTCGCTCACAGCGTGCCCACACTGCGACGCTTCATCGTCTTCGACGAGAGCGATCCGGGGCCGCCCGACTCCGCGGTCATGACGCTCTCGGACCTCGTCGCTCTCGGTGAGAAGGCCGCGAACAAGGACTCGGCGTCACGTCGCACCTGCGAGGCCTATGAAGCGCGCTGGCAAGCCGTGCAACCCGACGACCTCGCCATGCTCGTCTACACGTCGGGCACGACCGGTCCCCCCAAGGGGGTCATGCTGACGCACAGGAACATCGTCGCGACGGTTGACGCCGTGAACG
This sequence comes from Pseudomonadota bacterium, assembly GCA_947498315.1. Taxonomy (GTDB): domain Bacteria; phylum Myxococcota_A; class UBA9042; genus SXOO01. The sequence continues at coordinate 909 of CANMLD010000189.1, read as the reverse complement.
CAGCCATCCCGCTGCGGGACGACGACCTTGGCATCGTGTTTCTGCCTTTGGCGCACAGCCTTCAGCGCACCTCGAACTATGCAGCGATGGAAGCTGGCACCACCGGCGTCTTTGCTGAGCGAGTCGAGAAGCTCGGCGAGCACATGCAGGAGTTTCGGCCTACGGTTCAGGTAGCAGTCCCGCGTGTTTACGAGAAGATCTACCAACGCGTCTTGTCAAAGGTCGCCGAGCAGCCACCGCGTCGCCAAGCGATCTTCAAGTGGGCTGTCGATGTGGGCAAGCAGGTCAAGGCGCTTGAGCGTGCTCGGCGCCCCGTTCCCCTTCTCCTACGAGGTCAGTTCGAGGTAGCAGAGCGTCTCGTGCTCAGCCGGATCCGCGATCGCTTCGGCGGGCGCCTCCGCTTCATGGTGTCCGGTGCGGCGCCCATTGCCAAAGATATCCTGGAGTTCTTCGATGCCATTGGCATCGTCATCCTCGAAGGCTGGGGGCTGACGGAGACGAGCGGTCCCGCTACCGTCAACCGGCGCGATCAGGTGCGCTTTGGCACTGTCGGGCGCGACCTCGCATGCTGCGAGTCCATGATCGCCGAGGACGGCGAGATCCTGGTGCGCGGTGCTAACGTGTTCAAGGGGTACTTCCGCGACGAAGAAGCCACACAGGCCGCGTTCGCGGCCGACGGCTGGTTCCGCACCGGCGATATCGGCACCAAGGATCGGGACGGCTTTCTGACTATAACCGATCGAAAAAAGGAGCTGATAGTCACCGGGGGCGGCAAGAACATCTCGCCGTCCAACATCGAGAACCTCGTCAAGTCCCATGGGTTAATCAGTCAGTGCGTGGTCATCGGTGACAACCGCAAATTCCTCGTGGCCCTGCTCGCGCTCGACCCCGAGGCCCTGACTGAACTAG
>CANMLD010000188.1 GCA_947498315.1 Pseudomonadota bacterium | reverse complement strand
GACATGGCGACCATGGTGGAGGGCGTGAAGGTCGCGCGCCGGCTCAGCCGTAGCGGCGGCCTCGGCGCGTGGCACAGCCGCGAGCTCATGCCGGGCCCCTTCATTCGGGACGACGCCGCCATCGCCCGCTGGGTCAGCAAGAACGCGATCACGACCTACCACTTCGCCGGGACCTGTCGTATGGGCGACGACGCTCTCGCCGTCTGCGACTCACGGCTGCGCTTGCGCGGCGTCACGGGCGTTCGAGTCGCCGATGCGTCGGTCGTACCCACGACGCCAGTCTCCGCGATGAACGCGCCGTCCATGCTGGTGGGGTGGCGCGCGGCCGACCTCCTGCGTGGCGAGCCGGGCCCGCGGGGTCGGTGACGTCGGCAGCGCCTTTGAGATCGGGGCGCGAGCGAGGCGCGCAGGCGTGTCTAACGCGTGATGGCGGCCGGGACGGACACCAGCGGCCGGGCTCCTGGCGGTCCGGTCTTGCGCAGACCTGAGTCGGGGCTGAGGAACCGGTGCGACCGGTGCGCCGCCCCTCGCATCATCCCCTTCTCCTGCAAGAACCCGATCTGTTCGAGCTGCCCTGGCAGGCGGATGGCGGCGCGCTCGATGTATCCAGCAGGCCGCCGATAGGCGGCCTGCTCAAGGACCGCGTCATGCCGAAAGTACCGTCCCGGCAGTGGGTGGTGTCACTCCCGGGCGAGACGCTCAAACCGGCTATCGCCAGTTTGAGCGGAGGTCGCGAAAGCGGGCCCTCGCTAACCCCCTCAGCTCCGCATGCTGGTGGCCTTCGACTCTGACGTAGCGAACGCCCTCTTCCGCATCGCCACTCGCGCGATCTTCGGTGCAGTGGAGTTACTCGCCGCCGAGGTTGGCGTTCTCGGCACGCCCGCCGGTGTCCTTCACCTCCAGCGCTTTTCGGACGGAGCGAAGATGAAGGCGCCGCCGGCGATGCGGAAGAGCTGCGGGTGGATCCACGAGATAATGCTGCAGCTGAAACATCATGTTCAGGTTGCAGCATTCTACCGCGCGCCGCATCATGATCGGCGATGTCGCTCCCATTCCTCAATCGAATCAGCGAGCTCAGCCGTCTTCGCCGCGCCTTCGACACGGGCTCGCCCCTCGTGGCCGTCTACGGCCGGCGGCGCCTGGGTAAGTCCCGCCTCCTGCGCGAAGCCGTCGCCGACCGTCCCTCGGCATGGTACGTGGCCGATCGCCGGGACGCCGCGCTCCAGCGGGAGAGCCTGGCGCGCGAGATCGGGCGGACCTTGCCCCGCTTCGACGCCGTCGTCTACCCCGACTGGGACTCGCTCTTCGAGCGGCTCTACTCGGCGGCGCCGCAGGGCTTCGTGATGGCGCTCGACGAACTCCCGGAGCTCGTCGTCACCTCCCCGGAGCTCCCGAGCGTTCTGCAGCGGCACGTCGACGTAGCGGCGGGCCGGCTCACCCTGGCGCTCTGCGGGTCATCGCAGACCATGATGCACGGCCTCGTCCTCGACGCGACGACGCCGCTCTACGGGCGCGCTACCGAAATCCTGAAGCTCAGGCCCCTGAACGCCCACTGGCTTCGGGAGGCGCTGGACGTGACCTCGCCGTCCGAGCTCGTAGAGTGGTGGGCGCTCCTCGGCGGCGTACCGCGCCACTGGGAGCTCGCCCGAGGCCGGCCCTTCTGGGATGCGATGCGGGACCTCGTCCTCGACCCGCTCGGACCCCTCCATGCAGAGCCCGACCGCCTGCTTCGAGACGACATCGCGGACCCGACTCGCGCCTCCTCGATCCTCGCGCTCGTGGGTCAAGGTTGCCACCGCACCTCGGAGATCGCCGGCCGCGTCGGCGTCCCGGCTTCCGACCTAGCTCGCCCGCTGGCCCGCCTCTGCGACCTCGGCTTCCTCCGCCGCGAGGTCCCGTTCGGCCTCACGCTCCGGGACACGAAGCGGACGCGCTACTCGCTCGGCGACCCGTTCCTTCGCTTCTGGTACCGGTTCGTCGACCCGAACCGCAGCCTCCTCGAGGCCGGCGTCTTTGACCTCGCGATGGACCTCATCCGCCGCGACTTCCGCACCCACCTTGGTGGGATCTGGGAGGACCTCTCCCTGGACGCCGTCCCCTGGCTCACGACCGAGCTGCCGCGCGCAGGCGTCGCGGGCCGTTGGTGGGGAACCGCCGCCGGCGGCCCGGTGGAGCTCGACGTCGTCGCCGCCTTCGCTGGCGCCCCCGGCCACCTCGTGGGCGCAGCCAAACTCACCATCACCCCGCAGGAAGCCGAGCCGCTCCTCGAAGACCTCCGCCGCCGGGCCGCCCGCGTCCCCAACATGAGCGGCCCTATCGAGCCAGTCCTCTTCGTCCTCGACGTGCCCCCCGCCTTGGCAGGGCACCCACGCGTGATCGGGCCCGCACAGGTCATGGTGGCCCGCTGACGGGCTTCGGCGGCGCGAGATGGACGCCGACGACTCAGGCCTACCGCCTCGATGAGGTCCCGCCGGCAACGCCGCGACCATGCCGAGCGGAATCGTCTGCAGACTGAGTCATCCTCGGAAAGCCGGCGAGCCGCGGCAGCGTCCGGCTTCGAAGCAGCGACTCGAGGGCGCCGGGCCTCGTCGATCCCGCCTACTTCAGCGATGACGGAGACATGGCGACCATGGTGGAGGGCGTGAAGGTCGCGCGCCGGCTCAGCCGTAGCGGCGGCCTCAGCGCGTGGCACAGCCGGGAGCTCATGCCGGGCCCCTTCATTCGGGACGACGCCGCCATCGCCCGCTGGGTGAGCAAGAACGCGATCACGACCTACCACTTCGCAGGGACCTGCAGGATGGGCGACGACGCCCTCGCCGCCTGCGACTCACGGCTGGGCTTGCGCGGCGTCACGGGCGTTCGAGTCGCAGATGCGTCGGTCGTACCCACGACGCCAGCCTCCGCCATGAGCGCGCCGTCCATGCTGGTGGGGTGGCGCGCGGCCGACCTCCTGCGTGGCGAGCCGGGCCCGCGGAGACGGTGACATCGGCAGCGCCTTTGAGCTCGGGGCGCGAGCGAGGCGTGCAGGCGTGTCTAACGCGTGATGGCGGCCGGGACGGACACCAGGGCCCCACGCTCGATCTTCCCTTCCGCCGCGAAGAACTCGTAGGCGTCACGAACGGCCTCGGCCATCGTGGTCGGCTGCCAGCCGAGCTCGGTGCGCGCCTTGGTCGTGTCGGCGTGACGGTGCATCTGCAAGATGCGGATGGAGCCCGGCGTGAGGCGCGGCGTCTTCTTCGAGAAGAGGCGGTAGAGCCCGCCCGAGTAGATTCGGCTGACCGCGCTCAGGAGGCCGGCGGGGAGCATCACGGGGCGGCTTCGAGGGCCAACGGCCTCGCGCCAAAGGCCGATGAGCTCCTCGAGGGTGTGGAACGCGGTCGCGAACACGTACTTGTGGCCCTTACGGCCGCGCTCCATTGCCCGGATGTGGCCATCGGCGAGGTCAGCAGAGTTCACGAACTCGAAGCCGCCCGGCACGAAGGCCCTCACCTTCCCATTGGCGAAGTCACACAGCGTGCGTCCCATTCGCGACGGGATGAAGTCCCACGGTCCGATGCAGGAGCAGGATGTGGCAATGACGGCGTCGAGGCCATCGGCGACGACCTTCAGCAGCTCGTGTTCGGCGATCGCCTTCGTGTGAGCGTAGGGCAGCACCGCCTTATCGAAAGGCCAGAAGGGCATGTCGTCGGTGCTGGCTTTGCTCGGGTTCATGGGGTCGTACCCGACGGCTGAGAACGAGCCGGTGAGGACGGCACGCTTGACACCGTTCTCGAGCGACGCCCGCATGACGTTGCGCGTTCCGATGACGTTGACGTCGAAGAGCTCTTTGAACTCCCGTTCGTTCGGGGACAGGACCGAGATCTTCGCCGCCACGTGATAGACGTGGTTTACCCCGCGCGTCGCTCGCAGCATGGCGTCATAGTCGCGCAGGTCGCCCTCGACGAGCTCCACGTCGAGCCCTCGAAAAGGCACCTTGTCGGCGCCCGGTTCGACCAGACAACGAACCGCCTGACCGTCCGTCAGGAGGCGACGCACGAGGTTGGCGCCAACGTGGCCGCTGCCGCCGGTGACGAACGTGATGCCCGAAGGCGCGGTGACGACAGGGTTGTATGGGGTGTTCATGCGCGCGGATGGAAAGGGGATTTCCCAGTGGGGTCAAGCCTTTCGCGCCATGGGGAAACGTGTTTCGTTGCGCCGACCACCCGGCGCCGACTTGCCCACCCGTTGCCCGTCCCTTATCCTCGCAATTCGCCCCTGGAGCCTGAATGCCACTCAGCAAGTTCACCGCCGCCTTCGCCCTCACCGTCGTCATCGCGTGCGCCCACACGCAACCCGCCGCGGCGGTCGAGGTCGAGCTCACCGAGCGCCAGGTGACCCTCTCCGGGCCGGTGACCGACACGACCGTTTCGAAAGTCGTCAAGGACATCCTGCAGTTCGACGCGCAGTCAGGTGACCCAATCTGGCTGCTGATGGATAGCCCGGGCGGCTCGGTCGAAGCGGGCCTCGTGCTGATTGACGTGATGAAGTCAATACGAAGCCCGATCTATTGTATCGTCATCAGCAAGGCTTTCTCGATGGGCGCCATCATCACCGTCTTCGCGAAGAAGCGGCTGATCTTCCCGCACGCGACGATGATGTTCCACGAAGCCAGCTATGGCGCCATCGGTGAAGATCCATCGATACGCTCGCGCATCGACTTCAGCACGCGCTATCTCGACGGGCTCCACGTGGAGATCGCCAAGGCGATCGGGATGCCGCTTGAGAAGTACCGAAAGCGCATCCGTGACGCCTGGTGGGTCATGGCCGATGAAGCGATCAAGGAGGGGGTCATCGAAGGCATCGTGACGAAAGTCTCCTACCGCGAGACCCCCGAGGAGCAGGTTGAAGTGAAGCGCACCCGCACTCAGAAGTCCCGGCTCATGATCCGCCCCACGGATGAGCCTGCACCCACGGTCGATTGAGAGGGTCAGACAAAACTCCGATTGGCGTTTTTTTTGCAATTTTCGAGCATCGAGTTGCTCTCGCTCGGAGAAGGGCTACGAGCCCGTCTTCGTCGCTCAAGTACGCGACTATCGGCGCCAACTCGTTGCGTCGAAAACTGCGCGGCGTACATTCTATCTCCATTTTGTCTGACCCTCTGAGCTCACCTGGCACCGCCTTCGTAGCAGCGATGCTGCTCACTGGCACCGCGCTCGCGGACTTGCCGCCGCGGCCCCTCCCTGACCCCGAGACCCCCGACCGCTGGATTTGGGCCATCGTCGTCGGCGTCGCCGTACTCGCGCTCGAGCTCGCGTTCGTCTGGTGGCGCTGGGGTCGTCGACGGTCGACGGAGGCCTCCTGATGCCGCAACCCGGTTTGGGGCTCCTGAGTGGCCCGGTGGAGGTCCTCGACGTCACTCGGCGTTCGTTCTGGCGTATGGCGACCCGACTGCGCCTCGGCCGTCTCTGCGCAGCCGACGTGGACGCACGACTCACCGCCATCACGGCGGGCCACCTCACGGTCGCGCTCACACTGACCATCCTCTTCCCCGCCGCCATGCTGCTCTTCGGCCCGCTGATCCTCGGGGCGCCGCACGTCCTCTCCGATCTCCGCTACCTCGTCGCACGTCCGTGGCGGGACGGGAGCCGTGCCTTTCGCTGGCAGCTCGCGTTGGTCATCACGGTCGTCGCGGTCATGCTTGCAGGCCGCACCGCGTCTCTCTTCGGTCTGCGCCTTCCCACGGCCTTCGACCCCGTCGTGGGCGCCATTGGCGTAGGAACAGCGGCGCTCTTTGGGCTCGGGAGCCGGGGGCTGACTCTCCGTACGGTCGTGACGGCGGCGCTCGCATCCGGGCTGCTCTGGTTGGCCTGGCGGTCGCCTCGAGAGGCTCAGCTCGCCTTCGCCCACGGCCACAACCTCATCGCCGTGGTGGCGTTCGCGCTTCTCGCGCTGCGACGGCGCTGGTTCACGGTCACCACGACGCTGGTCCTGGGCGTCGGCGCTGGCGTCGCGCTTCTCGGTAGCGGCGTCCTCGACGAGGTCATGCTGACCTCGGGCCGATGGGATGAGCCTCTCCTCGGGCTCTCGGTCGCGTCACTGTCAACCGTGCTGGCGCCCGATTGGGCCGGGATGTGGCCGTTTCGGATCGTAATGATCTACGCCTTCGCCCAGGCGGTTCACTACGTATGTTGGCTGCGCTTGACGCCGACCGTGCTGGCACCGCGCACCGCCCCGGCGTCATTTGGGCGCTCGACCCGAGCGCTGCGGTCAGACCTCGGGACGATGGGGATGCTCGTCGGCCTCGGCTGCTGCGCACTAGTCCCTGCCCTCGCGTTCTTGGACGCCGAGAAGACACGCAACATCTACCTCACCCTCGCCGGGTTCCACGGCTGGCTCGAGCTCGCCGTCTTTGCGCTGCTCCTCTCCCGTGAGGACACGGCGCTGCTGGGCGGGGCCGATGGGACGACGAACCCTCGGGGCACCCGCTCGTGACGCCGCCGCTGATGCTCTGGGCTGCGGCGTTCGCGTGGACCTGTGCCTTCGAGTTCCCGGTGTATTTCGCCATCTTGCAGCGGGCGCGGCCGGCGCGCGGCGTGTTGAGGATCGTCGTGGCAGCCCTCTCGGCTCAGTGGGCGACCCATCCCGCCCTCTGGTACAAAGTCCCGCGCTTCGAGCCGTACTGGGCGTGGGTCGCCATCGCCGAAGTGGGCGTCACCGTGGTTGAGATCGTCGTTGTAAAACAGCTCGCCAGAGTCACGTGGGCAAGAGCAGCTGTCGCCTCGGTCGCCGCCAACACCTGCTCTACCGTGGCGGGGCTGCAGATGGTGCCGTGGCTCGCCGAGGCCTGGCGGGCCTGATCTTCCGGTCACTCCTTCGAGGTCACTCCTTCCAGAGCACCTTCCATGGGTGGCGCTTGATGTCCTTCATCAGCTCACGAGCGTCGTCGAACATCTCGCGGTCCATGAGCAACGCGCCGACGGTGCCTTCGCCTCGCCGGATCTGACCGGCGACGTGCTTCACGTCGGCGATGATCTCGTTGACCTTCTGTAGCGTGGCGACGACCTCCTTACGCCCGTCCGAGAGCGTCGCATCGGCCGTGGTGAGCACGCCCTTGACCTTATCGCCAACCGACTTTAACTGTCCGTCCACGTTCTTCAGCAGCAGACGGGCGTCGGTTACGGCGCCTTGGGTCTCGGTGACGATGGCGCCTAGCTGCGAACCGTCCCCGACGACGCGCTCGACACCGGCGAGAACGTCGCGACCGGACGCCACCGCCGCCCGAATGCCGTTGCCGGTCTCGCCCTTACCTGGCGTGTACTCTTCGATGGCCGCGGTAGCGACGTCGAGTAGCTTCACGCCCTTGGTCTCGAAGACGCCGAGGGCTCGGGTTGCCGTTTGGATGAACGCGCGCCCTTCCTCGAGAGCGGCCTTGGCGGTCGTCACGCTCGATTGGATGTCCTTGATGGTCTGCGCGATGCCTTCCTTGTTGTCACCAAGGATGGCGTTCACCTGTTCGAGTGCCTTGGACACCTGCCCAGCCAGGATCTCGAGCCGCATCGGTGGCTGCCCTGCCACGATCCCTTCAGGCAACACCGCGTCGACGATGCCGGGATCGATCTCGATGTACTTCTCGCCGAGGATGCCGGCGGTGGTGATGAAGAAGCTCGCGTCATTACGGAGTGTTGCGCGCATCTCGGGCACGAGGCTGAGCTGCACCCGCACCCAGATTGGACGGCCCGTTCGGGGATCCTTCTCGCCACCGAGGAAGCGCACGGCTTCCACTCGCCCAGCGTCGATTCCGGCGATCTTGACCTGGGCGCCGACCTTGAGGCCGCCGCTGGTCTCGAAGTCTATCTCGAGCTTTGCAGACTCCCCGCTGCGGAGTCCGCCGAGAACGACGAGAAACGCGACAAGGAGAGCGAGGCAGACGACGATCAGAACGCCGACTTTCAGCTCGATTCGAGAGTCGCGGGCGGTGCTCATGCGGGTCTAAGCTCTGATCACTGTGGGCAGAATGGCGGGTTGATAGAGATGGGCCCGTAGCACCTCAGTCATCGTCGTCGAAAGGACGGAGGATCGACGAGCCGGCTTTGGGCGCCGCGGCCGGTCGTGCTGGGGTCGCTTGTGGGCGCTCGGGGGCGCGCGGCGCTGGCGTCGGTGCAGCGACGGGCGCTGGCGCTTTGGGCCGGGGTGGCTCGGCTGCAAGCTTCACGGACTTGAAGCCGCTGTGGGCGTCTCCACCCACTTGTGCCTCGCCCGTCTCTGGCTCGAAGACTCTGTCATCCGGGATCGCCTTGATGACCTTCAGCCGGCCATTGACGATCTCTTCCCGAATCGCGGATTCGACCATCTGGATGTATGGCGGCTTGGGTGCTTCGCCGTCCTCGCGTGCTGCCCAGAGGGTTGGCTCGCCCCCGCCTGGCCTGCCGTCTGGCACCTTGATCTGCACGACGACCCAGCGACCATCGAGGTCGGGACCACACTCGGAGAACTCGAAGATGCCGCCGTGATGGAGCCCACCGACGGAGTACTGCGGGTCCCCTACCCACGGGCGGTGGCCACGCTGGATGCCGGCTTCGAACTGGGCGCGCTTCGCGTCCTGGCGTTGTTTCGCCTCTTCGGCTTCACGCTGCTGGCGCTCGGCATCGGCAGTCTCGGCAGCCTGGGCGGCGTCGAGCTCTTTGCGGCGTTTGTCGTGACTCTTGGCAATGTCGTCGAGCAGACCCATTCAGTCCTCCAAGCTGTGCAGGCTAGCCGCAGTCGGTGAGATTGTCATGCGGGCTCGGTCACGATCGCGAGGTGGCCCAGATGCGCCGAGCTCGCGCGACGATGATGAGGAGGAAGGTGAGCGCAAAGTACGCGTGGCGCTGAGCCGATGGCGCCGCGACACAACCGCCGCTGGCGTCAGTGGAGCGTTCGCCCAGATCCGGGCTTGCGGACGCATCAGCGGCAGAGCTGTCTGCGTCCGATGGGTTCGAGCCGAGGTCATCGCTCCCGGGAGCGTCGTCAACTTCAGCCGCGTCTGGCCCTTCGTCCGGGACGATGGGCTTACCATCAATGGCCCACTCGGCGGGGGTGACGGCCGGGCACGCGGGATCGCCGTCGGTCGCGCACTCGGCCTGAAACTCGAAGCCGAAGGGCGTGCCTGCGACACCGTCAAGGCGTGGCAGCTTGGGGACCTGCACTCGATACCAGGCGCCAGGCGTCAGCTCGGACGTTGGCGTCAGCTTGACGATGCGCGTCTCGGCCGGGCCCCACCGGCTGTTGACGAGCTCGAAAGGGACTGGGCTGAGCGCCGCCCCGGCGGGACCCGAAAGCTGCTCCCAGGTTGGCGTGAGCTGATTGTAGAGGACGCCCGCACCGAACATGAGGCTCACCCAGGCGTCCGGCGTCCCGGTCAGAACCGAGGGCAGGCGGCGAGGGAGCTCGGGGTAGGTCGCGGTGACCGTCTCGGCGTCGCTGGGATCATGGAGCCGCTTCCAAATGACCTGCAAGTATCGAAGCGTGGGGAGGATCTCGGCCCGCAAGCTGCCTGGGATGGCCGGGTCTAGGTAGTGGTCGTAAGACCAAGGAATGATCGGCTCGTAGTACTCACCCGACGCGCGTGCGGCCGCGATGCCAAAGGCGTCGTTGATGTAGGCACCCAGGACGAGCGACAGTGACTTGTCGACTGCGGCGTCGTAGAGCGCGTCATCGATCCCAACATAGAGGCCCCGAATCGCCTCGCGTGGGACGTACTCCTTCGGCACGAAGCGCAAATACCCCTGCAGCGCCAGGAAGCCGTCCGTTCCGGGGTCGGCCGAGTCCTGATCGCCGTCGTCATGCTCGCCGACCTGATAGAGAAAGAGCGTGTCGAAGACCTCGTCCTGAAGCCCATGCGACGCGCACCCCATCAAGAACGCGACTCGCTTCTTCGACTCGAGGTCCGTCCACGGCGGCGGATCGTTGTCGCGTATCCACTGCACGTAGGCGGTGATGAAGGGCTCCCAGTGGGTCTGCTCGGCGATGTCTCTGGCCAGCCCTTGGAGGGAGCCGGAGACCGAGTAACCGGCGTCCGTGTACGTGGCGCCGAAGAGCGCGGCGTTGAGCACCTCGGGGTCTGAGAAGAAGTCCCGAAGCTCGCCGTCCGGTAGGTTCTCGATGGCCCAGCCGGTCACGTGGATGTGGCCCCAAAGCCCATGCGCTGACGCCGTGGGGATCGTGCCAACCAAGAGCAACGCGGCAGCCGCAACGGCTCGGCGGAAGGCGCGCATCACGACGCGTGCTTCCGCTCGGCCAGTACGTTGACGACCACGGCCCGCACTCCAGGCTCGTCGAG
>CANMLD010000187.1 GCA_947498315.1 Pseudomonadota bacterium | reverse complement strand
TGACATCGGTGCGAATGTAGCGGGCGGATTCACCCAGCTCGGCGGCGAGGGCCGCACCTCTCTCCTCGTTGATGTCGGCGATAATGGCACGACCACCGCCACCCGCGATCATGCGGACACAGGCTTCGCCGAGGCCCGATGCCCCGCCGCTGACGATACCAACGATTCCAGAAAGTTGCATGTTCGACTCCTGTTTGGGGGAAACTGGAACTTCGGGCGCTCGAGGTCGTGCCCTCTGCCGCTACTTGGGCCAGGGGCGTTCTCGACCGCTCAGGCTGTGTCTTTGGCTGCCGCCTTCTTGCCCTTGGTCGCAGATGCCGTGGCGCTTGCTGCTTTTTTGGCTGTGGCCTTCTTGGGTGCGGCCTTCTTGGGTGCGGCCTTCTTGGCGCCGGCGGCCCCCGCCTCAGCGGCCTTGCGCGGCGCAGAGCCCGAGCGCCCAGGAGCGCGGCCCTTCTTCTTGATCGGTGGACCTTTGGCCGCCCGTTCTTCGAGGAGCACTAGGGCCGCTTCTAAGGTGAGCGAGCCTGGTTCGGTCTGGTTCGGGAGCGTCGCGTTGACGCCGCCGTGGGTGACGTATGGGCCATATCGGCCACCCATGAGCAGGACCTTGGCCCCGTCCGCCGGGTGGGTGCCGAGCTCAGCGAGCGGTGCCGGGGTAGCGCGACGCGACGCGGCCTTCTCCGTTGCAAGGAGCACGAGTGCACGGTCGAGCTTCACTGTCAGGACCTCGTCCTCCTTGGCCAAGGAGCGGTACTCTTTGACGTGCTGGACGAAAGGACCGAATCGGCCAAGACCCGCGAGGACGGGCTCGCCCGACTCTGGGTGAACGCCGAGAGTGCGCGGGAGCGACAAGAGGCCAAGCGCGATCTCGATGGTGACCTGATCCGGCTCCATCCCTTTCGGGAGCGAGACCCGTTTGGGCTTCGTCTCGCCCTCGGCGGTGCCGAGCTGGACGTAGGGGCCGAAACGACCGTCGATGACGTAGATCTTGGTGCCGGTGTCGGGCTCTTCCCCGACCGCGGTCGGGCCTTCGGTCTTCTTTCGGAAGAGCTTCTCAGCGTATTCGGGCGTCAAATCGGATGGCTGGAGCTCGGACGGGATCGTCGCGCGGATGAGCTCGCCCTCGGCGCCTTCACGCTCGAGATAGGGCCCAAAGCGCCCGATGCGGACCTTCGCTGGCGCGAGTGCGTCGAAGGCGGTGAGCGTGCAGGCGACTCGCGGATCGATCTTCTCTTTACCGGTCTCTACTTTGCGTTTGAGCCCGTCTTCACTGCGCCAGAAGGCCTCGAGGTATGGCAGCCAGGCCACTTCCGCCTTCGCGATGCGGTCTAGAGTGCCTTCCATCGCCGACGTGAACCCGAGGTCGACGAACTCGTGGAAGTTGTTCTCCATGAGCTGGGTCACGCCGAACGCGGTGAAGGTCGCACAGAGCGCGTTCCCGTGCTTCATCGCATAGTTACGGCTCAGGATCGTGTCGATGATCGACGCGTACGTAGACGGTCGTCCGATGCCTTCCTTCTCCAACTTCTCGACTAGAGACGCCTCGGTATAGCGGTTCGGCGGGCGGGTCTCCCGGCCAACGGCATCGATCTCGAGGGCGGAGAGCACGTCCCCCTGCTGCAGGTCCGGGAGGGGCACTTCGCGATCTTCGAGCGCGGCCTCCGGGTCATCCGAACCCTCGACGTAAGCGCGGAGGAAGCCCGCAAACAGGAGCCGCTTACCGGTGGCCCGGAACTCGGCGTTGTCCGCTGCGATGGTCGCTGAGATGAGCTCCTGGCGAGCGTCCGCCATTTGCGTCGCGACCGTCCGCTTCCAGATCAGCTCATAGAGTTGACGCTCTCGACCCGACAGACCCGTCTCTTCAGCGGTCACCATTTGATCGCCCGCAGGCCGTATCGCCTCGTGGGCCTCTTGGGCGCCTTTGGCTTTGGTCGTGTAGACGCGCGGCTGCTCGCTCACGAACTCGGCACCGTAGAGCACCTGCACGCGGCGACGCGCCGCCGAGGTGGCCTCTTCCGAGAGGTTCACCGAGTCGGTACGCATGTAGGTGATGAAGCCCTGCTCGTAGAGGCGCTGCGCGATGCGCATGGTGTCGCCTGACGAGAGCCCGAGCTTGCGGTTGGACTCCTGCTGCAGGGTCGATGTGGTGAAGGGCGGGTACGGCTTCATCGCCCGCGGCTTCTTCTCGACCTCGGTGACGCGCCACGGAACACCACCGAGCTTGCCAGCGAGGGCCTTGGCGGTGACCTCGTCGAGAAGCCGGATGTCGCCGGACTCCTTCAGTTTTCCGGTCGTGTCGTCAAAGTCACGCGACTGTGCGATGCGGGCACCGCCGACGCGGAGGAGCCAGGACTCGAACGGCCGCTGGGCCCCCTTCTGTAGGCTGGCCTTTACTTCCCAATACTTCGCAGAGCGGAACGCAAGGCGCTCACGCTCTCGCTCGACGAGGAGTCGTACAGCGACGGACTGAACGCGACCGGCCGAGAGACCCGGCGCGATCTTCATCCAAAGAACGGGAGAGACTGTGTACCCGACCAGGCGGTCGAGGATGCGGCGGGTCTCTTGAGCGCGGACGAGACTCTCGTCGACGTTGCGGTAGTTCGCGAGCGCTCCTTCGATGGCCGAGCGAGTAATCTCATGGAACACCATGCGCCGAACGGGAACCTTCGGTTTCAGCACCTCGAGCAGGTGCCAACCGATGGATTCACCCTCGCGGTCTTCGTCCGTCGCGATGACCAGGCTGTCAGCGTCCTTCAGCGCCGCTTTGAGATCGGCGACGACCTTCTTCTTCTGCGGAGGCACGACGTAGAGGGGTTCGAAGCCGGCATCGACGTTGATCCCGTGCTCCTTGGCCCACGACGACTTCTTGAATTGTTCGGGGATCTCGGCCGCAGAGCCGGGGAGGTCACGGACGTGCCCCATGCAGGCTTCTACGCGGTATTCCTTCGGGAGGAACTTCGCGATGGTGCGTGCTTTCGTTGGCGACTCGACGATGACGAGGGTCGACATGGCGCTCCACTGGCCCCGTTGCCGGGGATTAGGCCGGCAGGCTCGCGTTCGAGGACCCTCCGTGACCGTGTCCGCATTGGACCGAGACCGTCACGACCGAGACCGTCACGACCGAGAGGCCGAGACCGAACCGGCTGTTCGACGGTCGCTGCCGGCGGCCGGTTACATTGGGTCAGGCAGAGCGCTTGAACCGTGAAGTTCAGAGGCCCCGGGCGGGTGCCCGGGGCCTCTGATTGGCGTCCCCAACGGGATTCGAACCCGTGTTGCAGGCTTGAAAGGCCCGCGTCCTTGGCCGACTAGACGATGGGGACATACTCGTTGTGAGCCGAGACGGAGTCGAACCGTCGACCCACGGATTAAAAGTCCGTTGCTCTACCGACTGAGCTATCGGCCCGCGCCGAGGCGTACCTCGATGCCGTGCGGTTTCTAAGGCCTCCCCTGGGGTCCGTCAAGTCCTAAACCAGAGAAAAGGAGAACGAGTCGAACGGGCTTTCTCATTTCGGCGGCACCTACGGCGGTGCTTCCCTGTCCACGACAGCGAGCCACACGCCGACCTGCTCGATGAGCGAAAGCGGATCGAAGGGCTTCGTGATGACGCCGATCGCGCCCATCGCGCTGTAGCGTGCGCGGTCAGTCGCCCCAACGTTGGCGGTCATGAAGACGACGGGAAGCCTGCAGAGAGCCGGGTCGTCGCGAAACCGCTTCAGCGTGGCGAGACCGCTCATCACAGGCATGACCGAGTCGAGCAGGACGAGGTGTGGAGACTCGCTTCGGGCTACCTCGATCGCCTCGAGGCCGGAGGCGACGAATAGGACACGATGGCCTGCGATGTCTTGAAGGGTCACCCTCACGACCTCGCGGATATCCTCGTCGTCATCAACCACGAGGATCGTCTGTGGAGCTTGCGATTTGCCGAGAGCGCGCACTGGTTCACCTCAAAGCGCTCGAGTCTATCACATGCAGCGGGAGCTTGGCCTGGCCCCCTGGCCCAACTCGCCCTGGCCCAACTCGCCCTGGCCCAACTCGCCCTGGCCACGGCCGAGCGAGTTGGGCCAGGGCCAGCGCGAAGACAGGCCCGGGTCATCAGCCAAGAGAAATCACTGCGAACCTCTTGGGCAACTACAATCTAACAACTCGAGACGCCGTTCGCTTTGACCCTATCGGGACGGAACGCGCTCCAAATGCCCTCGTGACCGAAACGTTTTTGCAGGCCGCTCAACGACCACTCCCTCCGCTATTCGCAGGTCATGGTAGGGTCTCGCCATGAACGAACAACTCCTCCACCAGGGACGGTTCTTACGTCTCGTCTCCAAGGACGGCTACGAGTGTGCCTCGCGCACCAACGCGAGCGGGATCGTCGTCGTCGTGGCGCTACTCGGGCTCGAACCGGGGGCTCGCCCAGCCATTTTGCTCATCGAGCAACATCGGCCGCCGGTCGGCGGACCCGTCATCGAGCTGCCGGCTGGGCTCGCCGGCGATATTGCGGGCGCTGAAGACGAACCGCTGGAGGAGGCGGCGCGGCGAGAGCTTCTAGAGGAGACGGGTTTCGCCGCTCGCAGCGTGGTTCTGGCGACCCGAGCGGCACCGTCGCCGGGAATGGTGACCGAGATCTACAGCATCTTCTTGGCCACTGGGCTCGAGAGGGTCGGCGCCGGTGGCGGCGTCGAGTCCGAGTCGATAACGACCTTCGAGGTCCCGCTCGACGACGTGGAGACCTTCCTCGAGGACGCTTCATCGCGCGGCAGGCATGTGGCGCTCGCCGTCTGGGCGGGGCTCGCGATCGCACGTCGATGGGTCGCGCAGCACGGGCGCACTCCGTGAGCGGGGGGCACGGCGCTCCCGAACGTGCCTTTGTGTTCGGAGCCACCGGTTACACCGGTCAGGCCGTCGTTCGAGCGCTCCGTGCGCGAGGCGTCGTCACGGCTGCCCATATCCGGCCCGATTCTCCGAAGCTCGAGGCCTTCCGAACGACCTGGAGTGCCATCGGCGCTGAACTAAACGCGACCCCTTGGGAACGGGAAGCGCTGAAGGCACGCCTCACCGAGTTTGGGCCGACCGCCGTCTTCTCGTTGCTCGGCACGACCCGGAAGCGCGAGTCTGCGGACAAGAAGGCCGGCCGGGATTCGAGCTACGACGCTGTAGACGTGGGGCTCTCTCTGCTAGCGCTCGAGGCGACCTGCCACGCGACCCCGAAGCCGCGATTCATCTACCTGTCGTCGCTTGGGGTCACGCCATCGACTCGGAACGCGTACCTCGCCGCTCGAGCAAAGGTCGAAGCGGCCATTCATGCGAGCGGCGTGCCGTTCATCATCGCGCGACCGTCGTTCATCACGGGGCCTGACCGGGAGGAGAAGCGGGCGCTCGAACGCGTCTCGGCGGTCATCGCCGATGGTCTCTTCGCAGGTCTAGGGGCCATCGGTCTCAAAGGGGTGGGGGCCCGCTACGGCCCCAAGACGGCCGATGAGCTGGGCTCGAGCCTAGTTCGACTTGCCCTCGCTCCCGACTTCACGTCCCGCGTGGTTAAGTCTGAAAAGCTCTAACCCAGGGCTCGGTATGGAATCATGACGAACGCGATTCACATCATCTGGCCGCCTGACCGGGCCGACCTCCCCGAGGCTAGCCCCGAGGCGCTCGCTTCAGCCCTGACGCGCGAACGCGCATTGCGATGGGAGGTCCTGCGAAAACCACTCGGGCGGCCACCTGGGAGTGAACGATTCGATTTCGAAGATGGCGCCTTGCATCTCGTCGCGATCGCCTCGGAGACGAGCGAGGTCGTGGGATGCGTGCTCTTCTACCCAGATCGACCGACGTCGAACGGTGCCCCCGAGTCCGGCCGACTCTTCCAGATGGCGGTGCGACCCGACTGGCAGCGCAGCGGCCTCGGGGCACGCCTCGTGACCGCGCTCGAAGCCACGGTTCATGAGGACGGCATCCGCCGCGTACACTTGCACGCGCGATGCGCCGTAGAAGGCTTCTACAGCCGTCTTGGGTACAGCCGAGTCGGGAGCGAATATGAAGAGGTGGGGATCCCGCATGTCGGGATGGAGAAGTGGCTTCAGCACTAGCCGAAGCCACTGATATCTCCGCAGCCGCATCACTTGCGGGTCTTGTTGATCTCCTTGTTGATCTCGGAGATCTGCTTCACCCACACCTGCCGTTCGCGGTGTTCCATGGTGAGCACATCCTCCGGGGACCAGTGGAAGTGGTAGGCGATATACGCTACCTCCTGGTAGATGCGATCCAGGGGGTAGCTCACGATTCCCCCAGGTCACCCCCGAGATCGACTTCGAACTTGTGCTTGCACTCTGGGCACTGAACCTTGTGCTTGGAGCTGCCTTCCTCGTTCACTCGGCGATAGAAGTCCTGCAGGTACGCGAGGTCGGCGCTGTACAGCTCTTCGATGACCGACGGGTTCACCGACTTGAGGTCGCCAAGCTTCGTAACGACGCGGGAGAGCAGAATGATGACCAGGTACGCGCGATTGTTCTGAACGCGGTAGTCCTGAAGCGGGAGGATCTCGTCCTTCGCTGTAGCTAGGCGCATGACGCCCTTCTTGTGAACGTTGCCGTCCTTGTCCACGAACCCGCGGGGCAGCGTGAACTCGAACTCGGTCTGGAAAGCCATGTTGCGCTCCTCGCGTGACGAAGTTGCATCCCGGTCTCCCGCGCGCCCGAGCCAGTAGCGTCGAGTCGCTTGGCTCACGCCGAAGATGGCGCGAGGACGACCGACGCTGGCGATGATGCCGCATTGGGACCGGCGTCTTGATACCCGAAGGGGCTCTCGGCGGCAAGCGGCCGCCCGTTCGCCTAAATCGTCGGCCTCCGGTTCGTAAATTCGCTTCGCCTCGCGCGTCCAGGGCGTTGCCGGCACCTCACCGGGCAAGGAGCCCGCTTTCGGTGCCGACAACGCCCTGGCAATCGCGATCCGATGGCGAATTTGAGGCACCTCCGGCCGACGATTTAGGCGTTCGCCTACGTCGCCGTTCGGACTTTGGATTGACGGCCCTGGGTGCTGTCTCCATCCTTGCCGAGTGACGACCGCTCCCCGTCCGCCGCTTTCCCGCCCGCAACGCATCCGCTACACGATCTACGCGGTGGGAGTGACGATCTTCGTGCTGGCCGTAGTCGATGGTCTCCTGCGGTGGCTCGATGGCCGGGGCGACCTCGACCTCTCCGGCAAGAACGACCGAGCCTGGCGCGCCGCCGGCCCCCCTTGGGTGGTTGGCGACGACGGGCTCTACCACCCCGATCCCAAGAGCGACAACGTCGTTCACGACCATCCGTTCCGGGTGAAGAAGGGCGACGCGTGGCGCGTGTTCTTCATCGGCGAGTCCTTCCTGCGAGGCGTCCCCTACCGAGACGTCGGCACCATCCACGCGTGGTTTTCGGCGGAGCTGACGGCGCGTTACCCGCGCGCAACGCTCGAAGTCGTCAACGGGTCGATGTCGGCCATCAACTCGGAGCGCGTGCTGCAGAACGTGCGGTACGCCCTCGACCACGAGCCCGACCTGCTCATCGTCCAGGCGTGCAATAACGAAGGGACCTTGCCGCCAAGTAAAGTGACCGCGCGTCTCCACGAGCTCGGCACCTTCCGTGCGTTCCGGAAGCTGCTCCGCGGGGACGACGACGGCCCCGTCCACACGCCTCAAGATCCCGACGTGAACGCCGTCCGCGAGAACTTTCGTCAAAACCTGGAGGCTATCGTCTCGCTCACGGCAGAGAAGGGCGTTCCCCTTTTCCTGCTCGTCTCGCCGCTGAACCGCAGGTACGAAGGCAACGAAGCCGGACTCCCGCTTCGCGGCCATACGTGGGAGGAGCGAGCGGCTCCCTTCTCGCTTTGCGTCGAGTCTGGTGTCGCCACGTACCGCAGCGGGGACTCGAAACGGGCTCTCGAGGCGCTTCGGCTATGCGACGACGTGGAAGCCTTGCGCTGGATCGGGCTCGCTGAGTTCGCACTAGGCGATCATGCCGCTGCCCGGCGTAGCCTCGAAGCCTACGTCGAGGTCCTCCCCCGAAACCGCTGCCGCCCTTCCTTTCAGGCCGTGGTGCGGGAGGTGGCCCGTGGCCACGGCCATGCGACACTCGTCGATCTCGACGAGACCATCAGCGCCCGCTCGCCAGGGCAGTTGCCCGGTCCCGATTGGTTCACCGACTACTGCCACCTGAACTGGGAGGCACAAGGCTTCGTCGCCGACGCGCTGCTCGACACCCTCGCCAAGACGGGGCTCAGCCCGAGAGGCAAGCCCTGCCTTCCCGAGCAAGAAGGCTGCTCGCCTCGGCGCTCCCGGCTGAGTGTGGTCGAAGAGGCGCTGCGGCGCGGTGAGCTCACGGCAACAGCTGACTTTCAGGCCGGTTCGGCGCGCTGAGGACTCTAGAGTCGTCACCGCGCCAAGTTTGCTTTCGTTGCTCAGCCTCATCTCTAGCCCTACTCTCCTCCGGTGTCACCGGCTCCCATCCAGCTCCCAGCCTCTGGCAAGTGCCCTCTATGCGCCAGGGCCGTCCCCGTTGGCCACCCGTGCACGTACTTCGTCTGTCAGGGCTACCAGAAGAACGGCCTGCCGACAGAGGACGCCGACGCCGCGTTGAAGCTGAAGGCCGACCGCAGCAGCCGTGGTGAATACACGCTGTCGCACGTGGGCCGTTGGTTCGGGGAGTGGCTCATCGCGGCGGTGGTGTCGGGCGACCGCAACGGGCCGATCTTCAAGGCATCTCGGCGACTTCACCCACGCCGTCTCGAGGTACGGCCCGAGCCGAGCACGCTGCGAATCTTCACGGCCGACGTCTGGCATGAAGTCCGTCACCTCGCCGAAGAACAGGTGTCCTGGCGATACCCGGGGATCGTGACGTGGGACGCGCTCGGAGAAGTGGGCGGCCAAGGTTGGGCTAGCCACCGCTGGCTCGGGGACTTCTCGCTCTTGTCAGAGCGCCTCTTGCCAGGGAGACCGCTGGTAGACATCGAGCCCACGATCGCGGCTGCCATCCTGACCGCGCTCCTCGACGGCCTCGCGTCGCTCCATGACGGCGGGATCGCCCATGGCACGTTGCGTCCGGATCAGCTCGCCTTTCGCGAACGCGGTCAGCAGGTCGATGCCCTCCTGCTCGGACCGTCCGACCTGCCCTTCTACGTACCCACGACGCAAGCGCCCGGCGGCGCCGATTCCGGGCTGGCGTGGGCGGCACCAGAGCGTTTCGAGGTCGATGCCGCGAGCGATGACGTCAGCGCTCCGGAGCCGCTGCACGGGGACGTCTACTCCGCCGCGCTCATCGTCGCGGAGCTGGTCGGCGGGAAGCGCCCTTTCGCGCTCCCGACTCTGCACGTGCGCCGTCAGAAGCGCGATCGGACAGCCGATCCGCTCGCGACATCCCGTACGGTGCTGCCGGCGGCGCTCCTCGAGGTCCTCGACGCCGCGACTCGTTTTGAGGTGACAGCACGTCTCCCCGATGCGTTGGTGCTGAGAGCGAAGCTGCTCCCACTGCTCTCATTCGGCAAACAGACCGCCTCCTCGCGCGTGCCACCGACCCTCGGCATCGAGTCGACGACGCCGACTCCAGAGCCGAGAGTGATAGCCCCTCCTGAGGTGCCGGAAAGAGCGCTGCCGCTGCCGGTTGGCAGCACGCCAGTCGTGCCGGCGGCGACGGTGGTGCCGCGGCCCGAGAGCGCCGTTCCATCGCCAGACCCGGCCATCGCAGTCGCTCTCGCCCGAGCCGCTAACGCGGAAGCGGCGACGCACGCCATCCGCAGAGCGCACGAGACCAGCGAGCGAGAGTGGTCCTCGGCGATGGCAGAGCTCACATCGCGCCTTAGAGACACCGAGTCAACGCTCGCGGCGGCGCAGGAGGCGCGCCCTGTAGAGGCCATTGCCCTTCCGCGGCCCGTGCCCGTCGTGGCTCAGCGTCCCGCCTCCTCTTGGTGGGTCCCAGTGCTCGTCGCGCTGGCCGTCGGAGCAGGCGTAGGCGTATTCGTCGGGCGTTCTGTCGGCGATGGTCCACCCGCCGGGCCACCCGCCGCGCTCCTAGCACCCCTCGTCGTGAACGCACACCTCGCCCCATCCCGTGGTGGGACGGCGGTCCGTGTGTTGGCAACCGCCGCGCCCGGCGAAGGCACGCTGGTCGGTACTCTGCGCCTCGTGGGAGAAGCCAAGGTTCAGGATGTGCCCGTTTCGCGTACCATCACGGCCACGAAACGCGGGCAAGCGGTCGTCCTCTTCGACGACACGGTCCCCTTCGTTGTGGACAAGGTTATCGTGGTCTCCCTCGAGTTGGAGTGAACTCATGCGGATCGGACTCCTCACCGGCGGCGGCGACGCTCCCGGCCTCAATGGCATCATCGAGGCCGTGTGGCGAACACTGCAGCCTCATGGGCACTCGCTCATCGGGATCTGCGACGGCTTCGAGGGCGTCTTCGAAAG